>NZ_JQFL01000042.1:0-2093 GCF_000764215.1 Pseudoalteromonas sp. ND6B
TATGGGCATTTACCGGCCAGTAAAATAGTCCCTAAGCTGCTTGATAAGGGCATATGGATAGCGTCTGAAAGTTCGTTTTATCGTGTCATGAAGGCACATAACTTATTAACGCATAGAGAAAAAGTAAAGCCAGCTAAGCCGATGAAAAAGCCAAGAGCACTGAAAGCAGTGCGTGCAAATGAAGTCTACACTTGGGATATCACCTATTTACCAACGAGCGTAAAAGGGCAATTTTTATACTTATATTTAGTGATGGACATTTTTAGTCGAAAGGTTGTTGGCTGGCAGGTTTACGACACACAGTTAAGTGAATTAGCCGCGGATTTAATGAAGGATATTTGCAGTCGAGAGCAAATAAAGCGCGAGCAAGTTACGTTACACTCAGATAATGGCAGCCCAATGAAAGGCGCGACATTACTGGCAACATTACAGGAGTTAGGGATTGTGCCATCATTTAGTCGACCGTCAGTAAGTAATGACAATCCATACTCTGAGTCGTTATTTAAAACGTTAAAGTATCGCCCAGAATACCCAGAAAAGCCATTTGAAGATATAAGCGCAGCAAGAGAATGGGTAAGTGGGTTCGTTGATTGGTACAATAATGAGCATCTACACAGTGGTATAAAATTTGTGACGCCAAACCAACGTCATTCAGGTTTAGATAAAGAAATATTAGCTAAGCGTCAGCAGGTAAACGACGCAGCTAAATTGAATAACCCAAGCCGTTGGTCAGGGAAGTCACGAGACTGGTCAATGATAAATGAAGTAAATTTAAACCCTGAGAAAAAAGAAGAAATGCGGGCGGCATAAAATTTAACTTGAGGCGACAACTAACTTGAAAAACTCCGATAATTAGTACTTAGGTTAGTCGCTTTGATTTCTCATTTACTACTCATTCCCTTCTCTCAGTGCAATAAGATCTTTAAGAAAATTATGCACAAAGAGGGCTAAGAGACGCTGCACTTTTAGAGGTAGTGACAAAATAATTAGTACTTAGGTTAGTGGCTTTGATTTCTCATTTACTACTCATTCCCTTCTCTCAGTGCAATAAGATCTTTAAGAAAATTATGCACAAAGAGGGCTAAGAGACGCTGCGCTTTTAGAGGATGACACTTAAAAATCAGAAGCTGTACTTCTCACGCGGGCAAGCTCAGCGTCTATAAGTTATGAGCTCTACCTAAGATCTGTTTGATCTTCTCATTTGCTCCTCATTCGCTTCTCTCAGTTCAATTAGGTCTTAGTAAATTATTCATATAAAGGATGAAAAGGCTCTGCGATTTAGAGGACGTGACAAATACAGAATATTTTAATTAATAACTAGGCCTAGTATTTAATGTTTTCTCATACAATTTTCTATGTGAGGTAAGCTTTGCATTGTTGAGTAAAGGATAAATTACTTTACTAAACTATAATCAGTTTAAATCAATACAAGTAGAAATAAAAAATCTAACTCTTAAAGTTACCATTGAATAAGGATAATCATGCACATTGACGAGTTAACACAAACAGTAATTGGCTGCGCAATAGAGGTACACAAAACTTTAGGCCCTGGCTTATTGGAGTCAAGCTATGAATCTTGTTTAATGTATGAGTTATGTCAGGCTGGGTTATTTATTAAAAATCAAGTTGAACTACCAATAATTTACAAGGAACAATATATTGCAACAGGTTATAAATTGGATATTTTATTACCAAATGAATTAATAATTGAACTGAAGGCCGTTGATAAACTACAACCTATTCACTCAGCGCAGTTGATTACATATATGAAGCTATCAAATATAAATACGGGCTTACTAATTAACTTTAATACACTAAAGTTGGTTGATGGTATCAAGCGCTTTAATTTATGATTTTTCAATCAACTTGATAGTTAATATTCTCTTAAGTGAAGATGCACAAAGAGGACTAAGAGACGCTGCGCTTTTAGAGGAAGTGACAAAATAATTAGTACTTAGGTTAGTGGCTTTGGTTTCTCATTTACTACTCATTCCCTTCTCTCAGTGCAATAAGATCTTTAAGAAAATTATGCACAAAGAGGGCTAAGAGACGCTGCGCTTTTAGAGGTAGTGACAAAATAATTAGTACTTAGG
>NZ_JQFL01000043.1:0-948 GCF_000764215.1 Pseudoalteromonas sp. ND6B
TGCTCTTGGCTTTTTCATCGGCTTAGCTGGCTTTACTTTTTCTCTATGCGTTAATAAGTTATGTGCCTTCATGACACGATAAAACGAACTTTCAGACGCTATCCATATGCCCTTATCAAGCAGCTTAGGGACTATTTTACTGGCCGGTAAATGCCCATATTCGGCTGAATTAGCCGTATTAATAATGCGCTGCCGCTCTAACTCTGTGAGACGGTTAGGCGGCTGTTTTTTCGTACTCGTCCGTTTGTCAGTCATATCGTCTGCTTCAATCCACCGCTGAACGGTTCTTAGTGTCAGTCCAAGTAACTCACATGCCTTTTCTTTCCTTGCCCCTGAAGCCTGTGCGTTTGTGATAAGCGTTATTAATTCATGTCGCTCAGTCGCTGTTGTTAATCGTCCTCGTTGAAACCCCAAAGTGCATCCGCTTTTTTTTTGAGTACAAGTAGAGCGGCAGTTTCAGCTAAGGCCTTATCTTTGCGATTCAGTTCTTTTTGCAGTTGCTTTATTTCTTGCTTAAGCTGTTTACTGTCTGACTTTACTGTTTTATTTGAAGGTGGTGTTACTAAGTCTTTCTTCCATTGCTGAATATGATGCGGATAAAGCCCTATATTACGGCAGTATTCATTTATGGCGGCTTCATCTAAACTTCCACACTCAATTACTGCGTTGAGTCTTTCTTCTAAACTCCAGTCTTGTGGTCGTTTTTCTGCTGTCATTTGGCTACCCGTCTGGTGTATTTCAAGTTGATGCTTTTTTGCCAGTGCTATCCAACGTTGTAACGTTGAATAACCGACACCTAAGTCATCTGCAATATCTTCTAAGCGAACATCATCACATTGAGATAATGCTTTTTCAACAGCTTGAACTTTAAATTCTTGTGTAAATTGACGTCTCATTTTATTTGCCTCTGCTAAATGTTAGAGGCGACAACTATCCTGACACAGGGGG
>NZ_JQFL01000044.1:0-26275 GCF_000764215.1 Pseudoalteromonas sp. ND6B
GAAGACTACAACGTTGATAGGCAAGATGTGGAAGTGGTGTGAGCCATTAAGCTAACTTGTACTAATTACCCGTGAGGCTTAACCATACAACGCCAAACGCGTTTTATGCGACAGTTTAAGCAAGAAGTTAATAGACTAAAGTAGATACTTGAAGACTTTTATTATCAGAATTCCAAATTTTAGTAAGCTCGATTAAATCGAACTTACACCAAATTTGCTTGGTGACAATAGCGTTTTGGACCCACCTGACCCCATGCCGAACTCAGTAGTGAAACGAAACAGCGCCGATGATAGTGTAGCATTTGCTATGTGAAAGTAGGACATTACCAGGCTCCAAATTAAAGAAAGCCCGACTAGAAATAGTCGGGCTTTTTTACGTCTGCAGGAAAGTAAAAATATTAGCTATCAGCCGTCAGCCGTCAGCTATCAGCTATCAGTTGCACAGTGTCAACCTGTACTTTGTAGCGTGGGTTGAGTATCTCGAAAGCTATGGGTAAAAGAATGCGACGAGCACCTTAGAGCCTAATACATACTCTACCGCTGTGGGCACTACGACATTACCAGGCTCCAAATTGAGAAAGCCCGTCTAGCAATCGTCGGGCTTTTTTACGTCTGTAGGAAAGTGAAAATGCAGGTCAAGGTAAAAGGTAATAGGTTAAAGGAAGAGAGTTGATCAGAGCTGACACCACGATATTCTATTGTGTTGTTGCTACGAAGTAGCACACCATGGCTCCAAATTTAGAAAGCCCGATCAGCAATCGTCGGGCTTTTTACGTACGCAGGAATGACACACTAAAGGCCTGTGGTGAGTAAAATGCTAAGGGAGTTCAGCGATTAAGCCCAACGTGATTACTTAGGACTGTGTACAATACTAATCTACTTTGTTGGTGAAGTCATAGTCGTGTGTGACCTTGAATATAGAAGGGGAAGCGTGTACTTCACATCGCTATCAAGTCTAATGTACGCATATATTGCTAGCCTAAATATATAATGTTTAAACGAATCAGCTACAGCTTTTTTAAGGCCTTATAAGATCGCTGTATGCATATAGAAAAACTCATTTAAGTTGGGCTGAAAAGTGACTATGGTCTTTATTTTAGCTATTAGATGATTTTGCAGAATATATTAAAGAAATGATATTTGTGGAATAAACCAAGTAGGATCAAAAACGCCAACTCAAGGTTGGCGTTTCAATTATGAGGTTAAAGGTAATTATTAAACCTTAGGGCCTGCATTTTTAATTTCTTCAGATACGTCGTATTTTGCGAAGTTTTCTGTGAAATCAGCGGCTAGTTTAGCTGCATATTCAGCATACTTTGCTTTGTCTTCCCATGTGTTAATTGGGTTAAGCAGCTTGCTATCAACGCCTGGTACTGCAACTGGTACGTCTAGATTTAGCACGTCAATGTGTTGAGTTTCAACACCAGCTAATTTTCCAGATACGATTGCGTCAACAACAGCACGTGTTGTTGGAATATCGAAACGCTTACCAATACCGTACGGACCCCCTGTCCAGCCTGTATTAACTAGGTAAACTTTAGCGCCGAACTCGCGTACACGCTTCATTAGAAGTTCTGCGTAGACACCTGCAGGACGTGGGAAGAAAGGTGCGCCAAAACAGGTTGAAAATGTAGATTCGATATCACTGGTAGAGCCAATTTCTGTAGAGCCTACTTTTGCAGTGTAACCACTTAAGAAGTGGAATGCTGCAGCTTCTTCGGTTAGTACAGATACTGGAGGAAGGACACCACTTACATCACATGTTAAGAATACAACCGCTTTAGGCTCGCCTGCACGGTTTTCAACTTTGCGTTTTTCAACATGCTCCAGTGGATAAGCTGCACGGCTATTTTGAGTTAGGCTGGTATCATTAAAATCAGGAACGCGATTTTCATCAAGTACGACATTTTCTAAAATTGTACCGAATCGAATAGCGTCCCAGATAACAGGTTCGTTTTTCTGAGAAAGGTCGATACATTTAGCGTAACAACCACCTTCGATATTAAATACACTACCTGGTGCCCAGCCGTGCTCGTCATCACCGATTAAGAAGCGAGTTGGATCGGCTGATAACGTTGTTTTACCTGTACCAGATAAACCAAAGAATAACGCAGTATCGCCTGCTTCGCCTACGTTAGCAGAACAGTGCATTGGTAATACACCTTTCGCTGGTAGTAGGAAGTTTTGCACAGAGAACATCGATTTTTTCATTTCACCCGCGTAGCGCATGCCAGCAAGTAACACCTTACGTTGTGCAAAGTTAATAATAACTGTGCCATCGCTATTGGTACCATCGCGTTCTGGATCACATACAAACGAAGGTACATTCATTACTTGCCACTGAGGGAAGTCTGCTTTGTTGTATGATTCTGGTTGGATGAACATGTTTTTAGCGAAGATATGGTGCCAAGCAGTTTCTGTTGTTACAACCACTGGAAGATAGTGCTCTGGATCAGCGCCAACTTCAAGGTGAGAGATAAAGTGGTCATTGCTTTGCACATGTGCTTCTACACGTGCCCATAACGCGTCAAACTTATCTGCATCGAATGGGCGATTTACATTACCCCATTGGATTTCATTTTCAGTACTTGATTCTTGAACAATAAAACGATCTTTTGGAGAACGACCGGTACGACGACCAGTGTTAGCTACAAAAGCACCATTGGCGGCTAAAGTCCCTTCGCCACGGCTGATAGCGTGTTCGACAAGTTCAGCTGCAGTTAGATCGACAAAACGGGTAGCGCTTGAAGTCATGTTTATACCTAAATTGTGTGAGATTGAACGGGATAGCTCTGGGTCTTAGTAACCTTTAAGCTGCAATTATAGTAACAGATGGATTAAGGATATTCGAGCTTATAAACGCCGTAAAAACATATAAATTAAGGAAAAAACATGAATAATTTCAATGATACCGGTGTCATGAAAAATGCTCAGCTTGTGATACCGGTGTCATTTTTTAGGCACAAAAAAGCCATAAAAAATTATGGCTATTTTGTGCTGTGTTTTATAAAAGTAGATTAGTTAAATATACTTTTTATATCTTGCTCGTTAAACACATAATCTTTTAAACAGTAATGGCAGCTAATTTTAATCTCACCATTTTTTTCAACATCGTCCAAAAGCGCTTGTTGGCCAACATTAACTAAAGCCGTCATCGTTTTTTCGCGGTTACAGCCACATTTAAATTGAATTGGTTGAGGATCAAATACTCGCGGATTATCTTCATGATAAAGACGCGTTAAAATAGTATTGGCATCGAGCTCTAATAGCTCTTCATCTTTAATGGTATTGCTGAGTGCTTCTAAGTGAGCAAAATCTTCAATCGACTTTTGTTTATCAACAGGTAGCACTTGTAAAAATAGCCCACATGCTTTGGCGCTTCCCTCTGTGGTGTCGGTTGCAAACCAAAGGCGCGTTTTTAATTGTTCAGATTGCTCAAAATAGCTTTCTATACATTCACTTAAGGTATCATGCTCTAAAGGCACTATACCTTGGTAACGCTCCCCTTGCGTCGGAGTAATAGTGATAACCATGTAACCTTGGCCTATAAGCTCTCTAACTGTTGACCCTGTCACTTCACTTTGAAGTCGTGCTATGCCACGCATATTTTGTTGGTCGTCACCGTTAATAACGGCATATTTTACCGGCCCATCACCTTGTAGTTGAACGGCAATTTCGCCTTCAAACTTTAATGTTGCTGTTAATAAACAGGTTGCAACAAGCAGCTCACCTAGTAATGCTTTAACGGGCTCTGGGTAATTGTGTTTAGCAATCATTTCATTGTAAGCGTTGTCTATTTGTACGAGTTCGCCACGAACATCGAGATTGTCGAATAAATAGCGATGAAGTAAATCTTGTTGCATGAGCGGCTATACCTAACTTGATTTCATTTTTAAAAGTTCGCGTCTTTGCTTTTTATCAGGCTTTTTAACCGGATGAGGTGCAAAGAAGCTGTTATTTTTGCGTGCGATAGTATTTTCTTCACGCTTAGCAATACTTGCATCAGATTCTTGATACAAGGTCTGTGCAATGGGGGCGCTTTGGCGCTTTTCAAGTATATTTAATACTGTGACAGTTTTTTCATCAACGCCTTGGGCTAGCTTTATAACTGCGCCAATTTCTACAATTTTGCTGGCCTTACTACGTTGACCATTATAATGTACTTTGCCGCCTTGTACCATTTCGCGTGCTATTGCTCGCGTCTTATAAAATCGAGCAGCCCATAACCATTTATCTAACCTGACTTTAAGTTCGCTCGAGTTTTCTGAGTTGTCGTTGAGTTTAGCTTTCTTTGTCATGGAACATCTCTAGTAAATTCGGTTATTAGCTAAATTACCATGAAATAGGTATGCCATGAAGTTATAGCTTGATTCTGTAACTAATGAGGAAGATAAATTAATCTGTTTACAAAGTTTAATATTAGCGTGCTTGTTGAATGAAAAATGAAAAGGTACTATGGCTGGGTGATTTCGCTATAAATTAAAATAAGAACACTACTTATGGAACAGCACGTTCAACAATTTAAACTGCTATTAAACCGTTTGCCACACGCTAAATTAAGCGTGTTAGTTATGGTTTTAGTTATTGTTTATATTGCATTTTTGTCATCAAAGCTCGTTTGGCTTTTATGGCCGCACCCAGTAACAACTCCTCTTGCTCCCAGTAGCTACTCTAGTCAAGTCACGGGCGGCAATAACCAGTCTGTCGATTCGATTATTGGGCAATTTTTATTTGGTAAAGTAAATGTAACAAAAAACACCAATACTGCCCCCCAAGCCAAAGTTATTAATAATGCCCCTGAAACGCGCTTAAGTATAAATTTAACCGGTATTGTTGCTGTGAGTAATGATGATAAAGCGGGGATGGCCATTATTGAATCGCAAGGTCGCCAGGCGAGTTACTTAGTTGAAGATGTTATTCAAGGTACACGTGCAAAGGTATCGCAAATACTCCCAGACCGTGTCATTTTAGATGTAAGCGGCCGCTTTGAAACCTTAATGCTTGATGGGCTCGACTTTACCAAAACGGTGTCTATGCCGGTACTAGCCGCGCGAGATGAGCCTGAGATGGGGCCGTTAGCACCTTCATCGCAAAGTGAAGAGCAGATAGATGCGACTGCCAACCTTGAAGTAAAAGAAGCATTAATAGAAACCCGCGAAGAGCTTTTAGAAGAGCCTGGTAAATTATTTGATTACATACGTGTTGCCCAAGCTATGAATGATGGGGAACTTATAGGTTACCGTTTGAGTCCAGGTAAAGAGCCTGAATTATTTAAACAAATGGGATTACAAAATAACGATTTGGCCGTGGCAATTAACGGCTATCAATTAACTGATTTAAAACAGGCTATGGCAGCAATGAATGAGCTGCGAAATAGTACCGATGCAACTATCACCATAGAGCGTGATGGTGAGCAAATCGATGTGCTTTTTAGTCTGCAATAACTTAGCTTTGGAGTTTTAACATAATGGTTCAGGTGCTACACCTCAAAAAAATTAAAAAAGGGTTAGCTAAGTATGCGGCACTTTTTTTAGCGGCAAGTCTTTCTATGTCGGTTGCTGCTGTTGAATATGCTGCTAACTTTAAGGGCACAGATATTAATGAGTTTATTAATATTGTGGGCAAAAACCTTAATAAAACCATCATTATTGATCCTAACGTGCGTGGCAAAGTTAATGTGCGCAGTTATGAGTTAATGGATGAGGCACTTTATTATCAATTCTTTTTAAATGTATTAGAAGTTTACGGCTATTCAGCTGTTGAAATGGATAACAACATTATAAAAATAGAAAAAAGTTCAGATGCTAAAAAATCCAATGTACCGTTAATTACAACGGACAGCGATGCAGCTGGCGATATGATGATCACTCGGGTTGTACGAGTTAAAAATGTCAGCGTACAAGAGTTAGGCCCTTTGGTTCGCCAGTTTAGTGACCAAAAAGATGGCGGTCATGTTGCTAACTTTAATGCCGCTAACGTGATGATGCTAACAGGACACGCAGCCTCTGTTAATCGTTTGGTAGAAATTATTCGCTCTGTTGACCAAGCGGGTGATAAGCGCGTTGATATTGTAAAACTTAAATATGCAACAGCTGATGATGTGGTATCGGTAGTTGATAATATTTATAAAGACAGTGGCAAGGGCAGCGTTCCTGAGTTTTTAATTCCTAAAGTTGTGGCTGATGGCCGAACTAATAGCGTGATTGTGAGTGGTGAAGGTCAAGCTCGTACCCGCGCCATTGATCTTATTAAACGTCTCGACGGCGAACTTGAAAGCCAAGGTAATACCAAAGTATTTTACCTAAACTACGCAAAGGCAGAAGATTTAGTCAAAGTACTTCAAGGTGTGAGTAAATCGCTGGCAGAGGATTCAAAAGGCGGAGCAACCAACAATGCGCGTAGTAGTAATAGAAACGACACGAGTATTGAAGCACATCCTGATTCTAACTCACTCGTCATTACCGCTCAGCCAGATACGATGCGTTCACTTGAATCGGTTATTGAGCGTTTAGATATTCGCCGCGCACAAGTATTAGTAGAAGCCATTATTATTGAAGTCATGGAAGGTGATGGCGTTAACTTTGGCCTGCAATGGATTTCAGAGCAAGGTGGGATGCTACAATTTAATAATGGTACAACAGTACCTGTTGGTTCGTTAGCCGTAGCGGCAGAACAAGCCCGTGATAAAACGGTAACTAAAAATATCATTGGTACTGAATCAGGTACTGTCACCAAATATGATGAAACAACTGAAGGTGACTACGGCCCACTAGCATCATTACTCGGTGGTATTAATGGCTTAGCCATGGGGGTAATTAAAAATGACTGGGGCGCAATTGTTCAAGCTGTTTCAACCGACACTAATTCGAATATTCTAGCGACTCCATCTATTACTACAATGGATAACGAAGAAGCATCTATTTTAGTTGGTCAAGAAGTGCCAATCATTACTGGTTCGCAAACAGGTAGTAACAACGAAAATCCATTTCAAACGGTTGAGCGTCAAGAGGTGGGTATTAAACTTAAAGTAACCCCTCAAATTAATGATGGTTCAGCGGTGCAGTTGACCATAGAGCAAGAAGTTTCAAGTGTTAGTGGCGCAACAGCAGTCGATATTTCGGTGAACAAGCGCGCAATTAAAACTACTGTAATGGCCGATGATGGCGGTATGGTGGTATTGGGTGGCTTGATTGATGAAGATGTACAAGAGAGCGTTTCAAAAGTGCCACTATTAGGCGACATTCCTATTTTAGGCCACTTGTTTAAGTCAACTAATACAACAAAGCGAAAACGTAATCTAATCGTGTTTATTAGACCGACCATTATTCGCGATGGCATTAGTATGAATAAGCTCAGCTTTAGTAAATATAACTTTATTCGCGGTGAGCAATTTAAAAAGCGTGAAGATGGCATTAACTTAATGCCAATGTCTGATACGCCTATTTTACCTGAGTGGAATGACGAATTAGTGTTACCACCTACGTACGAAGAGCATTTACGCAAACAAAATGCACAAGAGCGTAACAATGACTAATGCGATAGAAGATATTAATCAAGACGTTGTTCATCCAGCTGCACATAACAACGATGAAATGCTTGAACAAGAGGATTTAATTGAGCTGCCTGCAAAGCGTTTGCCGTTTTCATATGCAAGGCGGGTGGGTGCGTTACTTAGTAAACATAAGGATAACCGAGTTGTTTACTACCGTGGCGAGTTGGATATTGATGTATTGCTAGAAGTGCGCCGCATTGCAGGACATGGCTTCACACTTGAGCAACTAGAAGATGATAAATTTGAGTTATTACTAGAAGCATCGTATCAACGTGACAGCTCAGAAACTCAGCAAATGATGGAAGACATTGGTAACGAGGTTGATTTATTCTCGCTGGCTGATGAGCTTCCTCAAACTGAAGATTTACTTGCTGGTGATGACGACGCGCCTATTATCAAACTCATTAATGCCATGTTGAGTGAGGCCATTAAGGAAGGCGCATCTGATATCCACATTGAAACGTTTGAACAAGAACTGGTTATTCGTTTTCGAGTGGATGGCGTACTCAAAGAAGTTTTAAAACCTAATCGTAAATTAGCCTCTTTGCTGGTATCGCGTATTAAAGTAATGGCCAAACTCGATATTGCAGAAAAACGTATACCGCAAGATGGCCGTATTAGTTTACGTATTGCAGGGCGTGCAGTAGATGTGCGTGTATCGACTATGCCATCGAGCTTTGGTGAGCGAGTCGTATTGCGTTTGCTTGATAAAAACAATGCGCGTTTAAACCTTGAAGATTTAGGCATGACCGCGAAAAACCGAGAGCTATTTGCTGATTTAATTAGTAAGCCTCACGGTATAATCTTAGTTACAGGCCCTACAGGCTCTGGTAAAAGTACTACTTTATATGCCGGTATGAGCCAAATTAACTCGCGGGATCGCAATATTTTAACGGTTGAAGATCCCATTGAGTATGAAATCCCAGGTATTGGCCAAACACAGGTTAATACCAAGGTTGATATGACTTTTGCCCGTGGCCTACGCGCTATTTTACGTCAAGATCCTGATGTGGTTATGGTTGGTGAAATACGTGACTTAGAAACCGCTCAAATTGGTGTACAAGCATCGCTGACTGGTCACTTAGTTATGTCTACATTGCATACCAATACCGCCTCAGGTGCAATTACCCGTATGGAAGATATGGGTGTTGAGCCATTCTTATTATCGTCATCATTACTCGGCGTATTGTCACAGCGCTTAGTACGTACCTTATGCAATAGCTGTAAAGAAGGGCATATTGCAGATGAGCGTGAATGTGAATTACTCGGCGTACCGTTTGATAATGCTCCGACGATTTACCGCGCGGTAGGGTGTGAAGAGTGTAACTTTAACGGTTATCGTGGTCGTACAGGTATTCACGAATTATTAGTCGTTGATGAAACTATTCGTGAAATGATCCACAGCGGTAAAGGTGAGCAAAGCGTAGAGAAATATATTCGTAAACGCAGCCCAAGTATTCGTCAAGATGGCTGCAGCCGCGTACTTGCGGGTAAAACAACGCTTGAAGAAGTATTACGCGTAACCCGTGAGGAAGGCTAACAATGGCGGCGTTTGAATACCGTGCATTAGATGGCCGGGGAAAAGAAAAAAAAGGAATTTTAGAAGCGGATACAGCAAAGCAAGTTCGCCAACTTTTACGCGATCAAAAGCTAACCCCCCTCGAGGTGGTGCCAGCTGCTCAAGATGATAAACAAGTTCGAGGTCAAAAAGCGCCATTATTAGGCTCTTTATTTAAGCCGACAATATCAACGTCAGATCTTGCTTTGATTACACGTCAACTTGCGACCCTAATTCAGTCAGCCTTACCCGTTGAGGGTGCCGTGATGGCGGTTGCTGAGCAGTGTGAAAAACCACGGCTAAAACGTATGTTAATGTCTGTGCGCTCTAAAGTGGTGGAAGGGTATACGCTTGCTGATGGGATGAGTGAATTTCCGCATGTATTTGACGATTTATACCGTGCAATGGTGGCCGCAGGTGAAAAGTCAGGTCACTTAGATCAAGTACTTAACAGATTGGCTGATTACACCGAGCAACGCCAACACATGCGTAGCCAAATTACGCAAGCGATGGTGTATCCCATTATTTTGGTCGTGTTCGCTATTGGTATTGTTTCAGTATTATTAGGTACTGTGGTGCCTAAAATACTAAAAACGTTTGAAAAAACCAAACAAGTATTACCTTGGACAACCGAATGGGTCATGGCGGGTAGTCATTTTGTACAAAATTATTGGTTTGTTAGTTTATTAGCGATCACGGCGATTGCTATTGGAATTAAATACGCACTTAAAAAACCTAAAGTACGGTTTTGGTGGGATGCAAAAGTATTACATATGCCAGGCATAGGTAAGGTTGCTAGAGGTATTAACACGGCGCGCTTTGCCCGTACATTAAGTATTTTATCGTCAAGCTCAGTGCCGCTACTTGAAGGAATGCGTATTTCAGGTGGGGTGTTGGTTAACGAAAAAATAAAGCAAGCAGTGGCAGATGCCGCAGAAAGAGTCAGTGAAGGGGCGAGTCTTCGTGCTTCACTACAGCAAACTAAGTTGTTTCCACCAATGATGCTACATATGATAGCCAGTGGTGAAAAGTCCGGTGAACTTGAGCAAATGTTAGAGCGTGCTGCTAACAATCAAGATCGCGAGTTTGAAAGTATGGTTAATGTGTCATTAAAATTATTGGAACCGGCAATGATTGCCTCTATGGCAGTGATTGTGCTTTTCATAGTAATGGCAATTTTGCAGCCAATTATGGCAATGAACAAGGCCGTAGGTCTTTAAGTATTTTTTATATTAATGATTTAAACAAATCATTTTTGCTTAGTGTTTTTAGAATAACGAGGTAATAACGTGAATAAACAATCAGGTTTTTCTTTATTAGAAGTCATGGTGGTACTGGTTATCATCGGGATGATCATGTCGATTGTGGCACCTAATATTATGGGCCAGCAAGAAGAAGCGGCTATTGATAAAGCGCATTTAGATATTCAGCAGTTAGAAGATGCTATGAGTTTGTACAAGCTTAAAAATAAAAGCTACCCAAGTACAGAGCAAGGTTTAGAGGCATTAGTTACTAAAACCAGTATTGAGCCCATTCCAAAGCGTTTTCCTGATGGTGGCTTTATTAGCAAGTTACCGGAAGATCCATGGGGTAATAATTATCAATTAATCAGCCCTGGAGAAATAGGTAAATTTGATATCTTTTCGATGGGTCCAGATGGCGAACCAGCCACCGAAGATGACATTGGTAATTGGGATGAAGATAAGCAGTAATGACCAATAACTTTACCATGCACTTAAACATAATACATTGGGGCTTGCCATGCAGGTAAGCCCTAAGCACCTGAGTGCAAAGCATTATGGTTTTAGTTTAATAGAAATTTTAGTGGTATTGGTGATCATCGCCTTTGCCACCAAAATGGTGGTATACAGCTTAGATGGCGGCGCTGAAGAAGCGTTAGACAAGCAAGCAAATAGGCTGCATACCACCATTAATGCCGCATCGGAATTTGCGGTGCTTAATCAAATAGAATTAGGCCTTTTAGTTGAGCAAAATACGCTTGAATTTTTAGTGTTTGATGGCGAAAAATGGATTAGCTTTGATCGTGAAGCTTTATTTAAGCCAATTGAGATCGAACCCCAATTTAAATTAACACTTAATCTTGAAGACCTACCTTGGGCACAAGATAACTTACTAGAGCAGTCAAATTGGCGTGAGCTAATGAGTGGTAACAATGAAGACAGTTTATTAGAGCTTAAAAAGTTAAAAGTACCGCAAGTGCTTATTTTATCCTCTGCCGATGTAAGTGCGTTTCAGCTCATGCTTGAATTAAAAGATCAGCCAGAGCCGGTGTACTTTATTGAAGGTAAATTTGCAGCCCCAGTCGATTTTCGTCGAGAGCCCCAATAATGAAAAAATACCACGGGTTTACATTATTAGAAGTCTTAGTTGCACTGAGTATTTGTGCCATGGCGGGTATTGCGGCAATGCAAGCAACCGGTGAGCATATTCATCACTTATCAAGTATTGAAGAACAAACGTATGGCTCATGGGTCGCTGAGAATGTATTGGTAGAACAACGAACGAAAGGCGAAAAATGGCAAGGTAAAAATGGTACCCGCGGCAGTGAGATGATGGCGGGTATTGAATGGTTTTGGCGCCAAGATGTTGTGCCCACTGCCGACAAGAGCTTTGTAAAAGTCACTATTAATGTGTTTACGGATGATAAGTACGAAAATTCAATTTATGAGTTAAGCACTTACTTAAATAAAGGTAAGCTTTAAGTGAAGCAGCGCGGTTTTACATTATTAGAAGTGATGGTGGCACTAGGTGTGTTGGCGTTTGTGATTATGGCCACCCACCAAATACTTGATACCACAACGCGAGCTAAACAAGCATCAGATGAAAAAATTGCTGAACTAAATGGGTTACAAACAGCCTTCAGGCTAATGGATCAAGACTTTAGCCAAATGACTAAACGCCAAGTGCGTAATGAAGCTGGAGATTTTCAAGAGGGATACTTACTTGCTGGACGCTACATTTTAGAAAGCCAGCTTGATGGTATTGCCTTTGTACGTGATGGTTGGATGAATCCCATTAACTTACTCCCTCGCTCAGAGTTACAAGCTGTTGGTTATCGCGTCATTGATGACAAGTTAGAACGCGTATATCGCATTTATGTCGATCAACTCGATAATATGGAGCCTCGTAGCCAAGTTATTTTAGCCGCAGTCGAAGAGCTTAAATTTGAGTTTTTAGATGGTAGCGGTAAGTGGCAAGAAGACTGGCAAATTAAGGCATTACCTAAAGCCGTTGCGGTAACTATAAAGCAAATGGATGCGGAGCCTATCAGGCGTGTGTTTTTAGTGCCAGGACTCGGTAAAGAGCTACCTAAACCAGTAACTGAGGGGACTAACCCGTCGCAACCTAATGGCCGGGGTACGCCTTGATGAACCAACAATCTTCGCGCGGCGCGGCTTTGGTTATTGTGTTATTTATTGTAGCGCTTGCAGCTATTTTAGCCGTTGAAATGAGTGCTAATTTAATGGTGCAAGTACAAAGAAGTACCAATTTACAAAGTCAGCAACAAGCGAAATGGTATGCCTATGGTGCTGAAGAGCTAGCAATTAAAGGTTTAATTCAAAGTAAAAAAGACGATCCTGAAAAAACCACATTAGCGCAGCCCTGGGCAAAGCAAGGCGATGTAAAGTACCCTGTTGAGAACGGCACTTTAAGCGGCCAGTTGACTGATTTACAAGCGTGTTTAAATTTAAACGCGCTTGGGGTTGAGCCAGACCCAAATAGCGGTAATAAAACTAACCCAGCACATAAAGCGTTGTTTGCTATTTTAGAAAATATAGATGATTTACCCAGTGATGAATCAGAAGAAGGGATGGCCGACAGTGTGTTTGATTGGCTTGATGAGAACAGTATAACCTATCGCTCTGGTGCCGAAGAGGGGGAGTATTTATCTCGTCAGTTTCCATATATGACGGCTAATAGCTTATTTGCATCGGTGTCTGAACTGCGTTTAATTAAAGGGTTTAATCCTTTGGTTATGGAAAAAGTGCTGCCTTTTGTCTGTGTGATCCCAGGTAGTACGTTACTTTCAATTAATGTTAATACAGTCACTGAAGAGCAAGCTTTATTGCTCAGTGGCCTAATAGACGAACTGAGTGTTTCGGGTGCTCAAGCGGTAATTGCAGCGCGACCTGAAAATGGCTTTGATAATATTGAAGAGTTTTTTGAGTCTGTTAAACAACAAGGCGGCAAAAATATCAAAGCAGTAGAAAAGCTTTTTAGTTTAAAAAGTGAATATTTTAAATTACAAACGCAGGCAAAATTTGTTGATTTGCGTTTTTCGATGACCACATTACTGTATGCCAGCAATGGCGAGGTAACGATACTGGCGCGAAAATTTGGAGGCGTACAGTGACAGAGATACTGTTGATCCGCACGGGTCAAACCGAACAAGACTTGCTTAACTGGTTAATATACTCACCACAAGAACAAGAAATAATAGCCAGTGGCGAGTTACAAAATGCCAGCCAGTTAAGTGAACTAACTGAAAAAGCATCAACCCGAGAGCTCGTGGTACTTTTACCATGTGACCAAGTGCAATTAAAAACGGTGATACTGCCAACTAAATGGAACCGTAAGCTAGAGCAAGCACTGCCTTATATGCTCGAAGAGGATATTGCCTGTGATATAGACGATATCTATATAGCGCTAGGGGAGCCGACAATGGTTGAAGCGCAGCATGCAATTAGGGTTGCGCTAATGAATCGCGATTGGTTTGAGCACTGGTTAGAGGTG
Organism: Pseudoalteromonas sp. ND6B; assembly: GCF_000764215.1. NCBI lineage: Bacteria > Pseudomonadati > Pseudomonadota > Gammaproteobacteria > Alteromonadales > Pseudoalteromonadaceae > Pseudoalteromonas > Pseudoalteromonas sp. ND6B. The sequence continues at coordinate 13,866 of NZ_JQFL01000044.1, forward strand.
TTTGAGCAACACCAGCTCACTGCTCATAAAATAGTGCCGGATGGCTTGTTATTGCCCAGTGCAGAAGAGCCTTGTGTAGCGGCAATTGAGCTCAACAAGCAATGGCTATTTAAAAAAGGTGACTGGCATATCGGTGCGGTTGAAAGCAGCTGGTTAAAGGAATATCTAACGGCTTTAGGTAACCCTGATATAAAACATTACAGCCCTGCAGAGCAATTTCCTGAAACGCTTACCTTGCATCCGCAAACCAGTGATTATGAGCTGCCGTTAGCATTATTTGCTAAGCAGTTAGATCAGCTTAAATTTAATTTGCGTCAAGGGCCTTACACGATTAAAAAGAAAACGGCTTTATGGTGGGGTTACTGGAAAAGTGCCACCATAATTAGTGTTATTGCTTTGCTATCGAGTGTGGCTATTAAAGCGGTTGAATTACATCAGCTTAATTCGCAGCTTGAGGTAGCTAAATCACAAGTAGTAGAGCGATTTCAAAAAGCCTTTCCAGGCACGCGGGTGCGCCCTCACTTAATTAAAAATCAAATACAGGGAGCACTGGATAAAGTGCAAGGTACGAGCGATGCTGGCTTTTTAGATTTAACCAGCAAGCTGGTGAGTGTATTTTCACAAGTGAGCGAATTTACACCGCAAACCTTACGTTTTGATAAGCGCCGTAATGAATTACGTATTCGTGCTCGTGCAAAAGACTTTCAAACCTTTGGTAAGGTTAAAGCCATTCTTGAGCAGCAAGGTGTGACTGTTGAGCAGGGGTCGTTAAATAATGATGGTGATTATATCGTCGGCGAAATTAGACTGCGAGGTGCACAATGAAACAGCAGTTCATGAAATATTGGGGTTCATTAAAAGAACAAGAGCAGCAGTTAATAATGGTTGCGGGTGGTGTATTTATTATTTTTGTTTTGGTAATGGGTATATTTAGACCCTTAAATACGGCAATAGAAAATGCGCAACAATCACAAATAAAACAACAAGAATTGCTAGCATGGGTAGACGACAGTATCGTTAAACTTAAAGCAGCAGGTAAAGCGCAAGCGGTGAGCAATCAAAACCTCAGCCAAATAGTGAATAATACGCGCGGTCGTTACAGCATTAATATTAGTAAAATGCAGCCAAATGATAATTCACTTCGTTTAACACTCGACTCAGTGGAGTTTAATCAATTAATCCAATGGATTGACGAGCTGGTTAATCAGCATGGTTTAAGCGTAGAAAATTTAGATTTAAGCCAAGATGATAAATCCGGTTATGTACGCGTTAGCCGTTTAGTATTAGAGAAGTAGTTAATGAAAAAAATAATAATTTTATCCATCGTTTTTGTAATTAGCTTTCTTGTTTTTAGCGTTATTAAATTGCCCGCTGCAGTGGCTTTAAATTTTGCTAAACCTTACTTACCTGCGCAGTTAGAGGTAGGGCAAACTTTTGGTACGCTATGGCAAGGTCAAATAATGCAGCTTCGCTTTCAAGGTGAACAGTTGAACAATGTACGTTGGGATATATCAGGCTGGTCAATCTTTAAAGCTCAAGTAAATACTAACTTACGTTTTGGTAATCCTCGCGAACGTGATGACATTTCTGGGTATGCAGATATTAGTTATTCTCTCACAAATGATGAACTTAGAATAACTGATACTGTAGTGCGTTCAACGGTTGAGCGCGCTATGCAGCGCATTGATTTACCGTTACCGGTTACTGCTAAAGGACGCGTTATTTTAGAGCTCGATGAATACGTTTCAGGCGCTCCTTATTGCCAATCATTACAAGGTGAAATAGCCAGCCCTGATATTGATGTGCAAGGGCTAACTGGCTGGTTTAATATAGGCGATTTAAGCGGTAAGTTAAGTTGTAAGTCGGGCGATGTAGCCATACTTATTGAGCCAAATAATAGATTAGGGTTAGAGGCTGATGCTACACTAAAAGCCAATTTTGATTTTAAAGTAGCGGGATATGTTAAACCTGATCTCACTTTACCGAAAGAAGTTCATGACGCGGTGAAGTTTTTAGGTAGACCAGATAACCAAGGTCGGTATCCACTTAAATTTTAATATTTTATAAAAAAGAGTTTTAATGCAAATACCTCAGTTTACTGAGCAGCACGCCAAACTGCTCAGCGAGTTTTTAACTACCCAGCCCGGCGCTATGAGCCTTATTCAAAGCCAAGGTTATTTATTTGGCACTATTTGTTCACCTGAGCCATTAGAAGTACATCAATGGTTAGAGCAAATTCTACCTAATACCGCCAATGACCTTGATGAAGACATGTTGTTTTTGTTTATGGCATTACATCATCAAGTAAGTGAACAAGTATTTGAACTTGGTTATAAGTTACCCGCTGAGTTTGACCGTGAGTTTTGTCAGCAGTGGTCTGCAGGTTTTTTAACTGCAAGCCAAACGTATACTCATAAGTTACTCCAGAGTGAGCAACTAGATATTCAATACAAGCAAGCGCTTGAAAGTGCACAGGCGACTCTTAGCTTTTTTGCATTAGATAAACCAACGATTGCAAAGATTGCACAGCAAAATAATATCGATGAATTACATTTGTGTGCGCAGCAGTATGAATTAATGGGCGACTTTGCGTTAGGTTTTGCTGAACTTATAGAAATTGTCGCGCTTAATAGTGGTTTGTATACCGATGAAGGGTGGGATGAATAAGTAGGTAAAGCCTTAAGCGCCAATCTCTAATTCAATATCAGTGCAACCTTGTTTGCACTGTATTACTCCCTTACCAGGTTCGCTGGTGGCTAAATTTAACGTTAATACACCCTGGCAATGCTCACATTTAAGTGTTTTACCTTGTGCCAACTGCTTAAGCATAGTGCGGTGCTTGTGAAATGAGTTACTTGCTTTTTTATTTAATCCAGAAAAATCCATTATTTCACTCTCGCTTGCGCTAATGACTCTTTGATAATGCGACATACCGTTGTTAAACGTTCTGAATAAAAGTAAAGGTTTAGATCGCCTTGACGACAATAGCGTAGTTCAAACAACTTTACTGACTCATCATTGGTAAAGGTTTTATCAATATAGTCTTCTTCGGATCTTGAAAGTGCTAACTGTTTATTAATTTTGTTTCTTGTCATGGTTGCGACAGGAAAACGATCGACTTTAGTTGTGCTGCTTAACAAGCCTATACCATCACCGAGTAAGCGCTCACGAGGCTCTTTTACCAAGGGGTGATCAATGGTAAAAAATGCTAGGATCACAACCACTAGTATAAAAAATTTCTTCATAAATACACAAACCTTGATCCAAACAACACGTTAGTAGCCGGCAAGTGTAATAAAATACACCTTAAAAGCAAGTCACAAGTTGAATAAATTATTAGCAATCTAGTCAGTAATTTTAGCCAATATGCGTATAATAAGAGGAGTAATTAGATATTTCTGAAATATCTGAAAGTATACAAGTGCGACCTAAAGCGTATTATGTTTAGCATGTAAGTTGCTACACTTAGGCGAAAAGTACAAAAAGATTGCTGAATTTTTATTTCCTAGCGGCGTTGAGGAACTTCAATGGATAAGCAAATTAAAGTAAAAAACATACCAACAGAGGTTAAGATCCAAAAACCCGATCTGAGCCGTCAAGAAGATAGATTTAACCCACGCAACCGTATTTATGTGCGTGCTGTTTCAGGACTCCATCAATTACTAAGACAACGTATTGGCTTTTTAGGCATGCTGGCGTTTATGTTATTGCCATGGATCAACTTTAACGGTCAACAAGCTGTTTTATTTGAGCTAATGGAGCAAAAATTTAATATTTTTGGCTTAACCCTGTGGCCACAAGATTTCACCATTCTTGCATTTATATTTATGCTAGCAGCGTTTGCCTTATTTCTGGTTACCACTTTTTATGGTCGAGTGTGGTGTGGCTATACATGTCCGCAAACAGTATGGACCTTCATTTTTATTTGGTTTGAAGAAAAGTTTGAGGGCAGCGCTAACCAACGTAAAAAGTTAGATCAACGGCCGATGGATTTTGACAAGTTCTGGCGTAAAACAGCTAAGCACACTAGTTGGGTATTATTTTCTTTATATACTGCGTTAACGTTTGTTGGTTACTTCACGCCTATTCGCGAACTACTGCCTGAATTTGTTACCTTTAATGTAGGCGGTTATGCCTTAGTTAGTATCATTGTATTTACTATTTGTACTTATGGTAACGCTGGGTGGATGCGAGAAATTATGTGTTTACATATATGCCCGTATTCACGTTTTCAGTCAGCAATGTTTGATAAAGACACCTTTACTGTAAGCTATGATGAAACTCGTGGTGAAAACCGAGGGCCACGTTCTCGTAAACAAGACCCTAAAGAGTTAGGTTTAGGTGACTGTATTGACTGTAACTTGTGTGTGCAGGTTTGCCCAACCGGGATTGATATTCGTAATGGTTTGCAATATGAGTGCATAAACTGTGGCGCTTGTATTGATGCCTGTGACGGCGTAATGGATAAAATGAATTACCCTCGAGGCCTTATCTCTTACACCACCGAGCGTAATTTAGAAACACCGGAGAATAAAACCCATCCGCTGCGTCCAAAGCTGATTGGTTACAGTGTTATTTTAATCTTACTTACCGGTGCGCTGGTTGCTAATATCGCCATGCGTAAAACCATGGACTTTGATATTATTCGCGACCGTAATCAGTTGTATCGTGTCGATTTTAATGGTTTAGTTGAAAACACCTACACCTTAAAAGTAATTAACAAAGCACAATACGAGCAAACATTCTCTATTGATGTAACAGGGTTAGATAATTATAAATACTTAGGTGATACTACCTTTACAGTAAACGCTGGTGAATCGCATAATGTACCGCTATCACTGGTAATGGATCCTTATGATTTAAAAGCGCCAATGACCGAGTTTAACTTTGTGTTGTCGCCAATAAACGAGCCCGATAATAAAATATCGCAGCCAAGCAACTTTTTTAAGGCACGATAAGTCGCTTTATTAAAGGCAAACGAGCACTGTTATTAACAAAAAAGCGGGATATTCCCGCTTTTCTTTTATATAAGAAGTATATGAGTAAATTTAGCTTTATTGACTTAACTCCAGATCTTATTTTGGATGCCATAGAAAGCGTGGATATTTATGCTGAGTCAGGGTTGTTAGCGCTAAATAGCTACGAGAATCGGGTATATCAATTTGTAGCCGAGGGTGCAAAGCGTTACGTCGTTAAGTTTTATCGCCCTGAGCGCTGGAGCAAAGCGCAAATTCAAGAAGAGCATGACTTTGCTTTTGAACTAGCCGCCGCTGAAGTACCGGTGGTGGCGCCAATAAAACACAATGGGCAAAGCTTGTTTGAACATCAAGGGTATTTGTTTACTTTGTTCCCAAGTGTAGGCGGGCGTTTATTTGAGGTGGACAATTTAGATCAACTCGATGTGCTCGGGCGTTTAATCGGTCGTATGCATCAAGTAGCCAAAACGAAACCCTTTACCCAAAGACCGACCGTTACCTGTGATGAATATTTAGATACAGCTAAAGTTCATTTACAAAAAAGTAAGTTAGTCCCTATGGGATTAGAGACTTCCTTTTACACTATTTTAGATTTAGTCATTGCTCAAACTCAACAGCAATATAAAAATGTAGAAGGCATTCGCTTACATGGTGACTGCCATGCTGGTAATATCCTATGGGCAGGAGATGCATTAATGTTTGTTGATTTAGACGATAGCCGTCAAGGTCCTGCAATTCAAGATTTATGGATGATGCTCAGTGGCGATCGACAAACACAGCTGTTACAGTTAGACACTTTAGTGAATGCATATGAAGAGTTTTGCGATTTTGATCACTCACAACTTAAGCTGATCGAACCGCTTCGGGCTATGCGTATGATTCATTACATGGGGTGGGTTGCAAAACGTTGGAGTGATCCTGCTTTTGTACGGAACTTTTCATGGTTTGCAGATGACAAATACTGGGAGCAACAAATTTTAGCGCTTAAAGAGCAGTTTGCAGCTTTGCAAGAAGCCCCGTTAAAATTATTGCCATAATATTTTTATTTAAAAAGAAGTATAACGAGATATTCATGCTTAAAAAATTAAAACTAAGTTTACTGATCCTATGTTTACCTTTTGCAGCATTAGCTGCTAACTTTGAAGCGGGTAATCAATACACTGTAATTGATGTTGAAAAAAGTAAAACCCCGAATGTAACCGAGTTTTTCTCTTTCTATTGCCCACATTGTTTTAAATTTGAGCCGGTAGCCAAAGGGATTGCAGAAAACTTACCTGAAGGGGCTGAATTTGTAAAAAATCATGTCAACTTTTTGGGAGGCGTTTCACCACAAGCCCAAAGTAATTTAAGCTTTGCTTACTTAATCGCAAAGAAACACGGTCAAGCTGAAGCGGTAACAGCGCAAATTTTTAAAAGCATTCATATACAACGTGCGCCATTAACTGAAATTAAAGACGTTAAAAAGTTATTAGAGCTTAATGCAATTGATAACACGACATTTGATAACGACATCGCCAGTTTGCCTATCATAGCAGCTGAACGTGCCATGCAAGATAAACAGAATAAATATTCTGAACTTGGTGCATTAACTGGCGTGCCTACATTTATCGTAAATGACAAATACAAAATCAATATTAATACAATCAAGAGCCAACAAGAACTTGATGAGTTAATTAGCTTTTTACTAAAACTATAATTTTTGGAGCACCACAATAATGATCAAATTAGTTAAAGCAGGGTTACTTGCTGTATTACTCCCTTTAGCTGCAACCAGTTTTGCTGCCACTTACGAAGAGGGCGTGCATTACGATGTCGTCTCTGATCGTGCAACCAGAAAACCAGAAGTAAAAGAGTTTTTCTCTTTTTACTGTCCTGCATGTAATAACATGGAACCACTGCTGGCCGAGATCAAACCTAAGCTAGATAAAAACGTAAAGTTTAAGAAAAGCCATGTAGATTTTGTGGGTGTACGTGACCCAGAACATCAAACCATGATCAGCCAAGCATTAGCTACAGCTGAAGTACTACCTCAAAAAGATAAAATTATTTCAGCGATGTTTGATCATATCCATGCAAAGCGTGCACGATTTAATGAGTTGGCAGATGTAAAAGATGTATTTTTAGCGCAAGGCGTAGATGGCGACAAGTTTGATAAATTATTTGAAAGCTTCTCGGTACGTACACTTAGCTCTAAAATGAAACGCGACCAAGATTACTTTAAAGGCAAAGGAGCACTTCGTGGCGTTCCTACGTTTATCGTTAATGGTAAATACAAGCTTAACTTAGGTGGCGAGTCAGGCATTTCATCGCCAGAAGATGTAAGCGCACTTATTAACTACTTAGCAAATAAATAAGTAGTTTAGTGAAATAAAAAAGCTCCGAAAGGAGCTTTTTTATTTGGAGAAGAAAATTCATTATGGAAAAAATTTTAATCTCAAGTTGTTTGTTAGGTTTGCCAGTTCGTTATGATGGTAAAGGACAAACAATATTGCACCCTCAACTTAATTTGTGGCAAAAGCAAAATAGATTAATTGTATTTTGTCCTGAGATTGCTGGTGGTTTACTCGTGCCTAGAGCGCCCGCTGAGATAAAGCAAAATCGAGTTATTACAAATACTGCTGAGGATGTAACAAGTGCATTTGAAGCTGGCGCTAATAAAGCATTAGCCCTTTGTAATAAGCATAATATTCGCTTTGCTTTACTAAAAGAGTCTAGTCCTTCGTGTGGCCGTAATACAATTTATGATGGAAGCCATAGTGGGGTGAAAGTAAAAGGCATGGGGCTGACCGCTAAGTTATTGGTAAAGAATCAAGTTAAAGTATTTAGTGAAGAGCAAATACCAGCACTTATCAAGGCGCTGGTATTATAGTATTAGATTTTATTTTTTCTGTAAAAATACACCAGATTCAATATGGTGTGTGTAAGGGAACTGATCAAATATTGCAAAGCGCTTAACCTCATGGGTTTGCGTTAAGTGTTCAAGGTCACGCTCTAATGTGTCTGGGTTACATGAGATATAAATAATATTTTCATAATTAGCCACTAAGTCACACGTAAGCGTGTCCATGCCTGCTCTAGGCGGGTCGACTAAGATGGTTTGGCAGTTGTAACTACTCAAGTCAATGCCATCTAAGCGAGAGAAAGTACGCTCGCCTTTCATTGCCTGAGTAAACTCTTCGCTCGACATGCGAATAATATCTAAGTTAGTTACTTGGTTTTGAGCAATATTATATTGCGCTGAATGCACCGACGATTTTGATATTTCCGTCGCCAGCACTTTATTAAATGAACCAGCAAGTGCAATAGAAAAGTTTCCATTACCACAATACAGCTCTAGTAAATCATTGTTTAGTGGTTTACATAACTCTTGTGCCCACTCTAACATTTTAATATTCACCTTCGCATTAGGCTGAGTAAAGCTATTTTCTACCTGTTGATAGATTAGCTCTTGGCCATTCACCATTAAGCGCTCAGTAACAAAGTCATCGCCCAATTTTTCTTTTTGCTTACGTGCACGGCCAATAAAGTCAATTTTGTACTGGCTACTTAGCTTTTCCTTTAAGGCATTGATCTCAGTTAACCAGTGTTCATCAAGTGGCTTGTGATATAGCAAGCTCACTAAAATTTCACCACTGAGGGTTGATAAATAATCTATTTGAAATAATTTACGACGTAGTACTTCGCAGCCTTTTAAATTATCAATCATCACCTGCATAATTTCACCTACTAAAGGAGCTGCAGGGTCAAAGGTATCAACACGTATTTTATCTTTTGTTTGTTGATCAAACATAATATGAAACAGATCGTCACCATCGTGCCATACTCTAAATTCTGCACGTTGGCGGTAGTTAATGGGCTCAGAGCTAAATACTTCTAACTGTTTTACACCGAAACGTTGAAATTGCTCTGTAATACGCTGCTCTTTTTCATTTAATTGTGCATCGTACTGCGTGGTATCTATATTTATAACTGCCATTAACGGTATAACCTTATCGTTGAGATCTGTTTATCGGCGCTATTGTAGGGAGCGAAGCGTATTTGTCTAGTTTTGATCAAATATAGTGAGCTTTTTTTGAGCATTTTACTACAGTATAGGCTTACTTGGCCGATATAAGAGTAAGTCTAAATAGGAGTCTTCTCATGAAAATAGGTAACTTTAGTTTTGTTCCAAACAGTAATGCTAATAAATACAATACTAATCAAGCAATGCCACAGCCTAAAATAGACTCGCCACTAACTAGTTATCAGCAACGAGGAAAAGAACTGGCTGCTGCCGTATTAGGTGACAAAATGGCAAAAGAACTAGGTTTGCCGGTCGCTGAAACCAAAAAGGACAAACCACTGTTTGATTTTAATGAAGTCGTTAAAAATGTTTTAGACTTTGTAACAAGCTCGGTAAATAAAGCCAAAGCCAATGGTGCTAATGATGAGAAACTACAAGATATACTTAGCCAGGCACGTAAAGGAGTGCAGACGGGTGTTGATGAGGCTGTGGATGAACTAAAAGGCATGGGGGTATTCAATCAAGACCTTGAAGAGGGTATTGATAAATCAAAAGAGGGTATTTTTAGTGGCCTCGATAAATTTGAGCAGAACTTATTTAACCCACAACCTGCAAGCGTTACTGTTAGCCAGGCGCAATATGTAAGTTTAAGCAATAGTGCTGATTATACATTTACCACAGCAGAAGGTGATGAGGTGAGTATTAGCTTTGCAGATGCTTACCAATCGCAATCATCTAGTCGCTATCAAAAAACAGATGATTCACAATCATTTAGTACGCAATTTTCTGAATCCCGTGAGCTCTCTTTCTTGATGTCAGTAAACGGTGAGCTTAATGAAGACGAGCAGCAAGCCATAAATGATTTAATGGCAGAGTTACAAGATGTCAGTAAAACCTTTTTCAGTGGCGATTTAGATAAAGCATTTGAACAAGCCCAAGAACTCAGTTTAGGGAATGAACAGCTGGTGGCATTCTCAATGGACTTACGTCAAAGCAAAACCGTTGCTGCCATTAAAGAGTATGAACAAATTAAGCCAGCATCAGAAAAAGCCATTGCCGAAACTGTTGCCCCTTTTAATGATGATCTAAAATCGGCTTACTCTAAAGCGCAAACCCTAGGATTAGAAAGTCAGCTATCAGGTATCATTCAATGGCTAAATCAAGATCAACAAGAAATAGATAAACTGGTTGATTACACTAACACCATGTTTGAAAACTTAGATAAATTAAACGCCGCTACTGCAAAGCTAGGCACTGAGTAAAACTACTTTCTTTTACAAAAGCCACATGGCAAACTGCCGTTCTTAGTAAAGAGTAGGAATGGTAGTTTGTCAGCGCACATCATGGTATTTGATTCAGGTATAGGTGGAACCACCGTGCTTGAGCATATTCAGCAAAGCATTCCTCATGCTCAATACAGCTATTTTATGGATAATGCATTATTGCCATATGGCGCACAGTCGCAACAAACCATCATTCATCGCCTATGTGGATTGATTCAATTTATTGAAGATGAGTCACTAAATGTCGACTTAATTGTTATAGCCTGCAATACCGCCTCAACATCAGCGTTAAGTTCGGTACGTCAAATTACCGATATTCCTATTGTTGGGGTAGTACCTGCAATTAAACCCGCAGCGCAATTAACGCAATCAAAGCATATAGGTTTATTGGCAACTCCCGCAACGGTATCAAGCCCGTATACTGATGCACTTATAAAAGAACATGCCTCATCGATAACCACAAGTTTATATAGTAGTGTTGAACTGGTTACTTTGGCAGAGACTCTCTTTTTTACCCAGCACTTAGATATCGATAAGTTGCACACTGAGTTAGACCGATTAAATATTAATAAAGATATCGATGTACTGGTATTAGGCTGTACTCACTTTCCTATTTTAGCTAAACCAATCAGTGATTACTTTAATACGCAAGTACAGTTATTAGACTCTGGTGCGGCCATTGCTAAGCGAGTTAGTTCTTTACTCAAATTAAGTGATAATCAAGCAGGCATAAAAAAGCCGCTGCACTATTATGCAACGGCTGATGTATGTAGTGATAAACTAGCGGTTAAGCAAGTTACACTGTTTGATCCGACTCTGAACGATAAGAGTTAGAATCATCTTCTTGTTTTTGTTTTGCTTCACGTACTTTCAAAGTACGTTGTTGGAACTCACTATCGTTTAGCTTAGCAATTGCATTATCAGCATCTGCTTGTGCCATTTCAACAAAGCCAAAACCGCGACGCTTGCCAGTATTCTTATCTTTTAACAAACGAACGTTAAATACTTTGCCTTGCTCTTCAAATAAAGTACGAACTACACCTTCATTTGCACGATAAGGAAGATTGCCAACATAAAGTGTTTTTGTTTTTACTTCGGCTTCTTCTGTACTTACTGATGACATTGCAGCAATAACAAGTCCACCAATTAATAAACCGGCACCGAATAGAAGTGCAGGGTCTAATGCTAGGCTTGCAAGCGCAAACTTAACGATAACAAAACCAACAACAGCAAGAATAACTGCGAAGATAAAAGATTTTTGATCGGGTAATTTCATTTTTGATCTACCAATAAACAGGAAATAAACATTAATTTAACATTGTGAACTTGCTATCTTAACGTCTTAATTGAACATAGCAATGAAATTTATAGCAAATAGTTAATAAGAGTGTAAAAAACAACCGATAGTAAGGCGTTTCAGTACTATTTTAGCCTCGTTTGTTTGAAACTTGAGCAAACGGTAAAAAGATCTAAAAAAAAGGTTGATCTGTTTTCGGATCTCCCTATAATGCGACCCCACTGAGACGGGGAACGCCAACGCATAGCGAGGCATGAGCTACTCAGAGAGTTAAGTAAAACTTAAGTTTAAATCATCGCAAGAAAGTTTAAAATTAAGTGTTGACTCGAAAGATAAAGGATGTATTATACGCATCCCTAGCGACAACGTCGCAACGTTCTTTAACAATATAAAGCAATCATCTGTGTGGGCACTCGTACAGATTGAGTTCTAACAGCCAAGCTACTTAGGTAGTGAGGCAAACAAATTTAGAGTCTCAATTTAAACTGAGTGACCAACAGAATAGTTACTTAGGTAATTATTCTGCACAGTCAATTCAATATCGAAAGATATTAAATAAATTCAGAATTCATTGAGCTGTCGAAAGACATAAAACTTTTTAATTGAAGAGTTTGATCATGGCTCAGATTGAACGCTGGCGGCAGGCCTAACACATGCAAGTCGAGCGGTAACATTTCTAGCTTGCTAGAAGATGACGAGCGGCGGACGGGTGAGTAATGCTTGGGAACATGCCTTGAGGTGGGGGACAACAGTTGGAAACGACTGCTAATACCGCATAATGTCTACGGACCAAAGGGGGCTTCGGCTCTCGCCTTTAGATTGGCCCAAGTGGGATTAGCTAGTTGGTGAGG
>NZ_JQFL01000045.1:0-1349 GCF_000764215.1 Pseudoalteromonas sp. ND6B
ATTGAGTGTGGAAGTTTAGATGAAGCCGCCATAAATGAATACTGCCGTAATATAGGGCTTTATCCGCATCATATTCAGCAATGGAAGAAAGACTTAGTAACACCACCTTCAAATAAAACAGTAAAGTCAGACAGTAAACAGCTTAAGCAAGAAATAAAGCAACTGCAAAAAGAACTGAATCGCAAAGATAAGGCCTTAGCTGAAACTGCCGCTCTACTTGTACTCAAAAAAAAAGCGGATGCACTTTGGGGTTTCAACGAGGACGATTAACAACAGCGACTGAGCGACATGAATTAATAACGCTTATCACAAACGCACAGGCTTCAGGGGCAAGGAAAGAAAAGGCATGTGAGTTACTTGGACTGACACTAAGAACCGTTCAGCGGTGGATTGAAGCAGACGATATGACTGACAAACGGACGAGTACGAAAAAACAGCCGCCTAACCGTCTCACAGAGTTAGAGCGGCAGCGCATTATTAATACGGCTAATTCAGCCGAATATGGGCATTTACCGGCCAGTAAAATAGTCCCTAAGCTGCTTGATAAGGGCATATGGATAGCGTCTGAAAGTTCGTTTTATCGTGTCATGAAGGCACATAACTTATTAACGCATAGAGAAAAAGTAAAGCCAGCTAAGCCGATGAAAAAGCCAAGAGCACTGAAAGCAGTGCGTGCAAATGAAGTCTACACTTGGGATATCACCTATTTACCAACGAGCGTAAAAGGGCAATTTTTATACTTATATTTAGTGATGGACATTTTTAGTCGAAAGGTTGTTGGCTGGCAGGTTTACGACACACAGTTAAGTGAATTAGCCGCGGATTTAATGAAGGATATTTGCAGTCGAGAGCAAATAAAGCGCGAGCAAGTTACGTTACACTCAGATAATGGCAGCCCAATGAAAGGCGCGACATTACTGGCAACATTACAGGAGTTAGGGATTGTGCCATCATTTAGTCGACCGTCAGTAAGTAATGACAATCCATACTCTGAGTCGTTATTTAAAACGTTAAAGTATCGCCCAGAATACCCAGAAAAGCCATTTGAAGATATAAGCGCAGCAAGAGAATGGGTAAGTGGGTTCGTTGATTGGTACAATAATGAGCATCTACACAGTGGTATAAAATTTGTGACGCCAAACCAACGTCATTCAGGTTTAGATAAAGAAATATTAGCTAAGCGTCAGCAGGTAAACGACGCAGCTAAATTGAATAACCCAAGCCGTTGGTCAGGGAAGTCACGAGACTGGTCAATGATAAATGAAGTAAATTTAAACCCTGAGAAAAAAGAAGAAATGCGGGCGGCATAAAATTTAACTTGAGGCGACAACTAACTTGAAAAACTCCGA
>NZ_JQFL01000046.1:0-1348 GCF_000764215.1 Pseudoalteromonas sp. ND6B
ATTGAGTGTGGAAGTTTAGATGAAGCCGCCATAAATGAATACTGCCGTAATATAGGGCTTTATCCGCATCATATTCAGCAATGGAAGAAAGACTTAGTAACACCACCTTCAAATAAAACAGTAAAGTCAGACAGTAAACAGCTTAAGCAAGAAATAAAGCAACTGCAAAAAGAACTGAATCGCAAAGATAAGGCCTTAGCTGAAACTGCCGCTCTACTTGTACTCAAAAAAAAAGCGGATGCACTTTGGGGTTTCAACGAGGACGATTAACAACAGCGACTGAGCGACATGAATTAATAACGCTTATCACAAACGCACAGGCTTCAGGGGCAAGGAAAGAAAAGGCATGTGAGTTACTTGGACTGACACTAAGAACCGTTCAGCGGTGGATTGAAGCAGACGATATGACTGACAAACGGACGAGTACGAAAAAACAGCCGCCTAACCGTCTCACAGAGTTAGAGCGGCAGCGCATTATTAATACGGCTAATTCAGCCGAATATGGGCATTTACCGGCCAGTAAAATAGTCCCTAAGCTGCTTGATAAGGGCATATGGATAGCGTCTGAAAGTTCGTTTTATCGTGTCATGAAGGCACATAACTTATTAACGCATAGAGAAAAAGTAAAGCCAGCTAAGCCGATGAAAAAGCCAAGAGCATTGAAAGCAGTGCGTGCAAATGAAGTCTACACTTGGGATATCACCTATTTACCAACGAGCGTAAAAGGGCAATTTTTATACTTATATTTAGTGATGGACATTTTTAGTCGAAAGGTTGTTGGCTGGCAAGTTTACGACACACAGTTAAGTGAATTAGCCGCAGATTTAATGAAGGATATTTGCAGTCGGGAGCAAATAAAGCGCGAGCAAGTCACGTTGCACTCAGATAATGGTAGCCCAATGAAAGGCGCGACATTACTGGCAACATTACAGGAGTTAGGGATTGTGCCATCATTTAGTCGACCGTCAGTAAGTAATGATAATCCATACTCTGAGTCGTTATTTAAAACGTTAAAGTATCGCCCAGAATACCCAGAAAAGGCATTTGAAGATATAAGCGCAGCAAGAGAATGGGTAAGTGGGTTCGTTGATTGGTACAATAATGAGCACCTACACAGTGGTATAAAATTTGTGACGCCAAACCAACGTCATTCAGGTTTAGATAAAGAAATATTAGCTAAGCGTCAGCAGGTAAACGACGCAGCTAAATTGAATAACCCAAGTCGTTGGTCAGGGAAGTCACGAGACTGGTCAATGATAAATGAAGTAAATTTAAACCCTGAGAAAAAAGAAGAAATGCGGGCGGCATAAAATTTAACTTGAGGCGACAACTAACTTGAAAAACTCCG
>NZ_JQFL01000047.1:0-8759 GCF_000764215.1 Pseudoalteromonas sp. ND6B
CGCTTATAAACTTTGACATACTGCCTCAACCCTCAACTGAATCAATAGTCTAATTATATAAATATCAGTATATTAAGTGAACTAAATGTATAGATTAATAGATCATAAGCAGAACATACTTAGACCAAAAGGTGATCAGAGTTTTCACACAGTCTGGGCCAATGGCAAACCTATACATTCCCACTTTCTTTACTACAAGAAAGAGGCTTAGATTTAAGTGCCATTGATGTATTAATGGTATTCCCAGCATGGCAAACAGGTGCAGGCGCTGAATATTTAATTACCAATGTTGCGATTGAAGGTGATTTACCTGGAAGCCCAGAAGTTGACCTATTCACAGACGGACAAAATCTAGATTGGCCAATGTGGGATTGTTGTGGCGGTTCAACACCAGTTGAGGTAGTAGATGATGAAGAACACGGTTTAACCGCAGAGTTTAGCATTGGCGAAGCACCCACTGTAATGGGCTTTAATACTCGCACCTCAGCCGGTGGTAGTGGTAAACCATTTGATGCAACAAGTATTTTAGAAAATGGTGTACTACAGTTTGATGTAAAAGTAATGTCAAATCCAAATGATCCAGCAGCTGTTTGGACAATGAAGATTGAATCTAATGAAGGCGATACAGCGGTAGAGCTTCCATTAACCGATGCTGGCGATGCACCCGTTGCTGGTGAGTGGAAAACTTATACCTTTACATTCGCTGACTTAGCGGGCGCCGGTTTAGATGTAAGTGCCATTGATGTAGTGATGATATTCCCAGCATGGGGCACAGGTGAAGGTGCGGTTTACCGAGTTGATAACGCTAAAATGTACGATCCGAGTGCATCAGCAGGCGATGAAATCACTATTTTCCAAGATACTGCCGCAGATATGTGGAGTATTTGGGACTGTTGTGGTGGCTCTACACCGACTGAAGAAACTGACGATGCTGAACACGGCACAGTGGCTGAGTTTGTTATTGGTGCTACACCAACAGTAATGGGCTTTTTAGCTGACGAAGGGGTTTCTTTTGATGCATCAGCAATATTAGCAAATGGTGTTGTGCAATTTGAAATGAAAATGGTGACACCACCAAATGATCCTGACTCAGTGTGGACATTTAAAATTGAGTCAACAGGTGCAGCAACGGCGGTAGAGCTTCCTCTTACACAAAGCGTTGAAGGTGAAGTACCGGTTATTGGGCAATGGCAAACATACACGTTTACAGTGCAATCATTATTTGATGCAGGTTTAGACATTAGCGATATCAATGTACTGATGGTTTTCCCAGCGTGGGGAACAGGTGAAGGTGCAGTTTATCGTATCGACAATGTGGTTATCGCTAACCCATAAACCCTAATTCAGTGGTAGGTACTAAATTAAAAGTACCTACTTACCGTAATAAATTAAGTAAAAGCAGAGCAATTATGAACACAAATAAGTTTAAAAAAAGCCCACTAGCGGCTTCTGTGTCACTTATCATCGCTGCAAGCACATTTAACTTCGCTTATGCTGCGCAAGAAAATACTGCCGAACCTGAACTAGAAGTTATTGAAGTAAAAGGTATTCGTGGTTCATTAATCCGTTCAATGGATGTAAAGCGTGACGCATCAGGCGTGGTTGATGCCATTTCTGCTGAAGAAATGGGTAAATTTCCAGATACTAATTTAGCTGAATCGCTACAACGTATTACGGGTGTATCGGTAAGTCGCTCAAACGGTGAAGGTAGCCAAATTACCGTACGTGGTTTTGGCCCATCGTTTAACCTTGTAACACTTAACGGCCGTCAAATGGCAGGCACCGGTTTTACGCGTTCATTTAACTTTGAGAACTTATCATCTGAAGGCGTTAGTTCACTTGAAGTTATGAAAACAGCGCGTGCGGATACACCAACAGGTGGCCTTGGTGCAACTGTAAATATTGTTACTGCTAAACCTCTACAAAAGCCAGGTCAGCGCTTTTCATTGATGGCTAAAGGCATTCACGATACATCGGTAGAAGAAGGTGATGAAGTAACACCTGAAATTGCAGGTATTTACAGCAATACTTTTGCTGACGAAATGTTTGGTTTTTCAGCTAACTTTTCATACCACCGCCGTGATTTTCAGCGCCAAGCAGCCAATGTACGCTCTTGGTTAGTCAACCCTAACCTATCGGTTGATGCTGAAAATATAATTGATAACCGTCCAATGGATGCAGATGGTAACCCAGCTAAGCAGTTTTTCGATCCAAATGCTGGGGATAATGGTGAGTTTGTATCTGCCGCTTTCTTCCCACAAGAAGTCAGCTTTTCAAAAGATGATATTCAGCGTGAACGTTTAAATGCGCAAGCCACTTTTCAGTTTGCACCAACAGATAACTTAACGTTTACACTAGATCACACAATTTCAAATGCAACAACGGGTAATAATTCGTTATCGTGGGGTATTTGGAACGGCTCGTTTGGTGGTAATGGTAATGCCTATGAGCTAGATGAAAATGGCACCGCTATTTACTATAACTCAGCTGGTGATGATGCCTCATTCACGGCATTTCGTGAAACTGCCGAGGTAGACTCAAAAGCAACCGGTATTAATGTTGAATGGTTAGCAACAGAAAACCTTAGTTTTAACTTTGATGCCCATACTTCAAAAACCACAACAGATAATGGCAAAGATCCTGGCTTAAATTCTAATGCCCGTATTATTTTGGGCTCAGCAGAGTTATCTACTAAAGAATACTTTTTCCGCGAAGGCGATGTACCGGGTTTTAATATTAATTGGAACAACGGCACACAAGAAGTAAGTCCAAATCAAATTGGTTCTAACTTCAGTATTTTTACCAGAACACCAGGTGAGTCAGAAGTTTCTCAAGTACAATTAGACGGTAAATTATTTACTTATACCGATATTGGTCTTGAAACCGTTAAATTTGGTGCGGCTTACACTAAGCAAACACTCAGTGGTTGGGGCGGCTCTAATAACGCCAATGCACCTGGCTTTAACAACGGTACATTCGCTGAAATTTTCCCAGATGCGATGTTCGAAAGGGTTGATTTAAGCGGATTCCTTGATGAATTTTCATTTGGTCCTAACGGCGTAGCGCCAGGTTATGCTTACACTTATGACCTTGATGAAGCATTTGCTCGTCAAAGTGCTTATTTGACCGAAGACGTAATTGGTAGTGATTATTACCGAATTGGTAGCTTTGATAACTTCCCAACTAACGAAGTAGAAGAAGAAACCATTAGTGTTTACCTTTCTAGCAACTGGGTATTTAACGTTAGCGACTACGACGTATTTGTAAACTTAGGTCTTCGTTATGAAGAAACTGATATTGTAAGCCCAGCAAAAAGTCGTGTAGCGGAACAAGTTTACTGGGCAGGCGGTTCAGAGTGGTTAACTCAATTTGCCGCTGGTGGCGAATTAGTTGAAGTAGACTATGAAGGACAATACGACTTACTACTTCCTATGATTGATATTAAAGTCGATCTTACGGATGACTTAGTAACCCGCGCATCATGGGGACAAACAATCACCAGACCAACTCTTGGCGATATGTTAGGTAACTTGGCTTTAACACCATCACCTAAATTAAATTCAAGAAGTGGTAGCCGTGGTAATCCAAACTTAGAGCCATTTAAATCAACTAATCTAGATTTAAGCCTTGAGTATTATTACAGCGAAGGCAGTTACGCTGCTGTCGGTCTATTCTGGAAAGACGTAGATAATTGGATTGATAACACCCAGGTAAAAACTACCTTTGAAGGTTTACATGATGTGTATTTAGGTGAGCGTTGGAACAATGCAGTAGCCGCCATTGAAGGTCGTGGAGATCAAGCAACTGACACTGCAATTTACAATGAAATTGTAGCTAATGGCGTAGGCATTGGTGAAAACAACCGTATATTACCAGATCCAGCGTCTGATCCGCTGATTGAATGGACCATCAATTCACCTGAAAACGTTGGTTCACGTAAAGTAAACGGTTTTGAATTTGCTGTTCAGCACTTGTTTGGCGACTCAGGCTTTGGTGCAGGCTTTAATGCCACCGTTGTTGATGGTGATGTAGAGTACGATAACTACTACCTTGCCTCTCAAGCAGTATTAGCTGGTTTAAGTGATTCTGCAAACATACAAGGCTTTTACGAAAAAGATGGCTTATCGGTGAAAATTACCGGTGCATGGCGTGATGAGTACTTAATTGCGCAAGGTTTACCTGACTCAGGTGCTACGGCTCCTCCACAATACGCAGAAGAGTACTTACAGTGGGATATTAGTGTGAACTACGAAGTTAACGAAAGCACAACGGTATTCTTTGAAGGTGTGAACTTAACCAACGAAACCGAGCGTTCATTCAGTCGCTTCGAAAGTCAGTTCTTAAGCGCGGCTCAATACGGCCCTCGTTATGCCTTTGGCGTTAGATACTCTATGGGCAATTAATACATTGCCCAAATACAGTTTTTGATTACCCCTTATAGTTGAAAAGTCAAAGCCGCTCATTGAGCGGCTTTTTTATAACTGTTTAATTTTTTCTAATAGCTTATCGGTTGTCCAATCAATATCGTTATAGGCAATATCGGGTTTATAATAATCGCCCTTTCCTCTTGCTCTATTCACATACACTTTATTAGGCACTATCACTTTACCTAAACCTGAGGGTAACTGGGCTAATCGAACATCCATATACAGTGAGTCAGCACTGCTTGGCGCGCCAAATAACTGAGTGTTTGAAAACTGCTTAAATACATCAATGGCATCAAGACACGCACTTGCACACTGTGGCGGCACAATAACAAGAACCTGTGTTTTAAAGTTACTCACTGGTACCCTACTTTCGCTTAGGTTTGATTTACTTTGCTTCTCTTCGATGTAAAATGGCTTATTGTTTTCAAGTGACTGCGCCATACCTGCTGCTATTTCTTTAATCAATTCATGAACTTCAGGCTGATCTTTTACCACGTCAATTAACGATTTTACATAGTTAGTATTGTCTTTTGACGCTCTCCACCAAA
Source organism: Pseudoalteromonas sp. ND6B (assembly GCF_000764215.1). Classification (NCBI taxonomy): domain Bacteria; kingdom Pseudomonadati; phylum Pseudomonadota; class Gammaproteobacteria; order Alteromonadales; family Pseudoalteromonadaceae; genus Pseudoalteromonas; species Pseudoalteromonas sp. ND6B. Next base: position 4,976 of record NZ_JQFL01000047.1, read on the forward strand.
CCCGGCTATTTTGTGAGTAACTGTCCATTTTTTGTTCAACAACCTGCTCACCCCACAACGCTTTTGCAAGCGTTAAGCTCCAATACGACGAGCCACCTTGGTTATGACGAAGATCTAAAACCACCGTTTTTGCACTGAGTAACTTAGTACGTTGACTCGCCACTTTCTTATACAGGTTATTGTAATCATGAGTTTGCTTATCGTTATTTGCAAAACTGGGCATAGCAATCCACGCTATGTTTTGCGCAGGCCAAGTTAAATCGGTTGTAAGCTCATCCCCATTATAAGCATGTGTTAAATGCTTACTTACACTCTTTGGCCGAACAGACCAATCAAGGGTTTTACTGTAAGCTTGCCCATTAGCTTTAACAAATTGACATTCTTTTAGAGGTGTTAAAAAGGGGTTGCCCTCATCAATTAGTAACCGCCAACCTTGCTGCCACCAATGCCCAGGTTGTGTAACCTGTCCATGAAATTTAAACACTCTTTGTCGCATTAACGTCTCGGTACTTTGTCCATCGCATCCACTTATCACATCACCTTTATTTATATTATCTGTTTCACTGTAATACACTTTTAATGCATCACCCCGCCAAACGGCACTAAAACCAGGCCAACGACGAGCAGGTCGTTCAACGCTTGAAAACACACCTGCATGACCATCTTGTAGCACAGTACTAAAACGCGCAATTGCCGCAACATGAACCTGCGGCCCACTCGCTTTGGCAGACAGTGCAAGTGCTTCTGCTTTTGCTTGCTTTAATAGCTCAGGAAAGGCTGGGTTGTTAACATCAAACATACCGGGGTGGTTTTTTGCCGAAATACTGTAAGCAGCTTCAATATCACGTTCAGTAACACTGCGCCATTGCTCTGGTGTTTGAGGAGTAACTGCTAATTCTGCCATGCTCAAGGTAGGCGTAATTAATAAAGCACTCAATAAAGTACGGCTAACTATTTTTGTTTTTATGTTCATGAAAATCCATTTTAAATTAGGTTATATAATTACTGTAAACTCATTTGGTGGAACTAAAAATACCTTAAATCAAATAAGTATCAGCAAATTATTTTTATAGCAGTAACTTAACAACATTAAAAGCAGCTAACAACGAGTAAGATTTAAAATGAACTGGCTTTAAATTTAGAGCAACACCTTACTTAGACGTTTGTTCAATTTTGGTTTGCAGTAGTGTTATGCGGGCGTTGAGTTTTCTAAAGCTATACTGTGAATAGAAAAAGTTCAAAAAGAAAGCAGCAAAACCTGAACAAGCAAGCCCTATCAATGGGCTGAAATAAAACATTCACAACAAAACAATAACAGCCATCGCTATCGTAAGTCCCAAATAATGAGATGCACTAAATAACTTTCGGTTGTTTTTTTCAAGTTGAACTATGTGAGAATCTATATCCATTAAAATTTCCTTTTTAAAAACTGATACTTAACAAATCAACGTTAACTATTTTGAGCTTTAGATGGCCACATAAGCAGCATCTAAAGAAGTCCATTCATTCCACTGCGCTTTAGTTAATCGGTATAACTGTACGGCACGACCATGAAATTGATGATTGCTATAGTTTGTAAAGCCAATTTTCTTTGCTACTTTCAATGACGCAATATGCTCAGGTTCAATAATAACAACGACTGATTGATGAGTAGTTTGCGTAAACACATACTTTAAAACACCTTTAGCCGCTTCGCAGGCTAATCCTTTATTCCAAAAATCGACCGCTAATCGATACCCTAAATTAGGCTCTTCGTTACCCGCGACACTTTGTGGAGAAACACCACAAAACCCTATAAGTAGGTTACTGTTTTTATCTATTAGTGCCCATGGGCCCAAACCGTATGATCCGTAGCATTGTAAACACCACTTTATAAATTCACGAGTTGCAGCTTCATCGCACACACCACGAATTGAGTATTTCATCACTTCATCGTCATTAAGAATTTCACTTAATGCCGGCACATCATCAATTGAAAATGGCCGAATAACCAACCTTTGGGTTTCACAAATTTTCACTCAAACCTTCTTGTTAATAAAGCTAAAAAATTTCAACAAACCAAGTGATTAAGGTTGTTATCTCAGTTATTTCGCTCTTTTTTATATTTCGAATGCCACAAAAAGTATCCAAATAATATGCCTACTAAAGGAAATATTATTAAAGATGAAATGATTCCATCAAAAAAATCTTGCTCACCTGTAAAGTACATAATTAATTGAAATAAAATAGCTGTAGGAATTCCCCAGCCTAGAACACCTTTTAGTAAAATAAAACGGAATTTAGTGTGGTTTATATTCATGAGCCTTCCTTGAGTTGTGGAGCCAAATAATAAGCTGAAATAAATCATAGTCGTTAGTGAGTTGAGTCTCTAAATTATTGGAGGCGATTTAAATTAGTTTAAAATTACATTAACACTATTGAAAAAACACTTAACCAACTTAATTGGATACCATAAGAGATACGTTGATAGGTACCTGGATTACTTTGAAGCTTAACCGCTTTAGCCATAGCAAACAGATAATAAACAGTAGCGATAACAGAAACAATTGAAAAAACACGAAAGTATAAAGGAGTAATTTCTGTGGTTGGACTGATCGCTATTAATATTGGTGCTAAAACGAGCGAAAGCAACATAATGAAACCAGCCCAAGAGTGAACCTTGCAGCTAAAAGTTGGATGTTTAGTAAATGGGTCAGCATCCATAGGAAAATAACCCGCAACCCAGGTACCAATACCATGCACTATAACTAACCAACCAACAATATTAACCAATATAGAAACATTAGCCAATTGCGCCAAATACCAGCCAAAAAAGCAAAATAGAAAACCTAAAGGATAATTATTAATTAGCGGTGACAGTTTTTCAGTTGGGCTTCCCGTTGCACCTAATTCACTACAAAATTGTTTAGAATGGCTGTAGCCTTCATAAAATCGACTTGCTACATAAACGCCAATAAATATCCATAATGTGGCTATTAACCCTGAATAAACCGCAATCGTTTCAAACATCACCAAAATCCTTTGTATGAACTAACGCCCACATGAGCGGACTAAAATAATTAGTTATAACATGCTTCGAAGCGGAATCACGCTTACTCGTTAGTATCAGCTTAGCAAAACTACGAGCCAATTCTCCTGTCCCAATACAATCAATAAAATAGCTCTTAACTCGAAGTTAATATAAAACTGCCAGCCAACTAAAGGAAAAACTAAAACGGTCAATGCTGAGTGACACTCTTGACGAGTGTTACTTTAGAAATACCTGATTAATGATCCAAGCATTTTATTAAACGCTACCTGAAAAATCTGGTACCAATATTTGAGGCTGGTTTGAAGCGTAGCGTAGAAACAATCCGACAAAATGCGCTTGTTAGGAGTTGTTAGAATAGACCTTATACCTATGATCTTTGATTGAGTTTACCGACATATAGTAAGAGCGAAAATTACCACGAACTATGTGCTTCCTAAAGCGCTCTGGTAGTGTTTAGAAATCTGTGTCATTTCAGTATTATTAAGAAAACAGGAGTGACACATGACTCAATCTTTCGACTTCAACAAAGCATTAGCTGAACTTCAAGCTGGTAAAGGTCTTACTGGCGAAGACGGTGTTCTAACACCATTAATCAAACAACTCACCGAAGCGGCTCTTAAAGCTGAATTAGAGCAGCATTTAGAATCTGAGACCGAAGTTAACCGTAAAAATGGTTCAACCAAAAAAACAGTTAAGTCATCCATAGGTCAATTCGAACTTGAAACGCCCAGAGACCGTTCAGGTTCGTTTGAA
>NZ_JQFL01000048.1:0-2933 GCF_000764215.1 Pseudoalteromonas sp. ND6B
CATAAAACGCGTTTGGCGTTGTATGGTTAAGCCTCACGGGTAATTAGTACAAGTTAGCTTAATGGCTCACACCACTTCCACATCTTGCCTATCAACGTTGTAGTCTTCAACGGCCCTTCAGAGACTTTAAAAGTCTAGTGAGAACTCATCTCGAGGCCTGCTTCGCGCTTAGATGCTTTCAGCGCTTATCAGTTCCGAACGTAGCTACCGGGCAATGCCATTGGCATGACAACCCGAACACCAGCGGTTCGTTCACTCCGGTCCTCTCGTACTAGGAGCAACCCCTCTCAATTCTCAAACGCCCACGGCAGATAGGGACCGAACTGTCTCACGACGTTCTAAACCCAGCTCGCGTACCACTTTAAATGGCGAACAGCCATACCCTTGGGACCGACTTCAGCCCCAGGATGTGATGAGCCGACATCGAGGTGCCAAACACCGCCGTCGATATGAACTCTTGGGCGGTATCAGCCTGTTATCCCCGGAGTACCTTTTATCCGTTGAGCGATGGCCCTTCCATTCAGAACCACCGGATCACTATGACCTACTTTCGTACCTGCTCGACGTGTCTGTCTCGCAGTTAAGCTGGCTTCTACCATTACACTAACCGTACGATGTCCGACCGTACTTAGCCAACCTTCGTGCTCCTCCGTTACTCTTTGGGAGGAGACCGCCCCAGTCAAACTACCCACCAGGCACTGTCCGTAACCCCGATTCAGGGGCCAACGTTAGAACATCAAAACTACAAGGGTGGTATTTCAAGGACGACTCCACAAAAACTAGCGTCTCTGCTTCTAAGTCTCCCACCTATCCTACACATGTAGGTTCAATGTTCAGTGCCAAGCTGTAGTAAAGGTTCACGGGGTCTTTCCGTCTAGCCGCGGGTACACAGCATCTTCACTGCGATTTCAATTTCACTGAGTCTCGGGTGGAGACAGCGTGGCCATGGTTACACCATTCGTGCAGGTCGGAACTTACCCGACAAGGAATTTCGCTACCTTAGGACCGTTATAGTTACGGCCGCCGTTTACCGGGGCTTCGATCAAGAGCTTCTCCGAAGATAACCCCATCAATTAACCTTCCGGCACCGGGCAGGTGTCACACCGTATACGTCATCTTGCGATTTTGCACAGTGCTGTGTTTTTAATAAACAGTCCCAGCCACCTGGTCACTGCGGCTCCAATCAGCTTAGAGAGCAAGTCTCATCACCAATCGGAGCGTACCTTCTCCCGAAGTTACGGTACGATTTTGCCTAGTTCCTTCACCCGAGTTCTCTCAAGCGCCTTAGTATTCTCTACCTGACCACCTGTGTCGGTTTGGGGTACGATTCGGTATAATCTGAAGCTTAGAGGCTTTTCCTGGAAGTATGGCATCAGCAACTTCATCACCTTGGTGACTCGTCTCGTGTCTCAGCCTAACAGCAACCCGGATTTACCTAAGTCGCTAGCCTACACACTTTCACATGGACTACCATCGCCATGCTTGCTTAGCCTGCTCCGTCCCCCCATCGCAATTATACCAAGTACGGAAATATTAATCCGTTTCCCATCGACTACGCCTTTCGGCCTCGCCTTAGGGGTCGACTTACCCTACCCTGATTAACATGGGATAGGAACCCTTGGTCTTCCGGCGTGCGGGTTTTTCACCCGCATTATCGTTACTCATGTCAGCATTCGCACTTCTGATACGTCCAGCATACCTCCCGGTACACCTTCAACCGCTTACAGAACGCTCCCCTACCACTCAAAATAAATTTTGAATCCGCAGCTTCGGTGCATAGTTTAGCCCCGTTACATCTTCCGCGCAGACCGACTCGACCAGTGAGCTATTACGCTTTCTTTAAAGGATGGCTGCTTCTAAGCCAACCTCCTGGCTGTCTGGGCCTTTCCACATCGTTTCCCACTTAACTATGACTTTGGGACCTTAGCTGGCGGTCTGGGTTGTTTCCCTCTTCACGACGGACGTTAGCACCCGCCGTGTGTCTCCCGGATATTACTTTACGGTATTCGGAGTTTGCAAAGGGTTGGTAAGTCGGGATGACCCCCTAGCCTTAACAGTGCTCTACCCCCGTAAGTATTCGTCCGAGGCTCTACCTAAATAGATTTCGGGGAGAACCAGCTATCTCCCGGTTTGATTAGCCTTTCACTCCTAACCACAGGTCATCCCCTAACTTTTCAACGTTAGTGGGTTCGGTCCTCCAGTTGATGTTACTCAACCTTCAACCTGCCCATGGCTAGATCACCGGGTTTCGGGTCTATACCTTGCAACTATTCGCCCAGTTAAGACTCGGTTTCCCTACGGCTACCCTAATCGGTTAACCTCGCTACAAAATATAAGTCGCTGACCCATTATACAAAAGGTACGCAGTCACCCAACAAGTGGGCTCCTACTGCTTGTACGTACACGGTTTCAGGTTCTATTTCACTCCCCTCACAGGGGTTCTTTTCGCCTTTCCCTCACGGTACTGGTTCACTATCGGTCAGTTGGGAGTATTTAGCCTTAGATGATGGTCCACCTATATTCAGTCAAAGTTTCACGTGCTCCGACCTACTCGATTTCACTTAAAATGCGTTTTCATGTACGGGACTATCACCCTGTATCGTGGCACTTTCCAGAGCCTTCCATTAACACATAATAAGCTTAAGGGCTGTTCCGATTTCGCTCGCCGCTACTATCGGAATCTCGGTTGATTTCTTTTCCTACGGGTACTTAGATGTTTCAGTTCTCCGCGTTCGCCTCGTTAACCTATGTATTCAGTTAACGATACCTGCAAGCAGGTGGGTTTCCCCATTCGGAAATCCTAGTCTCAAGTGCTTTTTACTAGCTTGACTAGGCTTATCGCAAGTTAATACGTCCTTCATCGCCTCCAACTGCCAAGGCATCCACCGTGTACGCTTAGTCACTTAACCATACAACCCAAACGGGTCTTTGTT
>NZ_JQFL01000049.1:0-86749 GCF_000764215.1 Pseudoalteromonas sp. ND6B
GAGGGGTTGCTCCTAGTACGAGAGGACCGGAGTGAACGAACCGCTGGTGTTCGGGTTGTCATGCCAATGGCATTGCCCGGTAGCTACGTTCGGAACTGATAAGCGCTGAAAGCATCTAAGCGCGAAGCAGGCCTCGAGATGAGTTCTCACTAGACTTTTAAAGTCTCTGAAGGGCCGTTGAAGACTACAACGTTGATAGGCAAGATGTGGAAGTGGTGTGAGCCATTAAGCTAACTTGTACTAATTACCCGTGAGGCTTAACCATACAACGCCAAACGCGTTTTATGCGACAGTTTAAGCAAGAAGTTAATAGACTAAAGTAGATTACTTGATTACTCTTTATTATCAGAATTCCAAATTTTAGTAAGCTCGATTAAATCGAACTTGCACCAAATTTGCTTGGTGACAATAGCGTTTTGGACCCACCTGACCCCATGCCGAACTCAGTAGTGAAACGAAACAGCGCCGATGATAGTGTAGCATTTGCTATGTGAAAGTAGGACATTACCAGGCTCCAAATAAGAGAAACCCGTTACAGCGATGTGACGGGTTTTTTTACGTCTGTAGGAAAGTGAAAACGCAGGTGAAAGGTAAAAGGCATCAGGTAAAAGGAATAAATAATACCAATTCGCTTAATTAAGCGGTCTATTTTGAGGCAGGAAAAACGGGTTGATAGCTAGGCAAAAAATTCGCTATTTAGTTGTTCTAAATGAGAATTTTTTAACACAGATAGCGACACGTTTACCCCCGCAAAATGATTGAGTATTATTGCGGATTGGTATAATAGCCAAAAGCCACCTTCATTATGACTCTCCACGCTGTTCTGCCACTACATGCTAATGCGCTGTCGCTGCAAAGTAGTATACGTACTCCAAATCCAAGTCAGTGTTAAGCCTAAAGCCCTCAGTTTTGAAGTATTACCATCAGCATTCTCTCTTTACTGATCTTAGTTATTTTCCTTGCATCTTTAAACTAGTCCCTAAATTATCATCTTGTTGCAATTTCATTGTTGGTTTAATAACTGTCCTGTGTAAAACTATCTAGGATAATTTAGTAAATCAGGTGACATGAATGTCGAATATAAAAGCTTGGAAACTTCTCAGCCTGTTTTGTTTGTTTACAGCACTGATTGGTTGTCAATCTAAAGAAGAACAGCTACAACAAACAATTCAAGAGTCCATTAAAAAGGCCGATGTCGAGCTTACTCAGCTTGGTAAAGCACTTGATAATGGTAGTATACGTAATGCGATTATTCTTAAAGAATACAGTCGTATCCTTAAACAACAGCAACCTGAACTCAGTAAGGTTGTTGATGTAGTTAGCCTTGATGCCACACGCCAGGGAGCCCTTTATAGTGGCTTAACCCAACGCCTTGATGATATTAAGGGTAATTACTTAATTCCTCCTTACGAAGACACTTTATACAATATTGATTTATTGCGTGAGGCAGCAAAGCCAACGTTATTTTCTGATGCCTTAACCGATCCTATTAATATGCTTGCGGATATGTCGAATGGTTCTTTAGCACGAGTTGGTGCTATAAGCCAAAAAGCTGAAGGCGAAGGGGTCGGTAACCAAATGGTAGGTAATCCTAACTATGGTAATTGGCAAACGAATAGTAGTGGTATTAGCTTTTGGCAGTGGTACGGCATGTACCGTATTTTGGGTGATGTATTTGACCGAGTTGAATACGGAAGTTGGAGTAAACGCCGTAAGTATAGTTACTACAATGACTATGGTCGTACTCGTTACTCAAGCCCTAAACAAATAAAAACCCAAAGTGCATTAGAAACACGTACACGACAATCTTACCAACGCCAAGGCAAGCAGTTCACTAGTCCTTATGCGAGTAAAAAAACAGGTGCATCAGGTTTGAGTCGCAGCAGTTATACGCCGCCTAAAAGTCGCAGCAGTTACTCAAGAGCGAGTAGTTATAGCAATAATTCAGGATCGGTTCGTAATAGCAGTAGCAGAACCTCGCGCGGCGTAAGTCGTGGTAAGTAAAGAATAACGTTGGAGTTAGAATAATATGTATGAATTTAATGGAATAACTATGTGGTCTTTGCAAGCACTGTCTGTGGACTTTGCAATTATCATCTTACTGTTTGTGAGCTTAAAGTATATTAAAGGTTGGGTATCTAATTTACACGCCAATGATGAAATTACCGAGCGCGATAACTTTGCATTTGGAATAAGCTTTGCCGCTGGTTTGGTAGCACTTGCGATTGTGTTAACGGGCGTGAGTAGTGGTGCGTTTGCTGCTACGTTACAAAAAGAAGCTCTGTTAATGCTTGGCTATGGTGCATTAGCAATTCTGCTTATAAAGCTGGGTCACTTTTTTCAAGATAAAGTGGCGCTGCGTAAAGTGAGCTTACATAACGAAATAGTCAAAGGTAACGTTACTGCGTCAATTATTGATTTTGGCCATGTAGTAAGTGTTGCCGTGGTTATCCGCTCAGCCCTATTGTGGGTTGCTACTGAAGGTTGGCATGGCATTCCTATTGTTATTGCTGCGTTTGTAATTGGTAGTGTGGTATTGCTGTTAGTAAGCCAATATCGCGTGCAGTTATTTAAGCGCACCAATAAAAGTGGCGACTGCCTACAACAGGCTATTATTGATGGTAATTTAGCAGTAGGTGTTCGTTATGCAGGCTTTTTAATTGGTAGTGCATTAGCCATTACTGCTGCAACAGGCATTGCTCCTTATGCTGCTGACAATATTAATGCGAGTTTACTTTACTGGGCGCTAAGCGCCGTTGTTTGTTTGGTTGCTTTCATTTTACTGCACTTACTGACGATTAAAATCATTCTTGCTGGCTGTAATATTTCAGATGAAGTGAATCGTCAAAAGAATGTGGGTGTTGCCGCTATTTCTGCAGCTGTGTCATTTGCTGTCGGGATCACTATGGCCACACTACTGGGTGCATAATCACGTGTCATCAACTCAAGCTTCCCCAAGTAAATTTAATTTACTTGGGCATGATATTTTACTGATCACTGTTATGGCCGTACTCGCTGGGTGCGGCCTTATTTATGAATACTTACTTTCTCATTATGCTGGCCGAGTACTCGGCTCAGTTGAGAGTGCAATTTACGCCATGATAGGCACTATGATTGTAGCTATGGGGATGGGTGCATTTTTAGCGCGTTGGTTTAAAGATGCCTTTACCGCATTTGCTTGGCTAGAGAGTATTATTGCGCTCATAGGTATGGGCTGTATATTAGCCATTGCCAGCATTATTGCCGTGAGTTATTCACTCCCTCATTTATTCTCAAGTATTTTTAATATTCCACCTGACGTTATTCTTAATGGTTACGTGTTTCAAAAGCTGCAAGAGTGGTCTCGCTTTTTACCTTATGTATTTGGCTTAATATTAGGGCTATTTATTGGTATGGAAATACCGCTTATTGCGCGCATTCGCCAGCATGTTTATGGACGTTTTTTAGAAAATAACGCCGGCACTATATATGGGGCTGACTATATTGGCGCTGGTATTGGCGCGGCAATTTGGGTGAGTATTATGCTCGCAATGCCAATAATGCAAGCCGCCGCTTGGACAGCGCTATTTAACATTATTGCCGGGCTGGCTTTTTTATGGCGTTACCATAGCTATGTACGCTTTGCTAAGTTGCTATTGGTTTGCCATATATTACTGCTGGTATTATTCGCTTTTATTTTGCAGTTTGGTAGTAGCTGGATGGATAACCTAAGTAACGTACTATACAAAGATAAAGTTATTTACTCTCAGGCGACTAAGTATCAACATGTGGTGCTAACAGAGCGTTTAAGTAAAAATCAGCCTCAGCCAATTACTGATCTATATTTAAATGGTCGTTTGCAGTTCTCTAGTGTAGATGAGCAAATATATCACTCAATGCTTGTTTATCCTGCAATGCTCGCATCTAATCGTCATGACCGTGTTTTGATTATTGGTGGCGGTGACGGATTAGCCATGCGTGATGTATTAAAGTGGCCAGTCAAAGAAGTCACACTAATTGATTTAGATGGCCAGCTACTGAATTTATTTGGCCATGAAGACGATAAATTCACACCGCCAGAAGAGATTAAACAGCGGTTGGTAGCACTCAATAATGAATCGATGCATGACCCGCGAGCAAATATTATTGTGGGCGATGCATTTTTAGAAGTTGAAAAGCTACTGGATCAGTCAAAGCAATTCGATACTATTTTAATTGATTTGCCAGACCCTAATCACCCTGATCTTAATAAGATGTACAGCGATTACTTTTATAATCATGTACGCCAATTATTAGCGCCTGATGGTGCTATGGCGGTACAGTCAACATCGCCTTATCATGCGAAAAAGGCATTTTTAAGTATTGCTAAAACGGTGAAAGCCGCAGGTTTTGATTATGTAGAGCAATATCAGCAAAACATTCCTTCGTTTGGTCAATGGGGATGGACTATTGCGACTAAAATGGGGCAATCACCTAGTGCCCGTATTAGCAATATAACTGATATGCCAGTGCCATCTCGGTGGATTAGTAAAAAATATTTATTAGCGAGTTTTGCATTTCCTAATAACTATTTTGAACAAGTGAACGATATTGAAGTCAATAGGTTAGGTTCTGGTCGCTTATATGATTACTACCGAGCAGCTTGGCAAATAGAAAGTGAATTGTATAAAAATTAATAAAACATGGTTGACATAATATGTCGGCCGTGCGAATCTTAACTCAGACATAATATGTCAAACGACGAAAAGGCAGAGACATGGAATTAAATGAACTTTCAATAAAATTAGCGTCTTTTGAAACCGAGGGTGCTAACTTTGAGTCTTTCTTGATTGCCAATCCAGGTGAGCAAGATGTTTTACAAGTCATTGTTGATGGAAATGACGAGCTTCCAATTTTTGTTACTCAAACACAAGAGCAATTACTATGTATTAGCTACTTGTTTGACGAAGATGAAGTAAAAAGTGAATTACGCAACGAGTTAAACGAAACATTACTGCGTTTAAACGTGCCAATTCCACTGAGTGCATTTGCTAAGATCGATAATAAATACGCGATTTTTGGTGCACTGTCGGTAAATTCATCTCTAGATGATGTTACCCACGAACTAGTGACATTAGCTGATAACGCTATAGATGCACTAGAAGCCGTGACCTTATATTTAAACGATTAGTAGCTAGTTAGTGGAGTTAAGATTATGAGTATTTTAAAAAAATTATTTACAGCAGTACGTGGCGGCGCACGTGAAGCAGGCGAAGCAATTGTTGATGCCAATGGTATTCGTATTTTTGAGCAAGAAATTGCTGATGCACAAAATGCGTTACACCGTGCTAAAAAAAGCCTAACAGAAGTAATGGCTAAAGAAATGCAAACTAAGCGTAAAATTAGCGCAGTAGATGCATCAATTGCTGAGCATGAAGCTTATGCAGGTCAAGCCCTTGAAAAAGGTAATGAAGCATTAGCATTAGAAATTGCAGAAAAAATTGGTGACTTTGAAGCTGAGAAAGCTGAGCACGAGCAAGTGTTAGCGGGCTTTAGTAGTCACATAGTGACTTTGAAGCAGCAAGTAAAAGATGCTGAAAAATCAATTAAGGAAAATCAGCGTCAGCTTACTATGGTTAAAACCACAGAAAGCGTTCAGCAAGCGACAATGGCTGTAAACAGCACGCTTAATACTAATAATTCATCAATGACATCGGCGCGTCAGTCGCTTGAGCGTATTAAGCAACGCCAACAAGACCGTACTGATCAATTAGGTGCTGCAAAGTCTCTAGAAGCAGATGTTAATGGCGACGATTTAAAAGCTAAAATGGCTGAAGCAGGTATTGGTGATACGAATCCAAAAAGTGCTGATATTTTAGCGCGCATTAAAGCGAAGCAAAATAGCTAACATTTAGAACCATATCAAAAAGGTAACCGAGTTTCGCTCCGTTACCTTTTTTGCTTACAGAGGCACCTTATATGTTTAATTTTTTCAAATCTAAAAAAAAGCCAGAACGTCAGCTTAATCATGCGAGTGACCTTAAAAAAGGCGACATGTTTACTGTCATTGATTCGTTTGCTTATCCTTCATGGCTTAAAGGTCAAACGTTGCGCGTTATTGATGTGCAAACGTATCAGTACCAACACAGCAGTGATACTGAATTTGTACTTGAAACTAACACTGGCCAAGTGGTGTTTTTACAAATAGAGCAAAATGATGGTGAACAGTGGGCAAACTTCTCTATAAAAATTCAGCGTGATGAAGTTGAAGAGATCTTTGGTCTTGATGAATTTGCGCGTATTTTTGATGAAGAGTCATTAACACATATCACGGTACAAAATACCCCTGAGCGTTTTATGCAATTTTTAGCGAAAAGCTATCAACAAAGTGAATCGCCTTATGTATGTTATTTTCATAATAAAGACTTTCGTGGCCAAACGCTGCCTCGCTATGAGCAAGACGGTGGTGAACCCTGTGAAATGATTTGTTTAGCGTCACCCGATGAAGGGCATAGCGTTAATATAGAGATTTGGGAGGGAGGTGAAACAGAAGTCTCACTGACGTTAACTCGCCCAATTAGCGATATTGTTGATTTGTTTCCTGGAGATGCCCAGTGAGTGATGCTAAAGACAAGTGGTTGCGCCAAGAGCAAGCTGTGCGCGCCACGCAAATGGCATTTGATTTGAGTAGTGAGGTACAAAAGTCGATAAAAAAACAAGCTATCGATCAAGAGCTCACTCCCTCAGATATGATCCGTAAAATTTTAGGTCTTGATGTAAAGTCTAAAAAAACACGGCAACGACTATCGTTTAATTTAAATGATGACGAAATAGCGCAATTGGCTAGCCGGTTTGAAGTGGCAGTAGATGATAAAAGAGCGGTAAAGCAACAGGTAGCAGAGTTACTCATTGAGCATACAAAAAAGACTAAGTAACCCTTTTGCCTTCTTTATGTAAAATACTTACACTGGGGCTATTATTTTCTAAAAAAGTGCCGCTGTGAATATCTTATTGATTGCCTACTTACTTATGTTTGCTTTATTTGGCACGGCGGCAAGCTACTTCGTGCGTTTTATATATGCTTACTGGGTACAGAAAAAAATGCCACTGGAATACATTTTTAAGGCAGGTGTGTGTATTTTCATGGTGGTGGTTATTTCGGTGTTAATACCACTATTAGATTAACACCGAAACGAACTGCTACTGGTAGTTAACTGTTTTACATTGATTATCAATACATAAAGAGTGGACTTCTAGCACTGGTGAACAGTCTTTGAACTCAAGCATTGCATTATCTAGTTGTTCTTGCTCAGTGATTTTTTGCGCTAATTGCTCTGCTTGTTCTTGAGAGTGATTTAATGTTGAGTACACAACATACTTACTCGGCCCCCCACAGACACGCGAGCCAACACCTAACACCTTACATTGATAGCTGGCTGTGCAGCTTTTATTACTTGTAAGCTCATTAAGTTGAGTATTTAAAACAGATTCACTCGCGTTTTGAGCTTTGCTTGATGTTAGTGCACTACTGCAACCGCTAAGTAGCATAGTCATAACAACACAGGTAGCTGATAGCTTAATTACGGATGACAAACAACTCATAATCTAATCCTTAAAATACACTTACCGCAGAGCCTTCAAGTTTAACACATTTATTTTCAACACACTGAGTGCTTGGCGCAGTTAAATGTTGGCAAATACTCATCATGCCTTTTTGCGCATTATAGGTACTTTCCAATTGAGTGATAGTATCGCTTAGGGCTGAAACCTGCTCTTGGGGTGCGCTTTGTGTAGAGTACACAATGTAATCACTTGGTCCACCACAGGCACGGCTACCAACAGCACTGACTTTACACTGTGAACTAGTTGAACATTGTTTATCTGCTATGAGGTTATTTAATTTATTTTTTGCTGTTTTAATATCATCAAGCGACACTTCTTTTGCAGCATCAACCGGTAGTTGCTGTGCTATTTTATTTTGGTTATTCGCTTGTGGTAGTTTTTGTTGTGGTATCGGCGTAGACGTGTTTTCTACCGCATTGGTTTTAGTTTGCTCAGTTTCATTTGAGGTGGTTTCTAAGCAAGCTGTTAAGCAAAGCGGTAGCAGTAGAGCGAGTAATGGAGTACGCATAATCGTTCCTGATAGTGATGAATTATTCATCACTATCATACACGGTGCATCCATTACGGCAATAAAAACTCTACTATCAATATATTAAAGCGCCATTAATGGCGCTTTTACATTAACCCACCTTGGGTTAATTTAGCTGGATTGAGTAATGCCTCTAATTCTGAGCGAGATAGGTCAGTCTCTTGCTCGGCGATATCAATAATTGGCTTTGCTTGCTGGTAAGCTTGTTTGGCAATTTTTGCTGCTTTTTCATAGCCAATAACTGGGTTGAGTGCAGTAACTAAAATAGGATTTTTAGTCAGCGCTTTATCAATCTGTGCTTGATTAACTTTAAAGCTAGTTATGGCTTTATCCGCTAGTGCTTGCGCACTGTTAGCAAGTATCTCTGTACTTTGCAGGATATTATAAGCAATCACGGGTAGCATTACGTTAAGCTCAAAGTTGCCAGTTTGGCCTGCTACGGTAATTGTGGCGTCGTTACCGATTACTTGCGCACTAGCCATTGCAGCGGCTTCTGGGATCACCGGGTTCACTTTGCCAGGCATAATGGATGAACCAGGCTGCAATGCTTCAAGCTCTATTTCACCAAGTCCCGCAAGCGGCCCTGAATTCATCCAACGTAGATCGTTGGCTATTTTCATTTGCGCAACGGCATAGACTTTCAGCTGCCCTGATAAAGCCACAA
The DNA here is from genome assembly GCF_000764215.1 of Pseudoalteromonas sp. ND6B. Taxonomy (NCBI): domain Bacteria; kingdom Pseudomonadati; phylum Pseudomonadota; class Gammaproteobacteria; order Alteromonadales; family Pseudoalteromonadaceae; genus Pseudoalteromonas; species Pseudoalteromonas sp. ND6B. The sequence continues at coordinate 8,775 of NZ_JQFL01000049.1, forward strand.
TGGCATCTTGCGAGCCAATATTATAAAAAAAGTTATCACTGGGGATAAAGTTAATCCCTACTTTTTCACTTAGCTGTTTGGCAAATAGCGTAGCAAATTGTGGATCGGCATTAATACCTGTACCTACTGCTGTCCCCCCCTGAGCCAGCTCACAAACACGTATTAGTGCATGCTCAATACCGCTGGCTGCGTGCTTTACCTGCGATTGCCATGCGCTGAGTGTTTGCTCAAAGGTCACTGGCATTGCATCCATTAAATGAGTGCGCCCAGTTTTAACTATATGACCGATGTCTGCTTTTTTCTGCTCTAAGGCGTCGGCTAAGTTTGCTAGTGCTGGCAGTAATTTTTTATCAACACTGATAGCACTGCTTAAGGCGATTGCAGTGGGAATAACGTCATTCGAGCTTTGTCCCATATTCACATCGTCGTTAGGGTGAATAGGTTGATTAGCATGTTTTGAAGCCAAACTTGCAATAACTTCGTTGGCATTCATATTTGAGCTGGTACCTGATCCCGTTTGAAAAATATCAACAGGGAAATGCTCATAATGTTTACCATCAATAATTTCTTGGCAGGCATGCTCGATTGCATTTGCTTTTGTTTTATCTAAATGGCCCAGCTTTAAATTGGTTAATGCTGCGGCTTGTTTTATATACGCTAAAGCAATAATAAATTGCTGTGGCATGGTGAGGTTGCTAATCGTAAAGTTATTAATGGCGCGTTGGGTTTGTGCTTTATAAAGTGCGTCAGCGGGCACGTCGAGTGTCCCCATGCTATCTGATTCTGTTCTAAAGTTACTCATTAGTACTCCTAAAAAAGAGAATATATGACATTAAACTACGCTATATAAAAAGATATGGTGCTGTTATTGCTATTTACAACGGTATAGCTAAAAAGTAGGGGGCGTCAAGGCAAGTTAACAAGTGGGATTAAAACTAAAAAGTCGACTTAAACGGATTTTAAGTCGACTTAAATAATGTATTTATATAAACAGCCAGTTATAAGGCTAAACAGAATTTTAATTGTAGCCAAGAATAAATATTTGGTCTGTTTCATGTTTGTTTTGTGCCTTTTGAGTGTGTTTTACATGAGAAAGTAAGTCGATAACCGTTGCTCTACAATCTGTTTCATGACTCGTTTTATCTAGGCTTTTATCGGTAATTGCCATTACAGCGTCTACGGCGGTATAGGGTGAAATATACATAATGTTATCCTTTTGTCGTTTAGTACTCATTAAGTGAGTAATTTAATAAAAGCATATAGCGTACCAGCTCGGTAAATATAATTTAACGTATTGAAATTAAAGTTATTTTATTATTTTGGTTAATTTACTCACGACAAAATAGCTGAAATTTGTTTTACTATTGTGCATTCATTTGCAATTTAGGTGCATCAGTATGACCAAACCGTTTTCACAAGCCTGCGAAAATAATAAAAATCATATACTTAAGGCTTTGCAGCCTGCATTGCAAAATGCAGGGTCGGTACTTGAGATAGGCTCGGGGACGGGTCAGCATAGCGTTTTCTTTGCCAAAAAATTGCCACATTTACAATGGTATACCAGTGATCGAGAGGTTAATCATCAAGGAATAAAGTTATGGCATGATGAGGTGCAACTGGCAAACTTGCATCCGCCTTTATTACTTGACCTAAACGATCCTTGGCCAGTAAATAAAGTGGATGCGATATATACTGCTAACACTTTTCACATAGTGAGCTGGGAGTTAATTACGCGTTTTTTTGCTGGAGTAAATCAGCACTTAAACCAGCAAGGGGTGGTGTGTGTATATGGCCCTTTCAAATATAAAGGGGAGTTTACCAGCCCCAGTAATGATGAATTTAATAGTTTATTGCAAAGTCGCGACTCGCTTAGTGGTATTCGTGATTTCGAAGCGGTTGAGCAACTTGCAGTGCAATCTGGGCTTAAGTTACTTAGCGATACGGCGATGCCTGCAAATAATCAGTTACTCATTTTTAAACGGCAATAAAGAGCTGCATTGTTGTTTGTAAATGTCGATATGTTGGCATTCGCGTTCTAAGTAATCTGCAATAGCATGATTAAAATCGGGGTGAATAATATGATGAGCAGAATAAGTAGTGATGGGTTGAAAGCCGCGTGCTATTTTATGCTCACCCTGAGCACCGGCATTAAAACAGTGAATATTATGCTTAATCGCATATTCAATGCCTTGGTAGTAACACAGCTCAAAGTGAAGAGAATCAATCTCTTCGCTTGCTCCCCAATAACGCCCATAAAGGGTATTGTCACCAATTAAACTTAATGTGGCGGCAATCACTTTATGGTCTTTTTTGGCTAGCATAATGAGCAATTTTTCAGCCATTAAGGCGTGTAGCAAGCTAAAAAAATCGCTGTTTAAGTAGCCTAAATGGCCTGAACGTTTTAAATAAGTACGTTGATAAAACTCACAAAAAAGCTGCATCACTGTTGTGGTGATTTGCTCACCTTGCAGCCATTCAATGGTGATATTTTGCTGTGTTATTTTAGCGCGTTCTTTTTTTACTGCTTTGCGCTTACGGGCATTAAAGGTTTTTAAAAAATCATCAAAGTCTTTAAATTCATTATTAAACCACTGAAACTGTACCCCGGTTCTCAGCATGGCACCTGCATCATTTAGCTGTGAGGCTTGTGCTTTATCGCAAAAGTTTACATGCCAGCCTGACCAGGCTTGTTTTGCGCAGTGGGTATTAAGTTGCTCTGTTATATACTCATAAACTAACTTTGGGTTACTATGCATAATACGTATTCTTTGGCCCTCAATCGGGCTAAAGGGAATACAGCACAGCCATTTAGGGTAATAATCTAAGCCATTTTTTTCATAAGCTTCAGCCCATGCCCAGTCAAATACATATTCACCGTAGGAGTGCGCTTTTAAGTAGCCAGGGGCAAGGGCAACTAGTTTATCGCCTTCATAAACGGCTAAGTGGTGAGGCTGCCAACCTGTTTTTGCGCTTACACATTGGCTTTGCTCAAGTGCATATAAAAAAGCGTGTTGAGTAAAAGGGTCACTACCAAAAAAATAATGCCATTGTGTTGCGTCAATTTGGTTGATGCTATTAAACCATTGATGTGAAAAGTGGCTCATAATGCTTTGCCTACTATTTTTTAAGTGGGTTGCTGATTAATTTTGGTAATAGTGCGACAGCCATATTTGGTTTTCTGTTTTCGATAAATCTTTATGGTTTATCTGGCGCAATATATTGAGATAGGCACTGTATAAGCTTATCGAGTTCGAGAGGTTTTGCAAGATGTTCGTTAAAACCAATTGCTAAGGCATTGGCTTTATCTTCAGGCATTACATCAGCAGTTAAGGCAATAATTGGTAATTGCTCAGTACTTTTAATTTGACGTATCAAGGCGGTGGCTTGGTAACCGTCCATAATCGGCATTTGGCAATCCATTAATACTAAATCGAAGTCATTTATTTTAACTTGTTCTACTGCTAATTCGCCATTTTCAACCAGTGTTGGGGTAATTCCTAAAGAGCTAAGCATTGCTTTTATGACTAATTGATTGACGCTGTTATCTTCTGCAACCAGTATTTTTAGTTTACTTAAGTCAACATGCTGGTGTATGTGCTTTGCCGTTACTTGTTGCGCTGCACATGTATTTAACTCGACAGACAGAGTAAAAGTAGAGCCCTTACCTGGCTCGCTTTGTACGCTGATATCTCCAGACATTAATAAGCTAAGTTCTTTTGCGATTGCTAAACCAAGCCCTGTGCCACCAAATTTACGTGATGTTGAGCTATCGGCTTGGGTGAACGCATCAAATAACTTACTTTGCTCTGATGGCGCAATACCGATGCCCGAGTCCTTAATAGTCAAGGTGATTTGACGACGTCTATCGGTAATCTCCTTGCTGTATGCGCTAACACTTACTTCACCTTCATAGGTAAACTTAATGGCGTTACTACATAGGTTTAATAAAATTTGCTCAATTCGCATAACATCACCTTCAAACCAAATATCGGTTGGTAATTGGTTATCAACTTTCCAGTGAATGCCTTTTTGTTCTGCGCTTTGCTCGAACATACTACTGATCCGAGCAAGAAGCGCATTCAAATCAAAAGGAGCGACTTCTAAGGTGAGCTTTTGTGATTCAATTTTAGAGATATCGAGTACATCATTGATTAAACTTAACAATGATTTAGACGCTAAATTAATTTTATTTAAATAATTAGAAAGAATTTCAGGGCTATCTTCATTTTTAGCTAGGGTTGAAAAGCCAATCACAGCGTTAAGTGGGGTGCGAATTTCATGGCTCATATTTGCTAAAAATCGGCTTTTAGCCTGATTTGCTAAATCAGATTGCTGTTTAGCTTTAACGAGCGAGCGAGTACGCTCTGCTACCAAGCGTGAGAGTGCAAGGTGTTGGTTATTAAACAGCAGTAATATCAGTAAAATGAGTGAGCTTACAATGACCTGTAAAATAAGTAAAAAGAGGGTCATATGATTGTTTTGATGCGGTAGGAATTCATCATTAATTGTTAAATCAACCAGCCATGTTTGCCCTGCAAAATTAATCGTGATGGTTGTCAGTTTATTGCTTTTGGTCGGTATATTTTCGGCGTTTGAATAAAATGGATTGGTAGTATTAGCTTCATAAATAGCGATATTAAACATCTTATTTTGTGCTTGGGTAATCGACTGAGCAAGTATGTTTTTTACTAAAAATACACCTGTTGCGTAGCCTTTAATTGAGGCAACTTCGTTATTTTGTTGATACACAGGAGCAAATAATAAATACGCAGGTTCAGGTTGTTTTGCTTGAACTAACTGAATTATTTTAGTGCCCACAGGGCGATTTTTAATGCGTGGGTCGAGTAAAGTCTCACGGCGATCTTTACGAGAATTGAGATTAAAACCTATGGCAGATTGGTTTTCTGCAAAAGGAGCAATATAGGTAATAACCACCAATGGATCGTTGTTTGATAATGGCGCCCCTTTAATGCTCGGATCAAAGCTGTATGCAGTATAAACTTCATTGAGCTGTTTGTTAAAGTCACTGACCTGAGCCTGGTTAATTTTGCGGTTCCATGAAAATGCTTTAATAAATGAATGCTCAGCCAATAGTTGAGCACTGTAGCTATCAAACTCTTGCTTGCTTAAAGTCGGTGTTGATTGTATCTGGCTTGCAAGGCTTTGTACGGTTATTTGGCTGAGGTTTAAATTGCTCAGCAAACTGTTTTCAATAATAGATGTTTCGCGCTTAGCTATTTGTATCGCATTTGAATACGTCTCTTGGTTGTATAGCTTAGTGGTTAAAGCTACAGAGATAAATAACACCGAGCACACTGCAATAGTAGGTAACGGGGTAACATCATGGCGTTTAAATTTTGGTTGTAATAACGCCAATAAAAAGGGAGTTGCGATCAGTACGCCAAGAGAGTCACCAAGCCACCAAAAAGTAACATTGTTCCAATGATTATCAATGCTGTAAGCAGGGTTAAACTGACTTAAAGCATAGACGCCAATATTGGCCGATATTAGGCTGACGACAATACCGACGGCAAAAATAAAATAAATAATAGATTGGCGTTGTTTTAAATACAACGGATGGCCTAGCCAGTACTTTAAAAGAGCAGCGCCAATCATGCCTTGTAGCACGGCGCCTAAACCGATTAGCAGTACTTGTTGTAGTGTATTACCAATTAAAACCTGATCAGTGATTGGGTTATCACCGGTACTTAAATTAAAGGCGACAGAGGCAATAAATAATGCCGGGATAAAACGCCACCACCAGATAAAACAGCCAACTAGGGCAATACCTGCAGGGAGCCAGATAGGGATGACTTGTGATTGAAAGGCAAAATTAGTCAATAACTTACCAGTTGCAAAATACGCAACCGCAAACAATATGTAAAAAGCGAAAGATCTGGATGTTGAACGAAAAATATTCACATGCATCCTTGTTAAATATTATTTTTATAATGATATTTTAGTATAGCGAATCGGCACTAAATAGTATTATTTTTTAAAGTGGTAGCTGCTTTTTACTAAATGATTGTTTGAGTACTACCGTTGACTCTATATTGGCGATGCAGCTTAAGCTCCCCAGCTGGTGCTTTACAAACTGCTCATAGCTTTCTAAATCCTGAGAAATAATTTTCAGTAAATAATCGTGGCTACCTGAGATCACAGAGCACTCAAGTACATGGGCTAGCTTTTCTACATGCTGCTCAAATTGCTGTGCCGCACTCACCGAGTTTTGACTTAGTCGCACGAAAGCATAAACCAGCACATTAAGGTTGAGCGACTTAGGGTTAATGGCAGCGTGATAGCCCGTAATTACATGTTCCTGCTCAAGCTTTTTGATACGCCTAAGAGTTGGGGTGTCTGATAGGTTAATGGTATTGGCTAATTCAGAAACTGACATGCGGGCATGCGATTGTAAGGCAATCAGTAACTGCTGATCTTTTTTATCTAACATGACTATGGGATCTTATTAATTATTTTAATGTTGTTAGTGATTATTGCTAACTAAAGGTGTTTTTACTATTTTTTTTGGCGTTTTACCCTCAGGGGTTTTTGTTAGCATTAAAACATAATAATAACAGGGTGTAGTTATGAGTTCTTTTACTGCTAAGTTTGACCGTTGGATAAGATCAGAGTTTGTAAGCTTAAACTCGCAATTAGAACAGCTTTATTGGCAGCAAACCGATAAGGCTAATGTTGAGGGGATTGGTGATAGCTTAAAGCTGGCACTAAAGGAGCAAGGCAATGCGCTGATCAGCGATTTATTGGCCGAAGGCAATACCGACGAAGGATTTGATAGCGCATTCGACTTGCTTGGTAATGTTGGTTTGTTTATGGCTGCTTGTCGCAGGCATGAGATCACAGAGCCGAGCAGAGAAACAACCTCACCATTAGTTGAAGCATCGGCGCTTGCTATGCATATTGGTGCCTCTATAGGTGTAACGCCTCGTTTTGCTACCGCGCATCTAACCACGCATAATAAAGCCATTAATGGCACCTATAAGCGTTTTACAAATCTTGATGATGAAGCCCTTTTTTTAGATTACAACACCCAAGGTATTTTAGCGTATAAGCGCGCAAGCGATGCTTTATTAAAAATATTACCTTTGGGTATTTCTCACCCCGTTACAGCCGAACTACTTGAGGTGGTTAAAAAGGCATTAATGGATGTAATAGCGTCGAATAACGCCTTATACACTCAGCTAGACACCGAACGTTTTTTTAATTGTGTACGTCCATATTACAAGCCTTACAGAGTAGGTAAAGAAGTTTACCGTGGTGCAAATGCAGGAGATTTTGCCGGTATTAATGTTATTGATATGCTGCTAGGGCTTTGCAGTGCCAATGAGCCGAGTTACTCGCAAATGCTGGTGGATAAATTTTTATATATGATGCCAGAGGATCAACAAATACTTCGTGAAGCCATGCGTATGCAAAGCCTAATGGATGATTTTTTAGAGGCCGAACAATATAAAAATACAAAGTGGTTTCAAAAGCAAGGCAAACTATTTATTCAAGTGTGTAAATTACATGGCGACACCGCTATCGGTCATCATAATCAGCTGGTAGAAAAGTTTATTGCTCAGCCATCACAGCACATGCAACAACAGCATATGAGTAAAGTAACCGCCAGTGGACCTCCTCTACCGGTACTGCTCGATTCATTAGCTAAGTTAAGAGATAGGCGTGCCGCGGCAAAGCGTGACGACATAAATACGCGCTTTGATGATTTAAACACGCTAAAACAGTGGATTAATTAATATGGCTAAAAATGATTTTTGTATGCCACAGGGTTGTTATTTATTAAGCCACTCTGTTGGCCGCCCATTAAAAACGAGCTTAGAAAATGCCACTGAACATTTTTTTACTCCTTGGCAAGAAAGTGTAAAAGAGCCATGGCAACAATGGTTACCCGCCATTGAAAGATTTACTGAGGCATTAGGGCAGTTGTTTAATGCGCCTAGTGAGCAATTTTGTCCTCAGGTTAATTTATCCAGTGGTTTAACCAAATTGGTTATGTCACACCCCGTTTTTAATAAACCACAGTGTACGGTATTAATGGCGCAGGCTGATTTTCCCAGTATGGGGTTTGTAATGCAAAAAGCACTGCCTGAATGTGCAAAAATACGCTACATCCCTGAGCATGAAGACTTGAGTGATAGACAGGTATGGCAGCGATATTTAACTTCAGAGATTGATGGGGTCTTTGTTAGCCATGTTTATTCTAATACGGGTGTACAAGCTCCCATAAACGATATTGTGGCGCTGAGTAAAGTCACGAATACACTCTCAATAATTGATGTGGCGCAATCGGCAGGGGTTATCCCTGTCGATCTAACGGCGTTAAATGCTGACTTTATGATTGGTTCAAGTGTGAAGTGGCTATGCGGAGGGCCAGGTGCGGCCTATTTATGGGTAAATCCAAAGCAAATAACGAAATGTGAGCCAAAAGATGTTGGCTGGTTTTCACATCAAAACCCATTCGAGTTTGATATTTCGCATTTTCAATATAACGCTAAAACACTTAGATTTTGGGGCGGTACGCCCTCGGTACTTCCTTATATCATTGCCGCTCATAGTATTGAATATATTGTTGAATTTGGCGTTGAACAAGTGAGATCGCACAACTTGATGTTACTTGAGTTAATTCAGCAGCAATTGGGCGCTTTTTTAATGTCACCTAGCGCTAAAGAGCAATGTAGTGGCACCGCTATTTTGCAGTTTTCTGAGCATCAGCAAAGTGTATTAACGGCATTAGAGGCTGCAAAAATAAGTGTTGATGTGCGTAAACTCGGCATCCGTGTTTCACCTCACATATATAATACAAAGTCAGAGATACAAACATTTATTGATGTTGTGAAGCACATACTTAAGGTTGCTGGCTAAGCTGCTGTTTTTTTTGAGTGAGTGCTTCTATTTGTTGTTGTGCTTGCTTGATTTGTGGGTCAAATCGCTGCTTAAGTGCCGCCGTTTCAGTGGTAATGGCATTCGCAATTGAGCTAGCCCCTAAGCGATTTGCTTTATCTTGGGTCATGTAATCGATTTGCTGTTTTTTTTGTGCGTATTCTTGTTGGTATTGTTTAATCTTAAGCTCAAGCTGCACAATATCACGCTCTATTTGTTGCACCGCTAGATAATCGTCAACAGAAGTATCGGCAACTGGTGTGTTCTCAGATTGTGGCGTATTTGTTTGCATGATGTTGACGTTTCTAAGCGTGATCACTTGAGCGTCTTCAGCGCAAGGAGTTTGACTAAAAGTAGGCACTCCTTTAATGGTACATTTATAAACCGTCACTTCATTTGCCATGCTAGCAGCACAGGCACCCAAACAACATAGTAGTAATATTAGCTTTGCCATGGTTAAACCTAAGCTGGTTTAAAGTACCATTTATAATGCACTAAGTTGTGACACCATACAATTTGTTTAATTTATTAGCATGCGCTCGCGACGGCCTTATACAAAGTGCAAATTAATAGAGGCTATTAAATTTTAGGCATAAAAAAACCACAATTAAGTGGCTTGCAATCAGTAATGCTGGAGAGGGAGGGATAGACTTACTTACATCCCTGTAATTAATCGCTGCGCGACGCTTGCAGCGGCCTAAAATGTTCCAGACATTTTATCGAACCCTGTCGAGGGTGCTCACCCTCCCTATTTCTTAACGGAGTTAAAATTTAGGCACAAAAAAACCACAATTAAGTGGCTTGTAATCAGTAATGGTGGAGAGGGAGGGATTCGAACCCTCGATAGAGCTACAAACTCTATACTCCCTTAGCAGGGGAGCTCCTTCGGCCACTCGGACACCTCTCCGACGCATTATTCAGCGTGTTATCAATCGGAAAAAACCAATTAATATAAATAAATGGTGGAGAGATAGGGATTTGAACCCTAGAGGGGCTATAAACCCCTGCCGGTTTTCAAGACCGGTGCATTCGACCACTCTGCCATCTCTCCACGTCGTGATGCAGGATAATACTTAGGTGAGTTGCCTGTGTAAATAGCAAAAAGATCGTTTGCTTAAAAAGTGAGCGTAAATGCGGTTTTTTTTGTAAATTATGAAAATTAAAGATGATTTTTAGCTATGAGGAGGGGGCTGGCAGCAAACAGATGGAGCTAAAGAAGAAACTTCATTTAGTGGTTGGGTGTTTGCTGCAACAATACAAAAATCATGGTTGGGTGATTATTTGTATTGAATTGCACCGCCAAGTGCTAATTTTTTTCCGTAACGGTTAAGTTTAGCTAACATTCTCGCTTTGCGATTAGTTGGTTTAACTGCAACGTGAGTTGTGGCTGTTTGGTTTAATGTATTAATTGGGTTCATTGTATTCGCTCCAAGGTTGTGTCTGTTGAAAACGTGTGCATTTTGCCCGTAGATTGGTTAAAAATAAAGCGATAAAAATTGCTGGTGAAGTATTAGTTTTTTTAATCTGAAAGTGTTTTTTTGATTTGCTATTTAATGGCGTTTTTTTGATTTTGTATATTTATTCATTATAGTCGTGTGCTATATCACTTTTATACGGGGTTTTTTCAGTTTTTTTAATTTTAATATGTTTATAAATAGATTATTTTGAATAGTTATTCAGATTAAATTATTTTGTATTAATGGGGTGGGTTTTACTTCGTTAAAAGATTTAACATGCTATTTATAGGTGGTTAATTATTTATCAGAGAAGAGCATTAAAGAAACGATAAAAAAGAGTGTTGCTAGGCTTTTAAATTATAAAAAAAGTGCCTAGGTTACTAGGCACTTTGGAGTTAGTTGCGTTTTAAAACGCGTCTAACTGGGGATCGCACCGCCTCAAGAATTTAAAACTTAAAAAGAGGTGGTTTTAATATGTTGCAATTTGGGCTTACAATCATCAGCTCGGACGGCATTCTAAGTGATCTAGAGCGAAGTGAAGATTATACTTTGGTTTGTATTTTACTATGAAGCCACAAAATGCCTCTGCACGGCAAGAGCAGATCCGCTCAACAGTCTATTATTTGAGTTAAATGGGACTGGTGGGGTAAAAAACGCAAAATGCGGCATAGCTTAAAAGCAAATGCCGCAAAGGGAGATTAATTAAAATGCTGAGCAGTTAGTGCTGTTTTATAGTAAATAACTCATAGCCTTTTAATGCAGGCACTTGCGCAGCAAGTTGAGTTTCTTGTTGTGCGATTTCAACAAAGTCACCACACAGTGTATTTGCACGCTGTTCAAGTTTTTTTGCATGGAGCTCTACTTTTTCTTCTATTTGTGCGCCCATATTTTCCATGCGCTCTTCAAAGGCTTGCATGTCGCCACCTGAACCCATTAGCTCAGAGCCTAATGCTACTAAAATACTGCCCATTGATTGCATTACGGCCGACTCAACGGCAGTTTCTATTTGTTGTTCAAACTGCTGTTCAAAGTTTTCACCAAACTGAGAGAAGCTTTGCTGGCCCATGACAAATGTACCTTGTTGGTAAAAGGTACCCTCTACTTTTTGTTGAATATCGTCCATTAAGGTAGCAATGTTATCGAGGCCATCAATATTAAATGCATTGGCGACTTCTTCTAATGCAACGCCCGCAATTTTAACGCCATCAAGTGCAATGTTGGCTACTTCAGGTAATTGCGCGCGTAAATTATCTGTGTAGTTGGTCAGTGCTTGGCGCTGAGCGCTATTTAATGCTACTTGCTCGCCATTGATCGACAACTCACCTTGAGTGGTAAAAGTCATACGTTGATTGTTGGCTTTAAAAATTTCTAATTCACTTGGCTTTATACGTACATCGTTTTTAAACTCAACTTTACATTCGTCGTTACTAAATGAAATTGAAGAGCTGTTATCGTTATGAGCCATGGCGACGGGGGCGCACATAATTGCGCTAACTAATAATAATTCTTTCATGTTTATTCTCTGTTTTTTGCTGATGATAATTAACTTATAACAAGTTTGGTGCCAATAGTTTTTAGTGTTTAAAAACAGTGATTTGTGATTTTTAAGGTGCTTTGAAGCTGAAAGTAAAGTCATTGAAAAAGCTAAAATTTGGTCAAAATAACCAATAATCAAATGCTAATAAATAAAATTTATCGATACGATAAAAAACTCTCACTTTCCACAATTCAAATTTAGCGCTATTTATTCACAATACTGACACAGAGACTATTTAGGATAGCGATGTGGCTTTATTTTGACGTAAATTTGTACAATGAATTTGCGTTGAACATTTTAATTTCACCAATTATCGCGATACAAGAATCCGTAATTGGTCTCAAACACTTTATGGAGTGGGTTGTGGGTAAGACATTTAGTTACGATGCGCTAGATGATGATTTTGTTGAAGACGAATACGAAATGGTCGGGCGTAATCAACACGACAAGAAAAAGCAAAAGGTGAAAAGAAAGTTAGAGGATTACCTTGAGCAAAAACGCTTGCGTAAAAACCTAGGTGAAGATGACTTAAACGATTATATTGATTAGGTTGTCGCTAGTACAAATCAGTGCCGACATATTAGCTTTTAACTGCTACTTAGGTAGTATTTAAAGCTCTGTGGGTTGGTAATAAAGAGGCTTTATGCCTCTTTATAATTTTTAAGCCTCAAACTTTAGCTGCGAGCAATGCTTTTTCAATTACTTTTTCTAGTTTTTCAGGTTTAGTAAAGGGCGCGTAGCGCTTAATGGGTGAGCCATCTGCATTAATCAAAAACTTTGTGAAGTTCCACTTAATTTTTCGTGTTAACAACCCCGGTAATACAGATTTTAAATAGCGAAAAACCGAATGTGTATGCTGACCATTAACGTTCACTTTTTCTGCGATTAAAAAACTAACTCCGTAATTGATTAAACAACCTTGCGCTATTTGATTCGCGTCTCCGGGTTCTTGCTGGCCAAATTGGTTACACGGGAAACCTATAATGACTAAACCTTGGCTGGCATACTTTTCGTGTAATGCTTGCAATGACTCGTATTGATAGGTGAATCCACACTCACTTGCGGTATTTACTATTAACACAACTTTACCTACAAACTCTTTAAAATCGATAGGTTGGCCTTGCAGGCTAGTAGCACTTAGTTGATGAAATGGGTGCATATTATTAAGCTATTATTTGTTTATTTGGCATAGTCTAACCTTTGCTTGGTGATTAACAAAGTCGAAATAGTGAACACTGCTATGGCGTTACTGTTAATTTAAAATCAAAAATAACCCCATACCAGCAAGTGTGGTTAGGTAAATATTATGTGTTTTGTAAGCAACTATAATGGCTACAATCGCTGCGCTTAAATAAGGGTTTTGCCAATTTAGATTAATGCCACCATCATTTATAAATACAATCGGCACCCAAATCGCTGTTAGAACCGCAGGTGCACTGAAGCTCAAAAACTGCTGCATTTTAGGCCCTACTTTAAATGGTAGCGCGCGGTGTAAGAATAAATAACGGGTAAAAAAGGTAATACATGCCATAAGTAAAATAGTCGTCATCATGATTTAGCGTCCTTATTTTTTACTATTCTAGTTACAGCGTAACCTGCACTCATTGCTAATAGTGCTGAGCATACTAACCACAGCTCAAAGCCTGTGCTTTTTAATAAAGTAGCACAGATCCCTGCAACAATGACCGTGACAAGAGTGGCTAAATTTTTAACTCCTGGGATAACCAAAGCAATAAAGGTTGCAGCAATCGCAAAGTCGAGTCCTAAATTGGTTAGATCAGGGAGCATAGTGCCGGCTACAATACCGATAAGTGTCCAAATATTCCAAGCAATGTAAAAGCTAAAGCCTGCGCTGAGCGCGTAAATTAGGCGCGTTTGAGTCTGGTAGGCGCGAGGGTGATGCGAAAAAGCAAATAGTTCATCGGTTAATACAAAGCTGACTGGAAGGCGCCAACGCATGGGTTGCTCAATCACTTTGTGACGAACCGCCAAGCCATATAAAAAATGACGAGAGCTAATAATAAATGTGGTAAATAAAATGGTTAATAGAGGGGTATTACCAGCAATGAGCTCAATTGCAACCAGCTGCGCCGAGCCTGCAAATACCAGTAGCGACATGGCTTGAGTTTCAAAAGGGGTAAAGCCATTTTGTATTGCCAACGAGCCACATAAAATCCCCCAAGGAATAACGGCTAAACATAATGGCAGCATATCTAAAAAGCCTTTTAGTATCGGTTTTTTAATGGACTGCATGTGTTTTACTCTGCGCACTGGTAGAAAGACTCATTAGGATACCTTAATATTAAGATGCTAAAATAGTTAGCGTTTTAGATGATACTGTTTTTTAGGGAAGGTGCAATGTTCAAGGTAAAAGTGTGGGATGGCTTTTTAAGAAGCTTTCATTGGTTATTAGTATTGAGTATTGCTGCGCTTTATTTTAGTGCTGAAGAGGGCATGATAGAGCTACATTTTGTGGTTGGCTTTTTTACTTTAGCGCTTATCTCAACGCGGATTATATGGGGTCTTATAGGCAGTAAAACGGCAAGAATATCGGCATTACTGCATTCTCCTAAGTCGGTGCTTGCTTCTTTTAGTGGCAAAAAAATAAATGATGTGGGCCATTCTGCACCAGGTAGTTATATGGTGTTATTATTTTTTATACTGATTATTACGCAACTGGTTAGTGGTTTAATGAGCAGTGATGGCATTTTAACTGATGGCCCGTTAGCGCAGTATGTATCGAGTGATACGATTGATTTTGCCAACTGGCTGCACCATATCAATTTTGATATTTTATTTTATGCGATTATTTTGCATGTTGTGGCTATTATTGCTTACAAAATTAAAGGCAAGCCTTTAGTAAAAGCAATGATCACCGGCAATAAAGCACTGCCAACACAAAGCTTAGAGCCTGAGACAAAGTCACCATGGATTGCATGGGTTTTATTTTTACTATTACTGGTTTTATTAATGAGTACTTGGGGAAGTGAGCCTTTAAGTTATCTGCTTAGTTAAAAAAATGGCGCTAATACAGCGCCATTTTTATTGTTTAATACACAGAATTTATTAGTCTTTGAATTGCTTATGGCAATCTTTACAGCCTTTAGCCCATGCACCAAATGCTTTACCAATGACCGCTTTGTCACCTGTTTGAGCTGCTACAGCAAGTTCATCAGCATATTGCTGAAACGCTGTCGCTTTTTTCATAAAAGTATCGTTTTCAGACCATACCGCAGGAAGTGCTGATGTATCGCCTTTTTCAGTGCCTGCGTAAAAGGCCTCCCAAGGCATTTTAGATAATGCCGCTGCGTTATTTGCACGCTGCTTAAATTGCTCTGCATCAAAAGGAATTTTACCCTTCAGCATGGCACCCATATCGCCTATTTGAACTGAAATCATAGAAAATGCAGCTTGGCGATACTCAATTGCATCACTCGGCTCTTTAAATGCAGAATTTGCAGATACACTAAGTGCGCATGTAGATAGTAATGCCCCGATAAATACTTGCTTCAATTTCACTTTACTCTACTCCTTTAAGGGTTCTTGAATTATCTTTGTATATTAGCTTAGGCTTTAGTTCAAGGGAAAGCATAGATTATTACTTTGATATTATTAACGGGATTTTAATCGGGCTGATATTATTTTACGGTTTATTGTGAATGTTTGTAAATGCAGTGTTGCTGCTTGTTGTTTGATTGTGTACATTCAGATGTCATAAAAATAACCAATGAAGAGCATTTATGAAAAATAATATTTTTAAGCTGTCAGCGTTGTCTGCAGCGATAGTAATTTCGCTATCAGGGTGTGGTGGAAGCGATAATGATAATAACAATACAGTTCCAGTTGTTACTGATGTAGCACCAAAAGCGAGTGATGTTGTCGTTACTGATTTAAAACAATGGGTTCCAGTTACTGCAGACTTTAAAGCAAGTGATAATGATGGTGACGCACTTACTTTTAGTTTTACTGAAAATGGCGAGGCAATTACCGCGCAAGATGGTGTCTTTAAGTTTAGCCATGGTATGTTAACAGTAGAGGGTACTTCGTTTACATATGTGCCTGTTTCTGGTGAAGATGCGGTTATTGATTACACAGTAACTGCAAACGGTAAAACGGCCTCTGCGAAAATTAATATCTCAGGAATTATTGGAGATCCTCTTGCAAATCAGCAGTGGCACCTAAACAATACAGGTCAGAAAGCTTACTCGCTTAGTGATGAGATGAAACAAGGCTTAATTGATTTGTACGTTAGTTTATTTGGCGATACAGAAGAAGAAGCACAAGCCAATGTCAACGCTAGCTTTGCTCAATCAGAGGCGACAGAGCTTGTAGCTGGTGAAGATATGAATGTTGTTGATGCTTATGCTCAAGGTGTTACTGGGGCAGGTGCAACGGCAGTTGTGATCGATTCGGGTATGGAAATCCGCCATGAAGATTTAATCGATAATGTATTACCAAACCGCTCTTTAAACCTAAATGCTGATGCGACTGACCGTACAGATCCTACTAGTATGTCAAACAGTGGTGATCACGGTACAAGTGTTGCTGGTTTGATTGCTGCAAAAGGTTGGAATGGTAAAGGTGGCCGTGGCGTTGCTCCTGATGCTGGTTTAATTGGTATGAATTATCTTGGTGGTGCTAAAATCCCACAAACTGAGTTAATGGTGCATGGTTTCCCTGGAAGCGGCATTAGCACAACAGAAAATATTTCTGCGTTTAACCGTAGTTATGGCATAACTTTCCCAACATTTATTGCATATTCAGAATTAGATGAAGCTATTGAGTCATACCCAAACCTAAACCTGCGAGATGGTAAGGGTGCACTTAATATGAAATCGAGTGGTAACTCTTTTGTTGATGGCGGTGATGAAGGCTCACTATGTGAAGATAATGGAGCTAATGACTTAGGTTTAACGTGTTATAACGGTGCGTTTGAGCCAAGCCAAGGCCATCCTTACTATCTAAGTGTTGCTGCTGTAAATGCAAATGGTAAGCACACTAGCTACTCAACAGCAGGTGCTAACTTAATGGTTTCAGCGCCAGCTGGTGAATATGGTCGTTGGGCACCTGCAATGGTAACAACGGATCAGATGACATGTATCAACGGTTACTCAGGCTTTAATAGTGGTGCTGTTGCAAGCTTTACTCAGAGATATGGAGAAGAGTTTGCCATAAGCCAGTTCCCATTTAACTATCCTGGCAATGAAGATAACGCAAGTTGTAACTATACATCTACATTTAACGGTACATCGTCTGCTGCGCCAAATGCATCAGGTGTAGTATCACTTATTCTTTCGGCTAATCCTGAACTAACTTGGCGTGATGTGCGTCATATATTAGCGTCAACAAGTACATTAATTGACGCTGAAAATGCCCCTGTAAAATTAACTACCGCAGATGGTGAGTTTGTTGCGCATGATGGTTGGGTTGAAAATGCCGCTGGTTATAGCTTTAATAACTTATATGGCTTTGGGCGTGTAGATGCAGGTGCAGCGGTTGCAATGGCTAAGTCTTATGACGCTTCACTAGGTGAGCAAGTAATCACGGATTGGAATGGTGTTGGTTCAGCCGTTTCTGAAAGTGCACTAGCATTAGAAATTCCTGATAACAGTGCTACAGGTTTAACGCAAGAAATTGTAGTTACAGAAGAATTAAACATTGAGGCAATGCAATTTAAATTTGATGTAAGCAACCCTGAAATGGGCTTCGGCCTAGGTGATGGTACTCAAACATCTGCTGGTAATGATTTAGCTATTGAGGTTACTTCGCCAGCGGGTACTCGAAGTGTATTACTTTCATCTAAACAAGCTTTGTTTTACCCTGCATATAGCTTCACGAATAGCTGGAGTGTAGGTTATGTACTTAAAGACGCTGTGATGCTTTCAAATGCTTTCTACGGAGAGTCTACGAAAGGTACTTGGACTGTTCGTTTGTTAGATACAAGCGCAGACAGCTTTGCATTTAGTCGAGGCTCAAATAATTCTCTAGGTGTTACTGGTATTAGTAATAATAACTCAGCAAGTGTACTTGAAGGTGTATCTCTTCGTGCATTTGGTCACGCAGGTCAAGAGTAAGGATTATAAAGATGAAAATTAAACAATTAATCGTATTGGGTGCTGCTGCGTGTATTTCGTTTGGGGCAACAGCAAACACTAGCTCAGATAAAGAGCTTCAGCTTCCTAAAAAACAAGTAGCTAAATTAAAGTTTGATAAAGCGGATTTTGGTTCTTACAAAATTGAAAAGAACTTACGTTTAGTGCCTTCGAGTGTTGCTTCAGAAGAGCATGTCGTTATGCAAAAAGGTGAGATGACAGTAGTCAGCGTAGATAAATCGTCTGATGTGGTCACAAAAGGAACATTAGTTCGTAATATTTTTACTAATAACCTAACGTCACTATCAGGTAATATTACTATTCTTTTAAAAGATGGTATGAGTGCAAGCGATGTTGCTTCGGCTGCAGGTTTGAAGGTCGTATCTTTATTCCCAGGCACTAAAATTGCTGTTTTAGCTGTAAATGATGGTCAAGATATTTTAGTTGCATCAAAGCAGCTAAAAGAATCTGGTTTGATTAAAGAAGCTAAAATAGAAGTGTTAGAAACTATTTACACTGCACAGTAATCTGTTTTAAATAAGTAAAACCCCGAGTAGCACGATTGACTCGGGGTTTTTTATTATTCGTTTATATCTATATCTGCGAAAATCATCCCTCGACGCATACTGCGCGTTGCCAAGAACACCTCACCGAGTAATGACATAAATGCACATATCAGTAATGCCATTGCACCAACAAAACAGCTGCCAATAGTGACACCTAAATTAATCGACTGTATGTGAGATAAAAATAACAGCATAACCACGGCGCAAACTAATAGTGCACTTAATACACTTAAACTAAATGCAATGTGTATGCAGCGAGAGCGCTTAAGGAGTGCTCTAAGCTCTGTAGTCAGAGACAAGTTAAATTCTTCATCGGTGCTAACTTTTAATTTTCGCTCTAACTGTCTGGCTCTGTCTGTAATTCGCGCCAAGCGATTAGATAAAACCCCGAGCGTTGCTGCAATACCAGTAATTAAAAAAACGGGTGCAACCGCTGTTTGAATGACCTTAGCCATTGTTAAAATGTTAATTACATCGTTATTCATTATTGTCCTTATTGATTAGCAGCAGGAAGAGACTATTTAATGCTACTTCGTTACTGTTAGGATAACTGAAGTCTTAACTATATAAAAAGAATTTCTCGGCTCCCTTTTTACATAGCTTCACAAACTAAATTTCTGTCGTGTTTAATATTAGGTATATTTAATATAATAAAAACAACAGGGATTTAAATTAATGAAACACACTTCGTTTACGCTTGCCGTAATATCGTTAGCTATTTTAGGTGGTTGTAATAAAGCACCTGAAGTTAAACAAAACACGCCTACTGAACAGTCTGTATCTCAAATCGCAGTAATGCCGCCGGTTGCTAAAAAAGTACCATATGAAATGACAATCCATGGCGACACTCGTATCGATGATTATTACTGGATGCGTGATGATGAGCGAAAAGATCCTGAGGTACTTAGTTACCTTGAGGCTGAAAATGCTTACACAGATGAAATGCTTGCGCATACAAAAACGTTACAAACTTCGTTATTTGAAGAGCTAAAAGGGCGAATTCAAAAAGACGATGATTCAGTGCCAGTTAAAAACGGTGACTATTATTATTCATCGCAAACTCGCGGTGATAACGAATACGCAACTTATGTACGTAGTAGTGATTTTGCAGGCACTGACCAGCAGGTTATTTTAGATGTAAACGAGCTATCTAAGGAACATGATTATTATGCCGTAAGTGGTTTAGATGTAAGTCCAAACGGCAATTTAATGGCATATGGTGAAGATACCGTAAGTCGTCGTATTTATAATATAAAAATAAAAGACTTAAGCACTGGTAAATTACTCGAAGATACGCTTAAAGGTACGAATGGCAGTGTTGTTTGGGCAAACGACAACAAAACGCTTTATTACATAAAAAAAGATTTACAAACTTTACTAGGTTACCAAGTTTATCGTCATACGCTCGGTACCCCACAGGCTGAAGATGAACTCGTTTATGAAGAAACAGATACCAGTTATTACATGGGTATTAGCAAAAGCAAAGACGATTCAGAAATTTATATCTGGCACAGCAGTACAACTGCGTCAGGTGTATCGGTTTTAAGTGCTGATGATGTTAAGGCTATGCCAAAACGCTTGATTGAACGTGAAGCGGATCTGGAGTATGGAATTTCTAAGCTGGGTAATACTTACTACATTGTCACTAATTTAAACGCAGTCAACTTTCAGTTAATGAAAGTAGATATTGATAAAGCAGGCGATAAAGCTAATTGGCAAACAGTGATCCCCGCTCGCGATAATATAAAATTAGAAGGCATCGACTTATTTAACGACTACTTAGTGTATCAGCAGCGTGAAATGGGTCAGTCGACTATTATTGCTCGTAACTTAACCACGGGTAAAGAGATACCGCTTAGTTTTAACGACAGTGCTTATACAATTAGCACCTACGGTAACAATGATTTAAATAGCGATACATTACGTGTGTATTATACCAGTATGACAACACCCGCTTCATCGTATGATGTTAATTTAGCTACTGGCAATAAAACATTACTTAAACAACAAAAAGTACTCGGTGATTTTAGTGCAGATAACTACGCATCAGAGCGAATTTTTGTCACTGCACGAGATGGTATTAAAGTACCGGTAAGCCTAGTCTATCGCAAAGACATGTTTAGAAAAGAGGGGACTAATCCGCTGCTACAATATGGTTATGGCTCGTATGGCGCGACCATGGATCCTACCTTTTCTAGCGCTCGCTTAAGTTTGCTCGATCGGGGTTTTGTATTTGCCATTGCGCATATTCGCGGTTCACAAATGCTAGGTCGCCCTTGGTATGAGGACGGTAAACTACTGACTAAAAAGAACACCTTTAACGACTTTGTAGATGTTACCAAGGCATTGGTTGAGCAAAAGTATGGTGCAAAAGATAAAATATTTGCTCAAGGTGGCAGTGCGGGTGGCTTATTAATGGGGGCAGTGGCAAACCAAGCTCCTGAGTTGTATAAAGGTATGGTGGCTGCGGTTCCATTTGTTGATGTAGTGACTACGATGCTTGATGCAAGTATTCCACTTACAACCAACGAATACGGTGAGTGGGGTAACCCTAACGAGAAAGAATACTATGAGTATATGTTATCGTATTCACCTTATGATCAGGTCAGTAAGCAAGATTACCCAAATATGTTAGTTACTACTGGCTTACATGATTCACAGGTACAATATTTTGAGCCTGCAAAGTGGGTGGCTAAGCTGCGAGATTACAAAACAGATGATAACAAGCTACTGTTTAAAATTGATATGGAAGCAGGGCACGGAGGTGCATCAGGTCGTTTTAAGCGTTTGGAAGACACGGCACTTAACTATGCTTTTATGCTTGATTTAGCGGGTGTGAATAAGTAACTGGTCTGGCAATATCAATAAGCGCAGCTATTTGCTGCGCTTTTTTATTTTTAAATATACACAAATGCTTTGCATTGGATAAATAAGCATTTACATTAAGGTGGCTAATGAGTGTGAATATTATTTTAGCGCAAAATAAAAACGAGAAGGGAGAGTGTAATGGAACAAAATCAAGAGATTAAAGTCGTCAATAAAGATGACCGCACATGGGCAATGCTATGTCATTTAAGTGCATTAGCGGGGTTTATTGTGCCATTTGGGTCGGTACTCGGCCCTCTTATTATCTGGTTAATTAAAAAAGATGAAATGCCAATTGTTGATATACATGGAAAAAAAGCCCTTAATTTTCAAATTACTATGGCTATAGCTTATTTTGTTTGTTTTTTACTAATTTTTGCAGCGGTTGGTTTACTACTGTTACCTATGGTGGCTATTTTTTCATTTGTGATGGTGGTTATCGCAAGCGTGAAAGCCAACGATGGCAAAGAGTTTAATTATCCCCTTAGCTTAAATTTGATAAAATAACTGTTTTTATTATTCGGTGAATTGGTTTTAAGTTAAAAAGTCGTTCAAACCCAGCTAATTGCTGGGTTTAGTTTTTAGTCATAAGGAAAAAATGCTTTATATAACATTATTTTTTACAGCATTTATATCTGCCACGTTATTACCTAGCTCGTCTGAAGTATTGATGGGTGGCATGATCATGCAAGGCAATACTAACTTATGGCTGATTTGGTTTGCAGCAACCTTGGGTAATGTACTGGGCAGTTGTGTTAACTATTGGTTAGGGACGCAGGCATTGCGTTTTAAAGATAAAAAATGGTTTCCAGTGTCTGAAAAAGGGCTTAAAAAAGCACAAAAGCAGTTTAATAAATATGGTGTTTATAGCCTGTTGTTTGCTTGGCTGCCCATCGTTGGCGACCCACTAACCGTTATTGGCGGCGTGTTTAAAGTTCGCTTTACTACGTTTTTAGTGCTGGTAACGCTCGGCAAGGGGTTACGTTATTTAGCGGTAATAGCCCTTGCCGTTGGATTATTTGTGCCAGTCGAGGGTTAAAGAAACCGAATCGGCAAAGCGCAACGCATGAGGTTTATCTACTCGAGCCTTAGCATAATTAACGCTTGGGTGTGAGTGGCAAACAGCAAGGATTTCAGCAACTAGTTTTTCTAACAATAAAAAGTGTCCTTGCTCCACTAAGCTAATTACCTCTTTAGTAATCACTTTGTAGTTAAGTGCTTGGTCTACTTCATCTGTTTCACAAGCTTGATCAGCAGGGTAGTGAATTTCAAGGTTAATGACCACATCTTGTTTTTTTTCACGCTCATCAGGATTAAAACCAATAAATGTGCGTAGCCGTAAGTTAGTTACATTAATAATTGCGTTTGCCATACATTATCCTTTGATCAGCTGTAAAAACTCATTACGTGTTTTCGGATCGGCTCTAAAGTTTCCTAGCATTACCGAGGTACGCATGCTTGAGTTCTGCTTTTCTACACCACGCATCATCATACACATGTGTTTTGCTTCAACAATTACACCCACACCTTTTGCACCGGTTACTTCCTCAACCGCTTTTGCAATTTGATGGGTAAGCTGTTCTTGAATTTGAAAACGACGCGAAAACATATCAACAATACGCGCAAACTTAGATAAGCCTAATACTTTGCCATCAGGAATATAAGCAATATGACAGCGGCCAATAAAAGGGAGTAAATGATGTTCACACATAGAGTAAAGCTCGATGTCTTGTATCAATACCATGTCGTCAGCGTCAGAGGTGAATACCGCATTGTTAGTGATTTCGTTAAGCGTTTGACGATATCCTTGAGTAAGGTACTCCATCGCTTTTGCAGCGCGTTTTGGGGTATCAAGTAACCCTTCACGTTCAGCGTCTTCACCTACAGCAGTTATAATTTTTTGATAGCTTTCTTTTAATTCGTTATGCATAAGTTTCTCAGTTTTATTAGGACTTACTTAAGATGGCGACCACCATCAACAGGTAAAGCACGCCCTGTGATGTAATGGCTGTTCAGTAGTAGGTCTATACTATTGATAATTTCTTGGCATCCAGGTTCGATACCCATTAATGATTTTTTTAAAGTTTTAGCGCGATACTGCTCATCATCATGTTGGTTAAAAATAATTAATGATGGTGCGACTGAATTTACTTTTATGTTAGGTGCATATTTAGCACTAAATGATTTAGTTAAGTTATCCAGTGCGGCTTTACTGGCCGCATAAGCAAGATGTTTTGGGCTGCCTGTTTCCACTACATAATCAGTCAAATGAATAATATCAGCGGGTTTAGCATGCGACGCCTGATAATTTAATAGTAAATCTGCGCAATGTAGGTTTACCAAGTACGGTGTTTTTGCATGAATGCGCATCATATTGTCAAACAGCTGCTCAAAGTGAGGGTTGTTAGCTTCACAGTCCCAGCTTGATGCATTATGAATAACCGCCCTGAGTGAGTCAGTGTGTGATTTAAGCAACGTAATAAAAGTATTAATGCCCTCATCAGTACTAAAGTCAGCATAAAGACAGGTAACCCCTTGTTGTTCCAACGAATCAACAGCCTCATGACGGGTCCGATAAGTAATAATGACCGCTTGCCCTTGGGCTATAAAGTGCTTTGCCAGCGCAAGCCCTATACGTTGTGCTGCACCAGTAATCAAAATAGGGGGTGTCATAAAATATAAAACTCTCTGTTGGCAAGCGTTAAGGTTAACTTTTAAAAATTTAAGCCACTTATTTTCACGTCATGTTTACGTAAAATACAAGCGGCTCGATCAGTTAAATCACGCTTATAATATTGATTTAAAAAGCATCGTATATTGTTGGAATAGGCTGGCGCTTATGTTGCGTGCGCTGGTAAATTGCAATTAGCGTTTCTTCTACATGACTTGAAACTGCTTTACCTTCTAAAAAGTCATCAATTTCTTCATAACTTAAGCCAAGTGCTTCTTCGTCTGTTAGTCCTGGTCTATCACTTTCTAAATCCGCTGTTGGTGCTTTCTCAACTAAAAGCGCAGGCGCACCCAATGTGGTTGCTAATGCGCGAACTTGGCGTTTTGATAGGCCAAATAAAGGAGCCAAATCGCATGCACCATCACCAAATTTAGTGTAAAAACCAGTAATATTTTCAGCACTATGATCGGTACCGACCACTAAGCCTTGGCAAAAGCCGGCTATTTCATATTGCGCGATCATGCGTTGGCGAGCTTTGACATTACCTTTAATAAAATCGATTTTATCTTGCGAAGGGAGTGTTTGTTCGGTACCCGCGAGAGTTGCCATTGTCTGCTCATGCAGTGCATCGGTTGCGGGTTTAATGTTTACCGTCATGCGGGTGCTCGGCTTAATGAAATCAACCGCCATTTGCGCTTCACTTTCATCAGCTTGAACGCCATAAGGTAGGCGTACAGCAATAAATTGATAATGAGTGTCAGGGTGTTCTTGGTTTAGCTCATCAATAGCAAGTTGACACAAACGGCCACAGGTCGATGAATCTACACCACCACTGATCCCTAGTACAAGTGAGGTTGAATATGCCGCTTTTAAACGTGCTTTAATAAAATCCACTCGGCGTTTAATTTCAGCGTTTACATCAATCGAAGGCTGAACTTTCATTTCAGCCATAATCTCGGCGCGCATGGCCCGCTCCTTTAGTTAAATAATTTTTACGCTCTACATAGAGCAACTATTATGTGATTTCATATTTATGAATTAAAGCCCTAAGTGAGCTTTTATTTGTTTAAGCTGGACTTTTAGCTCATCAATTTCTGCAAGTAAGTCATTTAGCTCAGTGTTTTTTATATCATCAGTGTGTGTTTGTGCCTCAAGTGAAGCATCGTTCACAGATGATTGATCTGCAAATAAATGAATATATCGACAATCCCGTTTACCTGATTCGCGCGGCAGCTTTTTAACATGATTGCTTTGAATTAGTTGTTCAAGTGACTTTTCAACATCATCAATACGAGCAAAGTCGGCAAGGCGGCTACTGCGTGTTTTTAATTCGCCAGGTGTTTGTGCGCCTCGCAATAATAATAAACAAATAATCGCCCTTTGCTGTTGATCAAATTGCAGGTGACTAAACTCAGTATTACAAAAACGATGATCGTATTTATTAACTCGCCCAGACAGCCCTTCATTTACAGTGACTAATCGCAGACTGATTAATTCATCAACGGTTGTTTGAACTTGCTCTTCTGTATAATTAACAACTGGCGCGCGATTCGATTTTTGATTACAGGCATTTGTTAATGCATTTAACGATAAAGGGTAGTGCTCAGGTGTTGTGCTTTGTTTTTCTAATAAACAACCAATAACGCGTTGTTGCTCCATTGATAATTGCAATTGCATACCTTATCTCACCTAATAAATTCTATTTTTAGCTTACACTGTTATTTGCTTGTAAGCCATTGCTGGAGCTTAGAATGAAGAGTTGTGGCATTGAGGGGTTTAGTTAAATAGTCATCCATACCAGTGGCCAAACATTTGTCTTTATCACCCTGCATTGCGTTTGCGGTAAGCGCTATTATTGTTATGTTTTTATTTACCTTGCCTGCTTTGCCTTCTCTGATGGCAATAGTTGCTTGATAGCCATCCATCGTAGGCATTTGGCAATCCATTAATATTAATTGATAAGTGTTAGCTGGGTTTTGATTCAACGTTTCAACTGCCTCAGCACCATTTTCAGCAATCTCAAATGTCACGTTCAACTGTTTTAAAAAAGCAGCGGTAACAACTTGGTTAATTTTATTATCTTCTACTAATAAAACATGCGCCGCGAGTGTATCTGTCATAACCTCAGTGGCAGCAAGCGACTTTAGTTGTGTATCAACGTGTGTTTGCTCGATAGTGCTTTTTGCAGTCAGCGCATTTTGTAAATCAAAAGGGGTGAGTGGTTTAAATACGAGGGTTTCTTCGGTTAATAATGTGGCACTTTTATTTGTATAACTCATGGGAGTCATAATAATTAAATGGCTATTACTTTTTGTTAAAAACTGCTTAAGTGCGAGTGCTTGAGCTTCGTATAATGGTTCAAATAAAGCACTGTCAACGAGCACAATGTTTGGTGGGGTATCTTCATGGCTATTAATGTAGGCACTTATAGACAGGTAATCGCAGATCGTGCTGACCTTAGCCCCCCAGCGAGTTAATTGTTTTTTGGCAATAGTGGTATTGAGTAAGCAATCATCAATAACCCAAATACGCTTATTTTTAATTGCTTGATATGCTTCGTGCTCTTGAACTAATTGAGGGATTATCTTTATAAAAAAGGAAAATGTACTGCCTTTATTTGGTGTACTGCTCACATTCACTTCGCCACCCATGAGCTCACAAAGCTGCTTTACAATAGCAAGACCCAGGCCTGTGCCACCATATTGGCGTGTGGTTGATGTGTCTGCTTGAGTAAATGAGTCAAATAAATGGGGCTGTTTCTCTGCGCTGATTCCTATACCTGAGTCAGCGATTGCACATTCTAAAACTGTGGCGTCAAGTGTGTGGGCAATTTTAGCGGTTATCAATATTTCACCGTTTTGGGTGAATTTAACGGCATTACCAATTAAGTTACTTAAAATTTGACGTAATCTATTCGGATCGCTAATAAATTCACTGCTGGTGATATGTGTTGCATCCAAAATTAACGTGGTGTTATTTTGCTCGGCTTTTAATGCAAATGACTCAACCACTTCACCCAGTAAGCGAGGTAAATTAAATTGAATATTTTCAATGTCTAACTTGCCAGCCTCTATTTTAGAAAAGTCTAAAATATCATTAATAATTCCTAACAATGACTCTGCAGATGATTGTGCAAGTTTAATATGATGCTTTTGTTGTTGATCTAATTGGGTTGCTTTAACAATATTAAGCATTCCCAACACCCCATTCATGGGTGTGCGAATTTCATGGCTCATACTGGCTAAAAACTCACTTTTTGCAATCACAGCTTGTTCTGCGGCTTCTTTTGCCTTGACTAGTTGTGCCTCTGTTTCTATACGTTGTTGGCTAGAGTAAAGGCTGCCAATTAAAGCCCCTACAGCAATTAAAAAGCTTTCTTCATTATGGCTCCATGTTCTAACTATATCTTGCTCAGCACAAACTATTCCAATAGAGCCACTGCTTGCAGGAATAAGAACACACAGCATCGCCTTGACTGAAAACGGTTGAAGGTAGCTTTCTTTGATGGGGGCTAAGTAGGGATGTTGTTGAGCATTATCAACATAAAATATCGCTTTTCGTTCTATTGCGGTAAAAAAGTCAGGAATAGTTTCTTGCAGCCACGGAATATTATTTTCGCTACCTGAACGATTAAAACTCGCAAATTGAATTAGCTGGGTTCTTTGTTGATTAAACAATTTTATACTGGCGCAGTTTACCTCAAGGGCTTGGCAAATAGACTGCGTGATTAATTCTTTAGATTGGCTTAGTTTGCCATTTAATATTTCATCACTCACCGTTAAGGAGGCCAAGGTTTCGTTAAAACGAGCAATTTTGCGATTTTCTAATTCTACTTTTTTACGGGCATCAATATTTTGTAATGAACCAAATATTCTTACACAACGGCCATTTTTATGTTCAGCTTCACCGTGAACAAGTGCCCATACAGGCTGACCATTTGCATTGATCACTTCAAGCTCAGTTTCGTAACTTTCACCATGCTTAATTGCTCTTTCAACCAGTTTAGCGATTTTTTCTCTACTTTCACCTTCTTTAAAATAATTTAAATTTTCTGACCATTTTGGTTGCTCATCTAATGGGTATTCAAATATTTTTTTAGTCATATCTGACCAAAACACGTGTTTTTTTTCTAAGTTAAACGACCATGCACCGACTTGTGCTAAATTACTCATCACCTCAAGCATTCTTTCGCTTTCTTGTTCACGGTTGAGTATTTTTAGATAAAACAAAAAGGCAGAAATGAGCAAGCCTAACACGGTTAAAATAATGAACCGTAAAGGCCAGATCGAAGAACTCACTGGTTGCCAGCCTTGCTTGGGTATAACATAAAGCTGCCAAACACCTCCTTGAAAGTTTAAAGTAAATTCTAGAGGGTCTTGAACAGTAATAGAGGGGTCACCGAAAAAAAACTCACCTTGCTTACCTAATCCATTACGTCCTTGTATTGCTATATTATAATTTTGCTGTAGTTCAATAATCCCCGAGTTTTCATAAACTTTTTCTATATCGAGTACCACTGAGAGCAATCCCCAAAAGGCGTTATTTTCTGGCAAGTATACTGGTACGCGCGCAATCAAGGCTTCGCTGCCTTGGACAAGCTGAAGTGGACCTGCCATCACGATCGTATTCGTGTCTCTTGCTTTAATGGCATCTTTGCGCTGTGCTTTATTTTCCAAAAAATTAAGACCTATCGCTTTTTCGTTACCTTTAAGCGGATGGGTCATTTTTATTACCATGTCTGGCGCCGCGCCAATGTTACGTAGCTCATTTGAGGTTTCAAAAAGTGGGGCTGCAATTTGTTCAAAGCGAGTTTGATCTAAGTTTGGCTCAGCGGCAACAGCAATAGCTAAGCCACGAATGAGTTGAATATTAGACACTAATACAGCTTCAAGTTGTGCTCTATAGGTACTTACCTGCGACAGAGTGCGTAATCGATAAGCATCTTTCTCACGGTGATAATTGACGTGATCAAGCACCAAGCTGATAGTGATTATCAACACCAGCGATAATAAAAAAGTCAGCTTAGCGTTATTAATTCGGGTGCGTTTGTTTTTGCGCTGCGGGGACATAGAATGTAATTAAGTTGTTAATCAAGACAGGCTAACTATAGTCAATTTATCGAAGAAATAAAAATGGCGCAGTTAAAAATGCGCCATTTTATTTTTATAATTAGTAGTTTAGGTGTGGTTATGAGTCGCTAACTTCGCGCGCCCAATGCTGTTGCTTTGCAACGTGTAATTTGCGGTAACCATCAAGAAGTGCTGCATGCTTTTTAAAGCCCTCAAGCGATAAGCCTGGGAAAGTTAAGCCGTTAAATAATTTACGACCTTCAGCAATTTCAATAGCAAGCGTGACATTGTCGCTACCAAACATTAAACCTAATGCATCTTGATAACTTGCATATTCGCGCTCGTCATCATATTTAATTTCAAGGATTGCTTTTAAGCAACGAAAGTGACGCATCGCTTCGTCGTTTACTTGGCCGGTATGCAAAATCCAATCAACCCAGTCAATAGCTTCTTCATTACCCGCCGCTAAGCATAAATGTGCTTTAAGCTCACCAATGCGTAGTGTGTGCCAAGGTGTATCGGCGTCGGTTGCTAAGCCAATGAATTCAGCTGCGCGAATAATATCGCTGTGGCCTGCTTCTTCGAGGTTGTCGTAAATTTCCATCCATTGTTCGCTATCGTACTGATCAAGCGATAAGAAGTCTTCACGGAATTTAGCGCCTTCATTATTGTTGCGCCAAATTAACTCATCTACTGGATAAATGTCTGACATACCAGGAACTAAAATACGGCATGCATACACGTTTAAGTGGGTGTAATCCATAATATAGATATCGTGACCCATGCTATGAATTAAATCAGTACAGAAGTTGTATTCTTGCTCAGTTGAACCACTAAAGTCCCAATGTACAAATTCAAAATCTGCTTCAGAGCGGAAAAAGTCATGTGAAATTAAACCGCTTGAATCAATAAAGTGCAGTTCAATGTTCTCAGGAGTAGCGACTTCGTCGTTATCAAATGTAGCAGGTTGGAATACGTCTAGTTGATCTAGGCGACGACCTTGCAGTAATTCAGTAACGGTACGCTCTAGCGCTACTTCAAATGAAGGGTGGGCACCAAAAGAAGCAAATACTGACCCATCAACAGGGTTTATAAGCGTGACACTCATTACTGGGTATTTACCGCCTAGTGATGCATCCGCAATGCGTAAATGGAAGCCATGGCTACGCAGCTCTTCACAAGCTTCATGAATTTTAGGGTATTGTTTTACCACCTCTTCAGGCACGATTGGCAAGCTGATACCTTCGGCAATAATGCGGTTTTTAATAGCGCGCTCAAATACTTCAGATAATCCCTGAACACGGGCTTCAAATTTAGTATTACCGGCACTCATACCATTAGAAACAAAAATATTACCAATCACATTCACCGGAATGTAAATGTCTTGGTTGTCGCGCTGACGAGTGTACGGTACAGAACAAATACCACGTTCGAAATTGCCAGAGTTAAAGTCATAAAGGTGTGATGCGGTTAATTCACGCTCTGGGTCAAAATAATCCCATAAGCTTTCATCCATAATACCCTGCGGTATTTCATCGTTTTCAACTTTAAACCATTTCTCGTTTGGATAATGAGTAAAGTCATCATTGGCGAACTCTTCGCCTAAGTAAAAATCAGCAAAAAAGTAGTTACAGCTTAAACGCTCAAAATATTCACCTAGCGCAGAGGCAATAGAGGCTTTATCAGTGGCACCTTTACCATTAGTAAACATCACACCGCAGTCGCTATCTTTTATATGAACTGAATAACAGTTTGCTACAGGGTTAAGCCACAGCGCTTCTTCAATATTAATATTTAGCGCTTTTAGCTTGTTTTGCATGGTAGAGATAGACGATTCTAAATCGCGGTCTTTACCTTTAATAAATGTTTTTTCAGTCATTTTGATCTCAACTAGGTCTGCACAATACATGAACTGTGTATTATCGTGGATTTTGATGTTTATTTCACCCTTTACCCGCTTTTCGTAGCGTTTTTAATAGAACGATTATGAATATATGCTAATAATAGTTTATTGAAATAGTTAAAGGGTATGTTTATGTTTAAAGTAATCAAACGGTTGCTATTGGTTGTTGTGGTTTTAGCACTCGCCAGTACTGCAATTGTTTACGGCGTTTTGACCTTAAGTTTGCCAGCCCTTGATGGTAAAGGCCGAAGCGATGCGGTAACACAGCCCGTTAAAGTCGCTCGTGATACGCTTGGCCAAGCCGTTATTACTGCAACTACTCGTCATGACGCTGCCTATGGCTTAGGGTATGCGCATGGGCAAGACCGCTTTTTTCAAATGGATTTATTACGTCGTAATGCGGCCGGTGAGCTAAGCGAACTATTTGGTGAAGCCGCGCTTGGGCTTGATAAAAAAATGCGTTTTCACCAATTACGTAAACGCAGCCAAGCTATTTTAAAAACCCTCCCGAAGGCCGACAAACAGCTGCTACGCAGTTATGCCCAAGGTGTAAATGAAGGCCTTGCACAAGTAGGGTACCCAAGTTTTGAATATTTAATCACAGGGGCTGAGCAAAAGCCTTGGCAAAGTGAAGACAGTTTATTAGTTATTTTTAGCATGTACCTTGATTTACAGTCATCTACATTTGAGCGCGACCAAGCTTTAATTCAAATAGAGCAGCAGTACGGGGCTGAAATGGTAAGTTTTTTAACTCAGCCTAGCCAATATCAAGCCGCATTGGATGGCAGTCAGCTCGCTCTTTTGAATAACCCAATCCCCGAGCTTTTATCGCAACCAATCACCGCGATTAAACCCATTACCGCTAACTTAGAAGTGGGCAGTAATAATTGGGCGGTCACCTCAAATTTAACCAACACTCAGGCTGCGATGCTCTCTGATGATATGCATTTATCAATGGCTGTGCCGGTTATTTGGTATCGAGCCCAATTAAACTATTCATTAAATAATAAACCCATGCAGGTAACGGGTGTCTCGCTTCCGGGAGCGCCGGCGATTGTAGTAGGCACAAATAACAACGTTGCATGGGGGTTTACCAACGGGTATTTAGATACCGCCGATTGGATTGCGCTTAATAGCGATAGCAAAATGTGGCAAGTAGATGAGCCTATTGCATTACCCAGTGGCAAAGTAGAAAGTTACTCTCTTACGCTCAGTGAATACGGTCCGGTAAAATACATTAATGAAAAGCCTTATGCACTGAGCTGGGCTGCACATCAACCATACGCCGTTAATATGCAGCTATTACAGCTTGAGCAAGCACAGAGTGTTGATGATGCGCTTGATATTGCAAGTGACGTAGGCATTCCTGTGCAAAACCTGCTGGTGGTCGATGACCAAGGAAATGCAGCATGGAAAAATATGGGCGGCATACCTGCGCGAACAACACCTAGTGAATTAGCCGTAAAAGAAGAAGATTACTCCGCGCTTTGGCAGCAAAACGAAATCGATCGACCTTTTATTAAAAATCCTGAAAACGGGCGATTGTGGACAGGTAATTCTCGAGTGGTATCTGCTGATGATAACGTCCGTTTTGGTAATGGCGGCTATGCGCTTGGAGCCCGTGCAACGCAAATTCGCGATAGGTTATTTGAAAAACAACGCTTTAATGAAAGTGATTTTTATCAGTTGCAGTTAGATAACCAAGCACGATTTTTAATGCCTTGGCATGCCTTATTGCTTGAGCAGTTAAAAAAGCAGCCCACGCGCTATAAAGATCATATAAATGCCCTCGAAAACTGGCAGCAATGCGCTTGCCCGCAATCAATAGGGTATACCTTAGTAAAGACGTATCGTGATGAACTGATTAATATTTTATTTAGCAGTATTGAGACAACACTTAACCAGCAGGATGGCACATTAAAATATGTGAAACGTGATTTAGAGCCTGCTGTTTGGCAGTTAATAAAGGCTCAGCCAACAAGTTGGGTTAATCCGCAGTTTACTAATTGGGAGCAGCAATTACAGGGCGCATTTGAGCAAACACTCACGCAGTTAACATCAAGGTTTGGTAGTAACATACAAAACTGGCAGTGGGGAAAAGTAAACGAATTAGCGATTGAGCACCCGTTTGCTAAACAAATGCCCATACTAAGTAAGTTACTTAACATGCCAACAGCGCCCGGGTTTGGTGACAGTTATATGCCAGCGGTGCAAAAACGTAGTTTTGGCGCATCACAGCGTTTTATTGTTCAGCCTGGGCACTTAAAGAATGCTATTTTAACGATTCCGGGTGGGCAATCAGGCCACCCACTTTCTGAGTTTTATCGAGCTGGCTTTGATGAATATGTAAAAGGTAAGCACACGCCATTATTACCGCAAGCATTAATGCATCAAATTGAAATTGCACCAATGAACGACTAGCCTTGGATGCAAAGTGAGCTAAATAAGTAGTAATAACGTTTTATAACCCAGATAAAGCAATTATAGGAAAACAAAAATGAAAAAATTACTACCGGCATTAATCACCAGTTTACTGTTAAGCAATCATGCATTTGCGGATGAAAACCCTGTTACGGCTACACAATTAAGTGAACATGTTTACGTGTTATTTGGTCAAGGCGGTAACATTGCCGCAAGCGTGGGGGATGATGGCATTTATATTATTGACGATCAGTTTGCCAAGCTTTCCGACGATATAAAAAAAACCATTAGCGACTTAAAGCCAGGCAGTGCCGAGTTTGTAATTAATACCCATCATCATGGCGACCATACTGGGGGTAACGAGAACTTTGCCAAAGCGGGCGCACATGTGATTGCTCACGACAATGTACACAAACGCTTAAAAGAAAAACATGGTGAGGGTTCTGATTACTTACCGCGTATTAGTTTTGGCCATGATTTAAAACTGCACTTTAACAATGAGCATGCGCATGTTGTGCACTACTCAAATGCACACACAGATGGCGACTCGGTTATCTTTTTTAGTAACGACAACATAGTGCACATGGGCGATATATATTTTAACTTTGGAAGCTTACCTTTTGTTGATGTAGATAGTGGCGGTAGTGTTGATGGTGTTTTAGCAGCGGTTGATGATGTGATCAAACAAATTGATGAAAAAACAACCGTTATTCCAGGGCATGGCCCGATAAGCGACCGTTCAGGGCTAATGACGTATCGTAAGCTGGTACAAAAAGCGAAAGATGTTATGCTTAATGCTATGCAAAACGATGCCAGTTTAGAGCAAGTCCTCAAAGCCGATCCATTATCAGAACTTGGCCTTGAATATGCAAACTGGTTACCAAAAGAGCGTGTAACCACCCTTTTTTATCGCAGTTTAAAGTAGCGCCTAGCGCGAACCATAACGCATAAACCTAATTAAGCTGAGCATTTGTTCAGCTTTTTTGATTTTTACGTGCCTAAAGGAGTTGTATATGTCGGCAGAAAAAACTCATCTTGAAATTTGTAATTTAAGCAGAGAACAATACCCACAAATTAAAATCTTGATGGACGAAGCGTACCCTGATTTAGGCGGCGCATGGCCAAGCCATACAATTTTTAGACTTATAGATCAGTTCCCTGAAGGGCAAATTGGTATTGTTGATGATGGCGTGCTGGTGGGTTTAGCGCTGAGTGTACAAGTGGATTATGCACGTTTTTCAAACCCGCACACCTATGAAGATATTGCTGATGGCCATGACCGTGTATTTAGTGATACCACAGGTGACGCGCTATATGGTTTAGATGTTGCTATTAGTGAGCAGTACCGAGGCATGCGTTTAGGGCGTCGTCTTTATGATGCCCGTAAAGAATTATGTCGCCAATATAACTTACGCGCTATTTTAGCGGGTGGCCGCATTCCGCGTTATTACAATCACAGCGACGATATGACGCCAATGGAATACATTGCCAAGGTGGATCAAAAAGAGATATACGATCCTATATTGAGCTTTCAATTAGCTAACGATTTTCAGGTAAAGCGTTTACTTAAAAAGTACCTTCCAGAGGATCAAGAATCAGTAGGTTATGCCACGTTACTTGAGTGGAATAACATTATGTTTGAGCCAACCGATACCGTTATTGAGTCGACTAAATCAATCGTACGTGTTGGGGCTGTGCAGTGGCAAATGCGCTGTGTTGAGTCGGTTGAAGAAATGCTTAAGCAAGTTGAATACTTTGTTGATACGGTGTCTGATTATAAAAGCGACTTTATTTTATTTCCGGAGTTCTTTAACGCGCCATTGATGGGGTTAACTGAGCAAAGTAATCAAACCGAAGCCATTCGTTATTTAGCTGAATACACTGAGACTTTTAAAAACGCGATGTCGCGGATGGCAATTGAGTACAACGCGAATATTATCACCGGCTCTATGCCGCTTGCCGAGGGGGATAAAATCTATAACGTGAGTTACCTGTGCCACCGCAGTGGCAAAATAGATGAGCAACGTAAAATTCATATCACCCCGCATGAGCATAATGATTGGGTGATTCAAGGCGGTGATAAAATAGCGGTATTTGAAACCGATGCCGGTCGCGTAGGGATTCAAATTTGTTACGATGTAGAGTTTCCAGAGTTGTCGCGTATTTTAGCAACCCAAGGGCTTGATATTTTATTTGTGCCATTTTGGACCGACACCAAAAATAGTTATTTACGTGTTCGCCACTGTGCACAAGCGCGCGCTATTGAAAACGAATGTTATGTGGTTATCGCAGGTTCGGTGGGTAATTTACCCGAAGTAGAAAGTTTAGATGTGCAGTATTCGCAATCTGCTGTTCTTACACCGTCTGACTTTTCATTTCCACACGATGCCACACTAAATGAGGCCACCACCAATACCGAAATGCTATTATTTAGCGACTTAGATATGGACAAGTTAAAAATACTTCACAGTGAAGGTACCGTGCGTAACTTAAAAGACCGCCGCAGTGATTTATATGAAGTGATATTGAAAAAGAGAGATGTTTAATGGCGTGGATGTACTTAATAATTGCAGGGTTACTTGAAATTGGTTGGCCAATAGGCCTAAAAATTTCACAAAACCCAGATACCCGTTGGCAAGGCATTGCAATTGCAATCGCGTTTATGGTCGCAAGTGGCTTTATGCTTTGGTTAGCGCAAAAGCAAATCTCTATGGGGACTTCTTATGCGGTATGGACGGGGATTGGCGCAGCAGGTACGTTTTTAGTTGGCATATTATTTTATGGTGATGCAGCCACTTTTGGCCGTATTGCTGGTGTATTAATGATTATTTGTGGTGTCATCACCTTAAAAATTAGTCATTAATTGTTAGATTAAACAAGCGCAGGTTTATACCTGCGCTTGTTTTAACTACTTGGCAGCATAACCAATATGGCAGCCACTGCAATCAGCACTAGCCCCGCACTGTCTTGGCGCTTTAGCGGCTGCTTTAGCCATAAAATAGAGATTAACATGGTAAAAAATACTTCTATTTGACCGAGCGTTTTTACATAGGCGACATGCTGTAAGCTCATGGCACTAAACCAGCCTACGGAACCTAAGCAGCTAAATACACTCACTGCACTTGTCATTTTCTTATATTGATACATCATTTTAAAGGTATGGCGCTCTTTTAAAGCAATGTATATACATAACATCAGTGTTTGCAAGCTAATAATCAGTAACAAAACCCACGCTGGTGCATAAGGAAAAGCTATACCCGAGCTTAAACTCGCTTCGCGGATCCATGACGATGACAACGCAAACGAAGTACCGCAAGCAAGCCCTGTTAAGGCGGTTTTTAAGCTAAAATGTTTCACATTCGCAATGCCGCTTAATAGCAATACAGCGAGTGCGCCAATAAATACACCAATCCAACCTAAAAATGAAAGCGCCGAACCAAAAAATAGTAACCCTAATATCGCCGCCATTAGCGCTTCGCTTTTAGCAAGGCCGGCGCCTACTGCAAAATTGTTCATTTTAAACAACTTCACCATGAGCCCTGTGGCAATAATTTGCACTATGCTGGCTCCAATAATATAGCTAATAAATAAAGGATTAAATGAAGGGAGAGGCGCATCTTGGTAATAATAAAGCGCATATAAATACAGCCCTGCAATAGGGCTTGCGACAATAAAGCGGGCTAGAGTAACGCCAGCAACGCTGACATGAGCGCTTAATTTGCTTTGCAGCGCATTACGCCATGACTGCATAAATGCGGCAAAAATAGTGAGTAAAATCCAAATCATCTTAAATAACATACAAAAAAGTGGAGAGCTAATTTAGCAGTACTCTGGCATTAAAGCGACCATCAAAAAGGCATAATGAATATTCATCACCTGCGACAATTTGCCACAGTGACGCACTGCTTAAATCGGCTATAGTGTGAGGGATGTTACTGCTAGCCGCCAGAGCTCAGGTTATTTATATTTGGCGGCTTTTTTCTATTTGCTGTGTTATTTTGGGTCATAAATAATAACTCGAGAATTATAATGACGATTTTATTGGTTTGCGCCTTAATTGCAGTGATCATGCCTTATGTTGCGAGAATCCCAGCTATTATAGAAATGAATAAGCTCGGTGGTTACGATAATAAACATCCGCGGCAACAACAAACACAACTTACAGGACTCGGAGCACGGGCGCTGGCTGCTCATCAAAACTGTTTTGAATCGTTAGCGGTTTTTGCCGTTGCTTTGGCTGCTGTATTAGGCACAAACAATGTTAATGCCGTAACCGAAACTTTAGCGATGACGCATATTGTAGCGCGTATTTTATTTTGTACTTTTTATTATTTAAACCTCGATATTATTCGCTCGATCACTTGGCTGGTAGGCATGGGAGCCGCTATTGGCATGATCGCCGTCAGTTTATAACGAGAATAAGCAAAAACCACAAAGCAAGCAGCCTAAAAGGGTGCTTGCTTTATAGTCTTAAACACCTATTCCCATTAATGCGATATGTTAACTCGCTCTATTAAATCACTTTTTGTAACTGTACTGTTGAGTGCAAAATCAAGTTGTATTAGTACGTTTTGTTGTCCCATTGATGAAGGTGTATATTGCCATTGCATCAGTGCTCTTTTTGCTTCTTTGTTAAAGACTGCTTCTGGTTCAGCTTTTACAACAGTAATGTTAGCTGTTTTACCTGCTGGAGTTATGTCGTATCTCAAAACCACTGAACCGCTGATGCCTTGCTCCGCCGCTTGTTTTGGGTAAAGCGGTTCGATTCGCATTACGGGAGCGATAGATGTTTCTTTTTTAGCTGATGCTTCAGGTTGCTTTGCTACTGCTAAGCCACTGAGCAAGCTCGCAGCGATAAGTAACGCGCTTCCTTTTGCTAGGCGCGAATGTGTGCCGTTATGTTTGATATTAGTAAGTCGTTGTAACATGGTTTTTTTATCTCCGTAGTGTGAATAAGCCATCAGACCCGCTGGCGCATTGGCAGCGCAGTTTATTAAGGCTTTGCTGTATAAAATTTGTTGCTGTGTGGTTTTATTGCTTAGTACCCGTTCATCACAAGTCAGCTCCTGCAAACGTCTACAGCTTGCGTAAGCCATCCAAGCCAGAGGGTTAAACCACAATAAAATTGTAGCCAGTAATAGCACCGCATTTATAAGGTTGTCTTTGCGCTTTATATGCACGTTTTCGTGCTCTAGAATAAGCGCCAGAGTAGTATTATCAAACTGAGTATTATAATTGTGCGGCAATACCAGTTTGCTATTAAAAACACCAATGACCATGGGCGTAGCCACCTGAGCGCTGGTATAAGTTTGTACTCCTATTGTTAATTGCTTAAAATGCGCTAACTCAGTGAGCTGTAGGCCTTTAACAAATCGGGTATGGGTAACAACAGCGGCAATTAATAGGACCGTGGTAATAATGACATACAGTAGCGCCCAACTAACACTTAAACCGTTTGTAAGTGATTGATTAGGCGTAATTAAATGGTAACTAATGCCGCTATTTTGCAGTGGCTTAATTGCACTAGGTAAATTAGCCAACAGAACTGATACAGGTATTAACCAAGCTAATTTATACACAAAGCGTGAACCAAGGGTTTTTAAGCCAAAGCGCTCCAGTAAAACAAACCCTGCAAACAACAGACTTAATAATAGCTGCTGCTCAATGAGCCAATTAAATCCTATTTGAATCGCCATGCTAACTCCTTACTTTTGATTCTTTTCCCAGTCATCAATGACTTTTTTAAGCTCGTTTATATCTTGCTGAGAGAGTTGCTCCGATTTAGCGAAGCCACTTACCAAAGGGGCAATACGACCACTAAAAAAGCGCTCTATGAAGTTCTTACTCTCTTTTAAAGTATAATCAGCACGCTTTATACAGGGGGTGTAAATATATTGGCGGCCGTCTTTTTCAAAGCTAAGCGCGCCTTTTTTTACTAAACGACCCAATAAGGTTTTAATGGTTTTTTCGTGCCATTGTTTATCGTCACTTAAACGCTCAATAATTTGGCTGGCTGTGGCGGGGTAGTTAATCCAGAGTGCATCCAGCACTTCAAATTCTGCTTTTGATAATTCGATCATTTTATTGCCTACAAGTGTAATCTTTTATTTAAGACTACACCTGTAATCTATTTTT
Organism: Pseudoalteromonas sp. ND6B; assembly: GCF_000764215.1. Classification (NCBI taxonomy): domain Bacteria; kingdom Pseudomonadati; phylum Pseudomonadota; class Gammaproteobacteria; order Alteromonadales; family Pseudoalteromonadaceae; genus Pseudoalteromonas; species Pseudoalteromonas sp. ND6B. Next base: position 48,392 of record NZ_JQFL01000049.1, read on the forward strand.
GCAAGTTTATTTTTTGTTTTTTAATCACGCTAAAGGGAGGGGATTAGTGTGAGCTTATTGGCTTAAAATATCGTTTTTGTTAATTTTTATAAAGTGGTTTTCTGGGAGGTTTAAATTATCTAATAGTAATTCACTGATCTGTACGCGGTATAAATCAATGACTGTGTAGCCACAGTAATGCGCCATTTTACGTATTTGCCTGTTGAGCCCTTGTTTTAAAACAATACTAAATTGATTACTCGCTATTTTAACTACTTCACAAGGTCGTGTTATTTGCTTATCAACGGGGACGCCTGCCGCCATTTTTTCACAAAAATGCGCGTCTAATGGTTTATTCACAGTGACTAAATAGCGTTTAGGTTGATGAAAGTCTGGATGAATCAGTTGATTACAAAAGTCTCCGTCGTTGGTCAAGATAATTAAACCACGAGAATCTTTATCAAGGCGGCCAATAGGGTAAACACGGGTAAGTTGAGGCAGGTGATGGATAAGGCTGCTGGGGTCGTGATGATTGAGTTTACAGTCAATCCCTACCGGTTTGTGATAGGCAAAGTACACTAAATCGGCTGGGCCTTTAATGGCGTGACCATTAACGATAACACGGTCGTTTTCGTCCACATGATCAATATGATTAGCGGGGCGATTATTAACGATGACAACGCCTTCATCAATCAAGCGCGACGCTTGTTTTCGTGAGCAAATACCGGCATGAGCAATGTATTTAGCGAGTCGAATTTTTGTATCCATAATGCCGTGTAATTAAAAAATATTGATCGCGATTATAGCAAAGCTGCGTATTGATTACTTGGACAGTTAATTTAACAGTAGGTAGGTTACTATGGGTATTCAATTTTCAGAACTAAAAAAGCATCAGCCATTACAAAAAGTGGTTGTTCATTCACTGGAAATGGCCTTGTACCAAGTGTCTGTTGTCATTAATAATGTTGAATACTATGTACAAGAAAGTAATGGTGAATTTGTGAAGGCACTAAGCCCATTACATATTCAAAAACGCTTTGAAGATATCGCCTATGCACAAATGATGCTAAGGCACACCAGTGCTTATGATGAAATGTGTGGTCAACCAGAAAAAATTTCCAGTAATATGCTCGAAGTGCCCTTTGGGCAAAACAACCTGTTTTAATATCAGGTATTTGCTAATATAGGTCTATTTGGAATCATCCAATGTACCTATTACATCCCGATAATTCTGAGCAATTAAATCAAGCACTGCGCGCGCACATGCTTGAGTTTAATGCTCAGCACTTCGACGCACAGCGTCAACCTCTTGGCTTTAAATATCTCGATAAACAAGGTGAGTTAGTTGCAGGCATAAGCGGTCATGTGTTTGGTAACTGGTTGCTAATAAGCTGGTTATGGTGCGATGAATCTGCACGAGGCAATGGCTTGGCTGATTCGTTATTAACATCACTTGAAAATGCAGCAATTGAAATGGGTGCCGTTCAGGCTCAGCTTGACACCTTAGACTTTCAAGCCAAGCCTTTTTATGAAAAACGGGGTTACCAAGTTAAATATCAACTTGATAATTACCCACTTAATGGCACTCGTTACTTTATGGAAAAACCGCTAATAGTGGCTAAATAACGCTGATTGGAGCGTTATTTTTTTGCTGTTAATGGCGTACCATCAAAGGTAATACCTAAAAATGGGGTGGCTTCAGGCGCTAACATAAAGGTGCGAATATTCATGTGATCGTCTGCATCTGGGTTGTTTAGTACGTCTTCGCGATAAAATGCCCCAAAACAATCTAATGTATTTTGCTTACTAAGACCATTGAGCTTAGCAAACGCAAAAATTTTGCATGAACCGTTATTTTCACTCGCAGAGCTCAATAACCCATGGTTACTAAAACTGCACGCTGTAAAAGTATAATGCTCATCAATAACGGCCATAGTATCAGCAAAACCAATGCTTTTAGGCTCATTCGCGAGCGTTGTTAAGTAGTTTGTGAGCGTCATACGCTGTCCTTGTTATTATAAGATATTGTTAAGTAATTACCCCTAACCTATCTTATGATTGATTTATATTCAATTGAGCCAATAAAACAAGCATAGTTTATTTACCAATTAAATGGGTTAACGCATGAATGTTGGTTATTTCAATATCAGCAAGTCCTTTGTAGGCATAGGCTTGTGCTTGATTATTTAACCACACAGACTGGCAGCCAGCGTTATTAGCACCTTGCACATCGCTATCAAGGCTGTCACCTATGTGTAAAATTTCACTGTTGTTAATACGCAAATGTGTTGCAGCTTGATCAAATAAGGTCGTATGTGGTTTAGCTTTACCGTGCAGGCCAGCTTGCAGCACCAGTTCAAACTTATCTTTTAAATTAAAACGCTCAACCTCTACATTACCGTTAGTAATGGCAATTAATTTGTAGTGCTGGCTTAGTTTATCGAGCAATGTTAGTACGTCTTCGCTCACTTCAATATTACTGCGCGCATCAGCAAATGCTTGATAAGCACTGTGTGCATGATGCTCTACTTCATCGTCTTTAAAACCAAGCTCAGACAAAACTAAGCGTAGGGTATGTTTACGCCACTGAGTGACGTTATCAATGAGTTCAGGTTGGTGTTGAACAACTCGCTCACGGCATTGTTGCCAAAACTGTGGCCCCTGTTTTTTATAGCCTGGCAGCGCATTTAAATAATCAATTTGCGCCTGAACGGCTGCGGTTATGATTGGGCGGTTGTCGTATAAGGTGTCGTCTAAGTCAAAGCTTAGTACAGAAAAAGGAGAAATTGCGCGATTAAATCGGATCATGGTTATTACCCTAATCGGTTCGTTTTTTAGCTCGTGGATGGGTGTTGTCGTACACCTTAGCCAAGTGCTGAAAATCTAAATGAGTATAAACTTGGGTTGCAGATAAACTACTGTGGCCTAATAGCTCCTGTACTGCTCGTAAATCGCCAGACGATTCTAAAATATGCGACGCAAATGAGTGGCGTAATTTATGCGGATGCACTTGTGAGCTTATACCTTGTTTAATGCCCCATTCTTGCATTCGCAAACGGACTTGGCGCACAGAGATACGGTTTTTTTTACTACTTAAAAATACCGCGTGTTCGTCTGCGCCCATAAATAGCGGCCGAACCGCGAGCCATTTCTTTAATGCCTCAAGGGCCTTAGAGCCAACCGGTATTAGCCGTTCTTTTGCACCTTTACCACGTACCAGTATTTCACCATTACGGGCGTTTATATCCTGCATGTTAGCACCAACTAACTCGCTAATGCGCAGACCTGATGAATACATGAGTTCCATCATGGCTTTATCTCGAATGGCAAGTGGATCGTCATCGGGGATTTCGAGTAAACGTGCCATTTGGTCAACATCAAGATTTTTAGGTAAAGGCTTGGCAAATTTAGGGCCTTTTATCCCTTGCGCGGGGTTATGGTAATGCGGTTGCTCAGTAATATTTTTTGCTTTTAAAAACTTATATAAACTTCGAATGCAGCTTAACTTTAAGCTGATTGTTCTGCCGCTCAGTTGCTTAGCGCGCAGCGCCATGCTGTAACGGCGAATGTGCTCACTTTGTACGGCAAACCAATTGTCGCATAGCTTATTAAAATACAAGGCGGCAAAACCTAATTGGCTAACATATTGATTGACGGTGTGCGCTGAATACTGGCGTTCAAATTTTAAGTAATCACTAAATAATGTAATGGGTGTACGCCAGCTATCGCTTAAGTCGCTAATATTTGGCGTGTCGTCGCTCATGCCAGTTCCAGTAACCGTATTTGTAATGAGCGTACAAAATCTAACACAAATAAGTTATCTTGTGAGGGCTCAAAGTGGTTCTCATCGTGGCTGCCAAAAGCCAAAATAGCATAAGGGTTAGTGGGTTCACCAATTAAATACAGGGCAGTCGATTGGGTATCATCATTAAAGAGTAAGTCGCGCTCTTGCTGATTTACCCGCCCTAAATAATGATTACTATCTGACAATCTATGCTTTACTAAGCCCTCAAACGTGCTGTCGTATCTTACGAGTTTGCACTCATTAATAGTCGGGCTCATGCAAATAATGTTGCGTAAGTTACTTGCCAAAGTATTAAAGTCATAATTGCTCCAAAGCTGACGATGGCATTGACTGAACAAGCGGTACACGAGTTCATTTTGCGTGGCATACTTGGTCATCGTCTCGATTTGATGTTTTAACTGAGTATTATGTTCACGTAGTTGACGTTGCTGAATATGTACTAACGAAGTCGCCCCCTGAACTTGCTGTTGTAACTCAAGTTGCGCTAATAGCGCAGGTTGATTTATTAAAAAATCAGGGTGCTGTTGTAAGTAATCTATTACTTGCTGTTTAGTTAATTCACTCATAGTGCAACTTGCCCATCAAATACATGTTCAGCGGGGCCTGTCATACGCACTGGGTGGCCTTCGCCACTCCAGCGAACTTGTAAGCTACCGCCTGGTAAATCAACTTGCACTGTGCTGGTGAGCTTGTTTTGAATAAAGCCAATCACCATAGCGGCACACGCACCGGTACCACAAGCAAGTGTTTCGCTTACACCACGTTCCCACACTCTGAGTTTAATGTGTTCTTGAGAAATAACCTGCATAAAGCCAATATTTGCGCGCTGTGGAAAACGTTCATGATTTTCAAGCAACGGGCCAAGGGTACTCACTTGTGCCGTTTCAATGTCGTCTACTTCCATGACGCAATGCGGGTTACCCATAGAAACAGCACCACTAAAAACGGTATGTTCTTCTGCACGAATAATATAAGTCAGCTCACGTTTGGTTGCTTTAAGCGGGATTTTACTTGGCTCAAAATTAGGGTGTCCCATGTTAACCGTTACTTGGCCGTCTTTTTCAATATACAGGGTGAGGTTACCAGATTTAGTTGAAACGCTAATTTTATGTTTATTGGTTAAGCCTTTCATGCGCACAAAGCGGGCAAAGCAACGGGCGCCGTTACCACATTGTTCTACTTCGTGGCCGTCGGCATTAAAAATCCGATAGTGAAAATCGAGATCGGGTGAGTAAGGGGCTTCAACCATCAGTAATTGGTCAAACCCAATGCCGAAATGGCGATCGGCCAGCTTTTTGATTTGATCACGGGATAAAAAAACGTTTTGTGTAATATTATCAATCACAACAAAGTCGTTACCTAAGCCGTGCATTTTGGAAAAATTAACTAACATAGCGCTCTAATTCGGTTTTGCTCTGCGCTAATCATGCCACAGAGCAGCTAGGTAACAAAAACGTTTATGGTAAAATTTTCTCACCTTGGTACAGGCTCTCGATGGTTTCGCGTTCGCGAATAAGATGATGTTGCTCACCATCTACCATTATTTCGGCAACCCGTGGGCGTGAGTTATAATTTGAACTCATTGTAAAGCCGTATGCTCCAGCGCTTCGCTGCACTAATAAGTCACCTTGTTTGAGTGCTAGAGGGCGGTCTTTACCTAAAAAGTCACCGGTTTCACACACCGGCCCAACCACATCATAGTTGTGGGTAGGTGTTTCGTCATCACGCACCGAGACAGGAATAATTTTTTGCCACGCTTGATAAAGTGATGGGCGCAACATGTCATTCATACCCGCATCAACAATCGCAAAGTACTTGTCTTGATTTTGCTTAATAAACTCAACCTGAGTCACTAAAATCCCAGCGTTGGCGGCAATAGCTCGCCCTGGTTCAAAAATCAGTTCAAGGTGGCGATAATTAGTAAGGCGCTGTGTTACTTGTGCTGCATACTCACTCGGGTGGGGAGGCTGTTCGTCGTCGTAGGTTACTCCAAGGCCTCCACCAATATCTAAATGGCTTAACTCAATACCTGCATTTTTTAACTCATCAATTAATGCCAGTAGTTTATCAAGCGCCTCTAAAAACGGTTTGGTTTGTGTCAGCTGTGAGCCAATGTGACAATCAACCCCAACAATATTTAAGCCAGGTAACGACGCTGCATGTTGATACACACTTAACGCGGTTTCGATACCAATACCAAATTTGTTTTCTTTTAGGCCAGTAGAAATATACGGGTGTGTTTTAGCATCAATATCAGGATTAACACGAATAGAAATTGGCGCGTCTAGATTAAGCTCACAGGCCACTTCTGAAATGCGCTCAAGCTCTGAGATTGATTCAACATTAAAGCATTTAATACCTAACTCTAACGCATAAGCAATTTCGTCAGCGGTTTTAGCAACCCCAGAAAACACCACTTTATTAGCAGCGCCTCCCGCTTTAATGACCCGCGCGAGCTCGCCTTTTGAAACAATGTCAAAACCCGCACCAAGTCGCGCCAGTATATTTAATACTGCAATATTTGAATTTGCTTTAACGGCGTAGCACACTAGGCTTTTATGATCTTGAGCTGCATTGGCAAACGCTAAATAATGGCGTTCAAACGTCGCTCTTGAATACACATAACACGGTGTACCATAGTGCTGTGCAATCGTTGCTACGCTGACATCTTCAGCAAATAGTTGGTTGTTTTTATAATTAAAAAAATCCATTTACTGCTCCTGTTTTTGCTCAATAGGTGTTTGCTTGTTGGGGGTGTCTGTTGGCTGATTTTGTTCAGTAGGCTGCTCTGGTAAGTACAGCGGGCCGCTTTGACCACAGCCAGCTAACGCACACAACAAAACGGTGCTGATTAATAGTTGTTTTAATTGTAAGGTATATGTCGCTTTCATTAGATTAATACGGTTGCTGGCTTTATAATCGCAGAGTAACAGAATATCTAAAAAATGCAGCTATTCGCGGATGATTTTATTCCTGTTACACTAGCTGTACAAACATGCACCCATTATTTAGGCGTCTTGCCTGCAAAGGAAATTAACGATGACTGATCACGAATATCACCAGTTAGCAGAAGCTCTTATGTTCACAATTGAAGAACAAGTTGATGATTGTGAAGCAGATTTAGATTATGAATCGGCTCAAGGTATTTTAGAAATTATTTTTCCAGATCGCAGTAAAATTGTGATTAATAAGCAAGCACCTTTGCATCAAGTGTGGGTGGCAACAAAATTTAACGGTCACCATTTTGAAATGCGTGATGGTCAATGGATTGATAACCGCTCAGGCGCAGAGTTTTGGAGTTTCATCAATGAAGCGTCAACACGTCAAGCGGGTCAAGAAATTAAGTGGCAATCATCGCTATGAGTTTAGAGTTTGTTCAATACCCAGCTCAGGGAACGCATAAAGCCACGGTTATTTGGCTACATGGTTTGGGTGATTCTGGTGACGGTTTTGCCCCAGTAGCGCCACAGCTCGATTTACCCAGTGAACTAGGTGTGCGTTTTGTATTTCCGCATGCGCCTATGCAGGCCGTTACTATTAACGGCGGTATGCAGATGCGCTCATGGTATGACATTAAATCGATGGATTTAGACAAACGTGCAGATGAACAAGGGGTTAGGGAGTCTGCAGCAAAAGTTGAGCAATTAATAACGCAAGAAATGGCTAACGGCATACCGGCGAACAAAATTATTTTAGCGGGATTTTCACAAGGTGGCGTCATATCGCTACATTTAGCCCCGCGTTTAGAGCAAAAGCTTGCTGGCGTTATGGCACTATCAACCTATATGTGTGTGCCACATAAATTGGCTGATGAAGCAAAGCAAACACAGCTAAATATATTTATGGCTCATGGGAGCCAAGATGACGTTGTACCGCATAGCGCGGGTAGAAGTGCGTTTGAAGTATTATCAACGCATAACATGGATGTGAGTTGGCAAGAATACCCTATGGGGCATCAGGTTTGTACACAAGAGTTACAAGCTGTGCGCCAATGGTTAATTTCTCGCTTAAGTTAGTTTAGGAGCCGCTGAGGGTCAAAATGAGTCAAAAAATAGTAATAACAGCAAATGTAAAACGTGAACCACAGGTTAGCGAACCCAGCGTGAGCTATGAGTGGCATTGGCGTCGGATTGTGAGTATTTCTATGTTGGTGATTATGACCTCTGCAGCGGTTATTTACGGCCTGTCTAGCGCTGTGAATGCTGATCAAGGGGCGCAGCATCCTAATGAGCAGTTCGATTCTACTGAGCAACAAACAGCAATTGTGTCGTTAAGCGATGATACTGCAGCATCAGCAGAGAGTGAAAACGCAACAGATGCTGATGAGGAGCTGCTGAGCAGTGTCGCAATTGCAGCACCTAAAATCCTTTCCCCAGATGAGCAAAAACCAGCTCCTATTACCGAACAAGTAACATCAGAGCCTGAAGTTCAACAAAGTATTATTGAGCAAGAAGTAGAGCCAACGATCACTGCTGAGCCTGAAGAAGCAGCCATGGCTGCAACAGATAACCAAACGCCTGAAACCGAAACGGCCAGTGAAAAACAGGCTGAGCAAAAAGTATTTGCTGAATCAGCACAAGTTGCGAGTGTGGCCATTGGTGCCAAAATAGATACAGCTACTATTAGCCGAGCCGTATTGACGCGCAGTGTGAGTAATCGTGAACCAACCAATGTATTTGCCGCCGATGTGCGTTTAAGCCAATTTGAAGAATCATTGTCATTTTTTAGTGAGCTTAAAAACTTACAAGGTCAGCAGGTAAAGCATATTTGGTTATTTGAAGGCGAAGTGATGGCGGAAGTGTCGCTCAAAGTTACTTCTCCGCGCTACCGAACTTACTCAACTAAAAATATTATGGATTCCCAGTTAGGGAATTGGCGCGTTGATGTGGTTGATGAGCGAGGTTTACTCATTGCGCAAAAAGAATTTAGAATTTTAGCTGATTAAATCGCCCTCAGATAGAACAGGTTTTAATCCTGGAAGGTCAACAGACCCCAGTAATTATTAATGGATATTTTATGACTGAAAAAACAAAGTTAGTTCGCATTGCTACTCGTAAAAGTGCATTGGCACTGTGGCAGGCTGAATTTGTAAAAGCGCAGCTAGAGCATTTTCACGATGACGTGCGTGTAGAGCTGGTGCCTATGTCGACTCAAGGTGACATTATTTTAGATACACCACTGGCTAAAATTGGTGGTAAAGGCTTATTTGTAAAAGAACTAGAACAAGCCATGCTTGATGGGCGAGCAGACATTGCAGTGCATTCAATGAAAGACGTGCCAGTCGAATTTCCAGATGATTTAGAGTTACACGTTATTTGTGAGCGTGAAGACCCGCGTGACGCGTTTGTCTCAAATAATTTTGCCAATATTAATGCGTTACCGCAAGGCGCCATTGTTGGCACCTCAAGTTTACGTCGCCAATGCCAAATTAGAGCGTTGCGTCCAGATTTAGAAATTCGTGACTTACGTGGCAATGTAAATACACGTTTAGCAAAGCTTGATAGTGGTCAATACGATGCGATTATACTCGCAGCGGCTGGGCTAATTCGTTTAGAAATGGGTGAACGTATTCGTGACTTTATTGAGCCAGAAGTGTCGTTACCTGCTAATGGTCAAGGTGCTGTCGGTATTGAATGCCGTATAAATGATGAAGTTACTAAAGCCTTATTAGCTCCGCTGGAGCACAGTGAAACTCGTATTCGTGTTAATGCCGAGCGCGCAATGAACCGCCACTTAGAAGGGGGCTGCCAAGTTCCGATTGGTGCTTATGCATTGGTTGATGGTGAGCAAGTACATTTACGTGGTTTAGTTGGGGCGATTGATGGCAGCGAAATTTTACGCGATGAAATTAGTGGGCATGTTGATGATGCGGAAAAATTAGGGATTGAGCTGGCTAAAAAACTCTTAGCACAAGGCGCAGATAAAATCCTTGCTGACGTATATCGAGACGCATAATGAAACACATCTTGATAACTCGGCCCGAAGGAAAAGGCGCAGCCCTTGCACAGCAACTTGAGCAAGCGGGTTATCAAGCGTCTTTATGTCCTGTTCTAAAAATAACGTATTTAACCCCAACAAGCGTTGAGCTAAGCCCGTTGGTTAATGCCGACAAAATTATTTTTGTTTCGCAAGATGCAGTACATGCACTGAGTGCGCTTAAGCCTGCAATTAACACCAAAGCGCAGTTTTATGGTGTTGGCCAACAAACAGCCGACACCATTTATGAAGTATTTGGTGTACGTGCTGCTTTGCCAAAACAACATGATTCTGAGGGGTTGCTGGCGCTTAAGTCATTGGCTGAGGTTGATGGCAGTAATATCGTGTTGGTTAAAGGTATTGGTGGGCGGCCTGAGATAGCAAAAACCTTAAAACAACGCGGTGCTTTTTTAAATAATTGTGTGGTGTATCAGCGTGAGCCGGTAGCGCAACAACCCGCTGACTGGATAGACCACTGGCAAAGCCAGAATGTACACGGTATAGTCATTACTAGTAATGCCGCCGTTGATGCCATTTTTAATACCCTTACCGCGGCGCAACTAACATGGTTACAACAGTGCGAATTTTATGTTGCCAGTGAGCGTATTGGCGATTATTTACAACAGCAAAAAATAAATTCGACACATATACATACTGCGGCAGGGGCTAGCGACCACGCTATGTTTGCCTGCATTAATCAGCAAGGTAGCAAAATGAGTGAACAGTCAGCGACGTCAAAAGTAGAAAAAGCAGCAGCGCAGCCAATAGCCAATAACACGTCTAACACCGCTAAAAACGACACTGCAAAAGCCAATAATCAAACGCAAAATAATACCCATAAAGTGAGTAAGGTGGGGAGTTTAGCGTTGGTGATTTCGTTACTTGTTGCCAGTGGCGTGGGTTATGAGTTTTATCAAAAGCTCAATGCCGGTAAAGTGCAAAATTTAGCGGTTAATGCATTAACAGAGCAAAATAAGATATTGCAGCAAGAGCTGCAAGCGCTTAAGTCTGAGCAACTCAGTCTACAGCAAGCGTTACAAAAGAGCGAAGAGCAAACTGCTATGGCGCTTAATGAAAACTCTGTAAAAAATCAGCAAGCATTAAAAGCAGCACTGCAAAAAGTGCAGCAAAGTGGTAATACATTAAACCCACAAGAAGTGACCAGCTTACAACGCATGGCCGAATTTAAATTGTGGGCTGAACAAGATTACCAAGGCACAAGTGCAGTGCTTAAACGTTTAGATTCACTTTTAAGCGACCACCCAGGCACGCTTGAGTTACGCCAAGCAATTATACAAGACATACAAACGCTCGATAGCATTAAACCCGTTGCAACAGAGGCGATTTACTTACAGTTAAATAGTGTAAGAGATCGTATCGATAACTTGGTATTTAATGCGGTTAATTTACCAGAAGAAGCGTCAGTAACTGACGAAAACGCGCTCTCTGAAAATATGAGTGATTGGCAACAAAACATCCGAAATAGCTGGAATAAAATAGTTGATAGCTTTATTACAATTCGCCATCACGAAGGGGTATTAATAGAGCCGCTATTAACTGATAGAGAGCGCCACCTGATTAATCAGCGCATAAAGCTCAATATTACTCAGGCGCAAGATGCACTAATTAGCAAGCAAGCCAGCATCTATTTTAACGCCTTAAACGACACAAAACGTTTAGTTACTGAATACTTTAAGCAAGATGATAATGCCACAAAAGTGGTACTACAAACTTTAGTAAACCTTGAAAAAGAGCCGCTTAACTTTAACCCTGAGGTGACATTGCAAAGTACTCAGCAAGTTAAGGAGTGGGCACAATGATAGGGTTGATCATTTTTATTGTCGCTATTGTATTGGTATTAGCGATCACTCCTTTCGTGTTAGATGAAAAAGGCTATGTACTGATTTCATTTAATAACACCACCATAGAAGGTACGATTGTTTCGTTTTGTATTATGGCGGCACTGAGCGCAGCAGCTTTGTATTTAACTTACAAACTCGTACGCTACTGTTTATCTATTTACAGAAATACCAAACATGGATTTTTTGCTCGCAGCCAAGAGCGCAAGCATGCAGCTATAGAGCAAGCACTGTGGAGCTTGATTAATGACGATTACGCGCAAGTGGAAAGCGCGTTATCAAGTAACAGTGTGCCAGCTAAATTTTTAGACATACGTTTGGCGTTACTAGCAAAAGCTGCACTGGCAAATAATCAACCCGATAAAGCGCTGGAATACTTGTTTGAAATAAGCCCTGAGCAGCAACTAAAAGTGGCTAAACTATGGTTAGCCAGTGGCGACAGCAGTGTTATTGAACCGCAAATACGGATGGCGGCTGAATCTAAAAAAGCCACGGTACTTGAGCTTAAACTGTACACTGAAGTGTTGGTGCAACAGCAACACTTTAAAATATTAGAAGACTTTTTACCGCGCTTATTACGTAAAGATGCATTGAGCGATAAGCAGTGGCAGCAGGTGTTTTTAGCTTATTTTGCTGCTCAAGCGAGTGATGAGCTAACCAGTAAGTACCAGCAATTAGGTAAGAAATTGCAAGCACATGCGCACACTGCGTACTTAACTCAAATGGCAAAAACAGGGCAGTTGGCGAGTATTGAAAACGAGTTAATTAAAATGCTCAAACACGCTAAGCACCACACTGAACTTGCCGACATTTTACGTGAAGCTGCGCCAAGTAATGCTTACAAGCTGCAATCAAGCATTCAAGAACGGTTGAAAAAAGACGAGCACAATAACGCGTTATTATTAGCGCTGGCGTGTTTAGCGAATGCCCAAGGTGATTATGACTTAGCTGCACGAGTATTCGACAAAGCGCTTAATAGTGATAACAAATCACAGTATCGACAACAAGCTATACTAAGCTATAAACACAGCGCACAATTAGATAAGGCGCTTGTGCTCTATCAATAATGGATTATATTTTATAAATCAATAATTAAAAGCGCAGGAGCGAAGGCTATGAAAAATGTGTTTACACTCTCTTTTAGTCTTGCATGCGCTTATTTTTTTACTGGTTATCTTAGTAATTTATTACTCGCAGTTGACGGTTATGCCGTGGCTTCTTGGCCACCTGCAGGCATTGCACTAGCCAGTTTTTTATTATGGCGCCATCGCGCTTACTTAGGCATTATTGCTGGTTCTTTACTGATTAATTTAATTCATTTAGACCATGTTACTGATATTTTAAACTGGCAAATTTTGTTACATGCAGTTGGCCTCAGCTTCGCTGCTTTTTTGCAAGCATGGCTTGGCGCGCAAATAATTACAAAAGTAATAAAAGCCCCTCTAGACCTTTCATCGTTAAAATTAAGTATTCAAAGCTTAGTAATCGCAGGTCCTGTCTGCTGTGTTATAGGCGCTATTGCTGGCACGAGTTTATTAGTATTTAACCAGATCATCCCTGCTGCGAATGCGCTGGATAATTTTATTACTTGGTGGATAGGTGACAGCATTGGCGTATTAATTTTTACCCCATTACTATTAGCTGTATTTCACTATTCTGAGATGCGCCATCGGCTACAAGTTATTGTTCCTGCATTACTTATTTATGCGATTATTAGTATTAGTTTTTATGGTGCAGCGAGTGTAAAAAAACAAAAAGACACTCAAAAGCAAGAAACGAAAGTGCTTGCGACTCAAAGCGCTATAAATCAAAAGTTAGATGAGATCATTGCGCATCTATCTTTATTAAGTGGTTTTTTAGCAAATAGTGAAGACGTTAGTTTTAGTGAGTTTACGCAGTTTACAGCTAAACAATTAAGCTACAGTGAAGAAATACTCGCTTTTAAATGGGTTCCTGCGATTACTGATGATTCTCGTGCCGAGTATCAATCATGGATTGAGCAAGTTGATAGCGAAAACCCGTTTATCAAACAAAAATCAGCGAATGGGCAATGGCAAAAAGCCCCCTATCGAGAGCTCTATTACCCCGTAAAATATATAAACCCACTTAGGGGAATGAAAGATATTGTTGGGTTTGATTTAGGTTCAAACGAGCAAGTACGCACAGCACTCACTAAATCTAAAGTACTTAATGAATTGGTGATCAGTGAACCGACAGCACTGATACCGAATAACGAAGAATTAAGTGTATTTTTTATGTATCCCGTTTTTGGAAATGCGGTAACAGAAGGCGATTTTAAAGGATTTGTTGTTGCCGTAGTTAGCTTAGCTAAACTTTCTAAGTCGCTGTCGTTTGACTCTAATGAGCGTATTGCGATTAGTTTTTTTGATATTAATAATGCTGAAAAACAGCAGGCACTTTATATTGCAGAGCATCATTCTATGGTGTTACTAAAAAAATATCAGTTGCTAATTGGTCAGCGAATGTGGCGCGTTGAGCTGCATCAACCCGTTTTAAAATCATCGTGGTTCATATACTGGCTAGCGCAAATAGTGGGTATGTTATTTGTGTGGTTGTTGATTATATTTTTGATCTCTGTGACGGCTACCAATATTCGGATTCGCGAACAAGTGGCAAAGCAAACACTCACGCTACGCCAAGAAAAACAAAAGGCCGATGAAGCCAGTGCTATAAAAAGTCAGTTTTTAGCCAACATGAGTCATGAAATACGCACGCCAATAAATGGCATAAAGGGTATGCACTATTTAGCGCTACAACAACAGGATTGGCAGCAAGCAAAAGGCTATATAGAGCAAGCTGATGGTGCTCTAAGTGTATTATTAAGAGTGTTAAACGATGTACTCGATTTTTCTAAAATGGAAGCCGGTAAGCTTGAGTTAATGCAAGAGCCTGTGAACCTCAAGCAATTAGCCGAGGACATCGTTGGTTTAATGCAATTTGAGGTGGAGAGTAAATCGCTTTCTTTAAAATTAGAGTATGACAGCGATGCGCATTTAATTCTCAATACCGATCCTATTCGTTTAAAGCAAATTCTGCTTAATTTATTAAATAATGCAGTAAAATTTACCGCAAAGGGCTGTATTACGTTAAAGATTTGGCAATCATCAAAAATGACATATTTTAGTGTTAACGATACCGGGATTGGCATTAGCTCTGCAGCTCAAAAACAGCTTTTTAAACCCTTTTCTCAAGCAGATAGCTCAACGTCACGTCAGTACGGTGGTACTGGTTTAGGTTTGAGTATTTGTAAAAAATTGGTCGAATTGATGGGAGGGGCTATTGATTTAAAAAGCAGTGAGGGGCATGGATCTACGTTTACTTTTAGCTTACCAGTTCATTCATCGCTGCCAAAAGCCAAATACAGTGCTGATGCTTTATCAAAAATTGATGTGAGTAATATTTCTTTAGAAAAATATCAATTACTTATAGTGGAAGACAACCCATTAAACCAACATGTTGTAAGTGCTATTTTAGAAACTAAACACGGTATTGCTGATATCGCAAATGATGGCTTAGAAGCGATTGCGATGCTTAGCGAAAAAAACTACGACCTAGTATTAATGGATATTCAAATGCCTAATATGGATGGTTTACAAGCAACAAAAGTGATTCGTAATGAGTTAGGTTTTTTTGATTTACCTATTATTGGTTTATCCGCCAACGCTCACGAACAAGACGCTCAAAAAGCGATTGCCTCTGGAATGGATAGCTACATGACCAAGCCTATTGAAGCTGATGAGCTATTTAAAACGCTTTGGTATTATTTATCTCGTTTAGATAAGTAACACGTATTTTTGTACAAAAGGCAGACATAAGACCTCCAAGCGCCATTTTAAATATTCTACACTTGAAATATTACTGTACCTGCGTATCATTCGCGCAATTTTAATTCAACCGAGTAGCTACTATGATTAATAGAAAAATACCTTTGCTAGATATTCACCGTCACTTAGATGGGAATGTACGCGCGCAAACCATACTAGAACTTGGTCGTCAGTTTAATATAGCTTTACCAGCAGATAATGTTGAGGCACTTATTCCTCATGTTCAGGTTATTGATCCTGAGCCAAACCTAATGGCATTTTTACAAAAGCTTGATTGGGGGGTCACGGTACTGGGTGATTACGATGCCTGTAGACGAATTGCAATAGAAAACATTGAAGATGCACAAGCGCAAGGCCTTGATTACGTAGAGCTACGTTTTAGCCCTTACTACATGGCACAAAGCCAAGGTTTACATCCTCAGGGCGTTGTTGAAGCCGTGGTCGATGGTATTAAAAGTGCAACAAAAGATGCTGATATTAAAGCAAACTTAATTGGTATTTTATCTCGTACTTACGGTGTTAAAACCTGTCAACACGAGCTGGATGCTTTACTTGCTTTTAAAAATGATTTGGTCGCGGTTGATTTAGCCGGTGACGAAATTGGTTACCCTGGTGAACTGTTTGTTGATCACTTTAAACAAGTACGCGATGCATATTTAGCGGTTACTGTGCATGCTGGCGAGGCATTGGGTGCTGCCAGTATTTGGCAGGCATTAAACGAGCTTGGCGCAAGCAGAATAGGGCATGGCGTTAAAGCGATTGAAGACTCAACGCTAATGGATTATTTACGTGATAACCATATTGGTATTGAATCGTGCTTAACCAGCAATATTCAAACCAGCACAGTAAATGACTTAACTAAGCATCCGCTTAAACAGTTTTTAGATCATGGCATTTTGGCCAGCATTAATACCGATGATCCGGCTGTTGAAGGGATTGAAATTGAGTACGAATATGCAACTGCAGCGCCACAAGCTGGTTTATCGCAAGCTGATATGGAAAAAGCGCAAGCCAATGCACTTGAGATTGCGTATTTAAGTGATGCAGATAAACAGGCACTCAAAACCAAAGTCGCACAGCGTTAATCACCTGTACTATAAAAAAATGCCACTGTTTACAGTGGCATTTTTGTTTATATGTGAGTTTGACAGCTAACGTAATTATCATAAAGTGCTTTTAAAATATCGGCACGGCTGATCATGCCAACTACAACGTCACCATCAACCACAGGGTAATTCTTTGGCTTACCGGGTTGCATTTGTTCTGCTAATTCCATGATATTGGTATCACCGCTGACCGTCACAACTTCTGTTTGCATCAACTGCGATACTTTTACCATACCGTCACAAAAATAACTGCTTTGCATTAGGGGTTTAAGTAGCTCTTGCTCAGAGATAAAACCTACTAGCAACTTGTTATCGTCAAATACTGGGGCACCAAGCAATTTAAATTTTTGTAGTTCTGCAATGGCGGTCGTCATTTCTGTATTAGGGGTGATATGAGGCAACTTGTGTTGCATAAAATCTTTTACTTTTGTATTTAGCATTTAGGTTTCTCCCGCTGAATGTTCTATACAAAGTATGGTTTATAGATTGGATTTTAGGAAATTGTTTATGTTGATGAGTTTAATAGGTAATAACAATCATCGCAGCGGTAATGGCGGGCAATAAAAACAATTAAGGCACCCTAAGGTGCCTTAAAAATGATGCATTTTCTGTTATTTTATAAAAGCAAATGCATCCGCGTACATGTTTTCGCGAATGGCACCGTGGCTAATAAAGTCATCGCGCACTATGCCTATCATGTCAAAACGACCTGCCATGTAAATATCGTAAGGTTCAAGCGAGATGATATCGTCCATTACCGCTTTATGCACATAACCAGTATGGCCAGTCCAGCTGTCAGTAGGATTTTCTACCACAGGAATAAATTCGAAGTGCTTATGACTATCTGCCCAAGCTTTCATTTCGCTGTGTGCATACAGCGCAGACTCTTCTTTAACACCCCAATAAAATAGCACTGGGCGCTGACAATTTATTTCAGCAAGGTGATCGGCCATTGATTTTGCGTAAGAGAAGCCTGTGCCGCCAGCAAGTAAAATAATGGGGCGCTCGCACTGCAAACGTAGTTGAGAAACACCTAAGCCCGCTTCAATAGTCACGGTTTGATTATTATTGTGGGCACTACGAAGGTGCTCTAGCGATTGCATAGCATATGAGTCAGCAACTGAAGCACCAATATGTAATTCTAAAGCATCCGTTTGTGAAGGACGGCTTGCAATTGAAAACGCACGTTTATCTTTTTCACCTAAAACCAATTGTAAATATTGGCCAGCTTCAAATGTGACGGGTTGCTGCGGCTTTAAAATAACTTTATGAACAAATTCTGTTAGTGGACTGATAGAAACAACGTCAGCGTGTAATGTTTGCATGTTTTACCTTAAATTAGCGGATACGCACTTTATTTGAGCAATAGTAGCATATCCGCAGGGTGAGTTTATAGCCTAGACCAAAGTCGTTAAAGAATACCTAGGCTATCCCAAAGTTCATCAACGCGATCTTTAGTGGCTTGATCCATAACAATAGGTTCGCCCCACTCACGGGTTGTTTCGCCAGGCCATTTGTTGGTTGCATCCATGCCCATTTTTGAACCAAGGCCAGAGACAGGCGATGCAAAGTCTAAATAGTCTATTGGCGTGTTTTCAATTAACGTGGTGTCGCGTGCAGGATCCATACGGGTAGTAATAGCCCATATTACATCGTTCCAATCTCGGGCGTTAATGTCATCGTCGCAGACAATAACAAATTTAGTGTACATAAACTGTCGTAGGAATGACCAAACCCCCATCATTACGCGCTTGGCGTGCCCGGGGTATTGTTTTTTCATCGTAACCACGGCCATACGGTACGAGCAGCCCTCTGGCGGTAAATAAAAATCAACGATTTCTGGAAACTGTTTTTGTAAAATTGGCACAAATACTTCGTTTAAAGCCACCCCTAAAATTGCTGGCTCATCAGGCGGACGACCCGTAAAGGTACTGTGAT
Source organism: Pseudoalteromonas sp. ND6B (assembly GCF_000764215.1). Classification (NCBI taxonomy): domain Bacteria; kingdom Pseudomonadati; phylum Pseudomonadota; class Gammaproteobacteria; order Alteromonadales; family Pseudoalteromonadaceae; genus Pseudoalteromonas; species Pseudoalteromonas sp. ND6B. Next base: position 66,900 of record NZ_JQFL01000049.1, read on the forward strand.
AAATAGGGTCTTTACGATGAGTAATATGAGTGACTGTCATAACGGGAAAGTCATCGACTTCATTATAGTAACCCGTATGGTCGCCATAAGGGCCTTCAGGTGCCATTTCACCTGGCATAATATGCCCTTCAAGCACGATTTCTGCGCTGGCCGGTACTTGTAAATCATTCGAAATAGACTTAACCACTTCCGTTTTACTGCCACGCAATAAACCGGCAAAAGCATATTCGCTTAATGTATCGGGGACCGGAGTAACCGCCCCTAAAATTGTGGCAGGATCAGCCCCTAATGCCACTGATACCGGATACGGCTCACCAGGGTGTTCTTTGCACCACTCTTGAAAATCAAGCGCGCCACCACGATGAGATAACCAACGCATAATAATTTTATTTTTGCCAAGTAACTGCTGGCGGTAAATCCCTAAATTTTGACGCTTTTTATAAGGCCCTTTGGTAACGGTTAAACCCCAAGTAATTAAAGGCGCAGCATCACCAGGCCAGCAATGCTGAATAGGAAGCTTGGTTAAATCAACATCGTTACCTTGTAAAATAACTTGTTGGCAAGGCGCTTTTTTTACTTCTTTGGCTGGCATATTAAGGACTTGCTTAAATACCGGAATTTGTCCAAGGGCTTCTTTAATGCCTTTTGGTGGCTCTGGCTCTTTTAAAAATGCCAATAACTTACCAACTTCACGTAATTCACTGACATCTTCTTGGCCCATGCCCATTGCTACACGCTTAGGTGTACCAAATAAGTTAGCTAGAACAGGCATGTCATACCCTTTCGGGTTTTCAAATAATAAAGCGGGGCCTTTAGCACGCAGTGTGCGATCGGCAATTTCGGTCATCTCAAGATACGGGTCGATTTCTTGGCTGATGCGTTTTAATTCGCCTCGCTTTTCAAGTAAATCGATAAAATCGCGTAGATCTTTGTATTTCATTGTGGGCCGTTACTTAGCAAAAAGTTAAAAGTATTATACCCAGTTCATGCAAGCCAAGTCATTACTTGCACTTAAAACTTAAAGCGCTCTACCGCACCTTTTAAAGAGTGTGCAAGTTGATTAACATCTTCACTTTCGCTTGCTAGGGTCGTCGCATTGTCGGCATTTAAGGTGGCATGATCGGTTACCTTAGCCATTATTTGTTGGATATCAGTGCTGTTTGCAAGTTGTTCATGCGATGCATGGGCAATGTCTTTGCTCATTGCATTGACCGATACTAACGTGCTTTTGATACGCTCAACGGCTGCATTTAGTTCAGTACTGTTTTCAACACAATGTTTGGCTTGTTGTTGACCATCATTTATTTCAGCTTGGGTAGTCTGAGTATGTTGTTGTAGTGTGTTGATCATGGTGGTTATTTCGCTAGTGGAGCTTTGTGTTCGTGCTGCAAGCGAACGCACTTCATCGGCCACTACGGCAAATCCTCGACCATGTTCACCGGCTCTTGCTGCTTCAATGGCCGCATTAAGCGCTAGCAAATTGGTTTGCTCTGCAATACTGCTAATCGTATCAACAATCGCGCCAATCAGTTGGGTGTATTGTGCAAGCTCCTCGGTGCTGCTGACGGCTTTATCTAGGCGGCTTAAAAGAGATTCAATACTTTGGCTATTGTTGTTTGCAATGTCATTGACATCATTTGCAAACTGCGAGGCATTCGTTATTTCATTTGAGGTACTCTGCGCTTGTTCGTAAACGGCTTGTGAGCTTTGTAGCATACGTTGCGCTAATGAGGTTGCTTGTGCGCTGCGTTCCAGCTGTTGCTTAGCAACGATGGTCATTTGTTGCCCTTTTTCACTGGTTTGAATGGCTGAATTATCGAGTTCGTAGGCGTCGTTACTGATCCCTTTTATTAGGTGAGTTAAATCATCACAAAGCTTATTGGTATTATGCAGTAAGGTACCAAATTCGTCTTTACTTAGAGGATTACTACGCTGTGAAAAGTCACCTGAGGCTATGCGTGCGAGTTCTTTATTCACCTTTTTAAGTGGTTTTAGCATGGCGTTAGTAGTAAACACTGAAATAATAACCAGCAAAACAATTAAAACAAAAGCAATAATAATAACTAAGCTAGAGCCGGTATTGATTGCTGACTTAGCGCTCTCTTGCAGGGAGTTAAAGCGCGTGTCTGCAAGTTTATTAAGCTCAATTAGCTGATTTTCTATAATGATAAAAGCATGTTGAAAACTTTCAAACCGCTGATCAACCTTGTCTTTGCTATTGAGTACAGTGTTCTGCAATGCATACAGCCCATCAGGATTATTTAATAGGCTGCTTAAATCGTTAAACGCCGCTATTAACTCATTGGCGTTGAGCTTATTTGCAATAGGAGAGGCTTGTTGCTCTAAATAACTAAGATTAGATTGAATATTATCGAGTAAAAAAGAAGTGTCCTGTTGGTGGGCATTGATATCTTCAGAGGTGGTTACTTGCCCGATGCCTTTGACATTATTGTTTAGAGTAAATAATAAATCATCAATTCGAGTCGCTGTGCCAAAGACTGCATTTAAAAGCGATTGCTGGTTGCCTGCTACGTTTATAAGCTCTATATCAAGTAATTGGTTACTCAGATCGCGAAGCTGTTCATTAAAGGTAACTGTCAGTGCTGCGGCGGTACTTTGCGCCTTAAAGCGTTGCTCTTTTGCTGCAAGCATGTCGTTGCTTATTGTATTTAGCTCAGTGAAGTCATTATGAATAGTAACAAGTAATGTTTGCATACTTTGTTGCTTGGCAACTTGTGCTTTTAGCGTCTCTAATTTATTAAAAAACTGTGTTTGCTCTGCGTGTGCTTGCTTTTTATTTTGCAGCAGTAAATCAAGTTTAGTTTGGCTGTAAGCAATGGCGTTAAATTTAGTAATTGAAAGTAGCGATAAACGCAGGTCTTTACTCGCTTGCTGTACCGGAACCGCTAACGTTTCTATGCGCGAATTAGTGGTACTGATTTGATGGAGTGACCAGTAAAAAAATATGCAGCTGGTGAGCATTAACAGGCCAATAGCTGAAAAGGCTAAAATTATTTTATGTTTTATAGCGATAGAATGCATAACTTTATCAACAATATTAAGACTTTTGTTAGTGTAGCAAGTTTTTTAATATGTTGTTAGTTAATGGTTAATTGCTTATGCATTGGTATTTTTTTCCATCAATTATTAGCATAGCTTGCTCGCCCTTACTCCAAAACAGTACCTTGGTATTAATATATTTGCTACCAGAAGCACTCACCTCATGAGTTAATAAATAATCATGCTTATTAAAGCGGAGCGTCGCCTGTTTGTTGCTAATAATATCTAGCTGTGCAGCGGTATTATCGCACATATAGTTTGTTGTAATGGGTTGCTCATTGCATGCAACCAGGGCTATTAAAGCAATAGTAATGGCGTAGTGTTTCATTAGGCTGTGTTTTACTTATTTAGTCGCTTGGTTAATTGAGAGCTTAGCAAAGCTAAATTAACCGTTGGTGAAAATAAGGCTTTACGTTATGTTTAAGCTCTTATTTTTAGCTAGGGAATATCATGGCTGGCACTAACCTCTTAACATTACTTGATGATATAACGACCTTACTTGATGATATTGCGACTATGAGCAAAGTTGCGACTAAAAAAACGGCAGGCGTACTAGGAGATGACTTGGCGCTCAATGCGCAGCAAGTTACAGGGGTCACTGCCGATAGAGAGCTGCCGGTAGTATGGGCGGTGGCAAAAGGGTCGTTTTTAAATAAAGCGATATTAGTCCCTGCTGCGTTATTAATTAGTGTGTGGTTGCCTTGGCTAATTACGCCACTTTTAATGATGGGTGGTTTATTTTTATGTTTTGAAGGCGCTGAAAAAGTATTTGCTCGCTTTTTACCTCTTCATGAGGAAACGATAGATGATGATGAAAAGTTAGATTTAGTTGAATATGAAAGGCAAAAAGTAAAAGGTGCTATTCGTACTGACTTTATTCTGTCTGCTGAAATTATTGTAATTACCTTAGGGACTGTGGCTGGGGCTACGTTAATGAATCAAGCACTGGTGCTAAGTGTTATTGCCATCATCATGACAATTGGTGTTTATGGACTGGTAGCTGGAATTGTAAAACTTGATGATGCTGGATTGTATTTACTTAACCAATCAAAACTCTCTGCAAATAAATTTAAAGAATTACTGGGTAAAGGCCTACTTGCAGCAGCTCCCCGACTTATGCAGTTTTTAGCCTTTGCAGGTACAATCGCCATGTTTTTAGTGGGGGGTGGAATTTTAGTGCATGGTGTTGAGTTACTGCATCATACGCAGATTGATATCACACATTACGCCCAGTCAACTTTAGGTGGGGTAGGTGAGATGCTAGCCCCTTTAGTATTTGATGGCTTACTTGGTGTGGTTGCGGGTTTGGTTATTGTTATTATGCATGTAACCTATACTAAGCTCTTTAAAACCCATAGTAGCGCGGCGTAATCGCGCTACTTTACATTATTCACATTGTGCACTTTTACATAATTGCTCAAGCTCGTGTTTAGCTTTGCTATTACCTTGAGCAATGGCTTTTTTATACCAATAAATAGCTTGTGGGGCGTTTTTCTCTGTGCCTTGCCCGTCGCGATACATTTGCGCCAGATTTAGTTGCCCCCATTGAGAACCTGTTTGCGCTGCAAGAGTAAAGCTTTCTAGCGCCTCATCGTATTGCCCATCTTTGTGGTACATAATTCCTTGTTGATTATTTTTATCGAGCTTTACTCCTTTATATAAAGGTTTTGGCTGTGGCGGAAACATCACAAATCCACCATATAAACTATTTGCATAGGGGCGCAGTACGTCGAATATAATGTCATCCTTGTATAAGCGTTTTATTTCATTACGAGGCAGGGTGATGGTTTTAGACGAAAAGTAATCTCTTTGCACTAATAAACTGGCACGCATTGCTGTGGTTATAGCGCTGCTGCGCTTATAGCTGTAATTACTCACCTGAAACGTTATAAATTGCTGATCAAAGCTCAGCACTTGCGCGACTTTTAAATTAGTCAGTGTCCACGGTTCATGAGTGAATTTATCGGCCTTTACTAAATAGGTATCGTAGGCTTTGGGGTTGGTTAAATAACTTTGTTTTAGTGCCTCAGCATTAAGGTGTTTTTTGTAAAAAAATAACAATACCCACAGCAATAAAACTAACCCAATACAGTATTTGGGTAGGCTTAGCTTTTCGAACAGGGGTAACTTTTTAATGCTTGTAGGCTCACAATGTCCACATTGATAGCACTCGCGTTTATAGCTCAACTTTATCGGAACTATAGGAAGAATAGTAAAGCGCAAAAAGCGGCTTTGGTTAACTAAGTGATAGCTGTTACTTTTGCAATTAGGGCAGCACTGTACTTGTGTAAAATGAGGAAAAGACTCACTGGTATTGAAAAGCAGCATGAAAATACGCTCCCTGTTTTAATTCTCTTTAAGTTAAAACAATGAGCGTATTAGTTAAAGCAGCAAACTGTAAGTAATTATGTCAGTTACTCTTTAGTGCGTGCTTTTGGTTTAATGGTCGTTTTAGCGTCGGCGGCCATTAACGCAAATACAGCATAAGCAGCGGTGTTTTGACGAAGTTTAGCGGGTGTCACTTTATCAAGGGTGTCATCCGCTGTATGGTGGTAATCAAAGTAGTCAGTACCATCTTGTGCCAGTTCAAAAATAGGCGCAGAGACTGCATTTTTAAATGGGATGAGATCGGGTCCGCCTTTAGCTTCATTTTGGCCAATGTATTCAATATTTAATGGCGCAAGTTCTTTGGCAATCGCGCGCACTACTGGCAGTGAAGCTGCGTTTACATTTGATTCAAAGCCATAAACTACATCAGCACCAAAGTCAGACTCTGCAGCAGCCACAATGTTATTAAGCTCATTTTTATGCTTTGCAAAATACGCTTTTGCGCCCCAAAGGCCGAGTTCTTCAGCTGCAAAAAGCACAACGCGAATACTGCGCTTAGGACGTTTTACATCACTAATATGCTTTGCTGCTGCCATGGTTAAGGCAACGCCAGCGCCATCATCCAGAGCGCCAGTACCTAAATCCCACGAATCTAAGTGCCCACCAATAAGTACATATTGCTCAGGGTTTTCAGTACCATTAAATTGGCCAATGACGTTATAACCAGTGCCCTCGCCTAGGTTTTCGGTTTGTACATTAATATTAACCGACACGTCTTTGTTTAATGCGACTAATCGTGCTATTTGGTCAGCATCAGGATTGGCAATAGTCACGTTAGGTATTTTAGTTACCCCTTCTTTATAATAGCTACCGCCGGTATGTGCAAAGCGATGGTGGCCAGTGCTAACTGAGCGCATCATATAGGCAACGGCGCCTTTTTTAGCCGCTTCAATTGCTCCGGTAGCACGGGCTTTTACCGCGGGGCCATAACCATTGCCGTCAATATCACGGTTCATATGGTAATTAATATAAGCAATTTTACCTTTTAAGCTATTCGCCGGTGCAGCTTTTAATTCGTCAAGGGTTTCGAATAAGACGACAGGTGCGTTGATCCCCTCTTTGGGTGTACTAATGCTGTTACCCAGTGCTGTTAAATGCAGAGGTTGCTCGCTTGGAGTGAGTATTTTTCCGCTTTCGCTATAGCGACGCCATTCAGGGAAGGTTGCTTCTTCTAACCAGACTTTATCAAAGCCCAATTCATCAAACTTTGCTTTTGCCCAAGCAACGGCTTTCTTATCGTTTTCGGTGCCTGGTAGGCGCGGGCCTATTTCAGTGGTGAGTGATTCTAGTAATTGATAGCTTAAATCACTTTTAAAGGCGGTGGTGCGCACCTCATCTACTTGTTGTAGCTGTTTTGTAGTGAATTCACTGTTGTTGGCGCTTACCGTCATGCTGGTGGTAAATAGGAGTGCTGTGAGCAATTGTTTCATATTCAGAGAGCCTTTGTAATGATTAACACCATTAAAGCATGTAACAAAGAGGATAAAAAATAGATGAGATGAGTAGGCTATTCAGTGGGTTCAAAAGTCAGTTCAAAAAAAAGCCCACCTCAAATTGAGGTGGGCTATGGGTTTTTAAAGTTTGTATTTAAAAGCTAAATTGCGCTGCTAAACGCACGTTTGTGCCTTCACCTACCGTCACGTTATTTAATCCACCACCGGCTAGGTAGTTTTTATCGAATAAGTTTTCAATGTTTAAACGCAGGTTAATATCTGTATTACTTACCTTAAGTGCGTAGGTTGCGCCAACATCAACACGGGTATATCCCTGTTTTGTTACTGTATTGGCATTATCGGCAAAACGTTCACCTTCATAAAAAGCGCCGGCATTAAAAGCAATGGCGTCGTTGAGTTCATAACGGGTCCAAAGTGAGGCAGACCACTTTGGTGCATCGGTTGGGCGCTTACCTTCTAATTCTTCATCTCGTTCATAGTTAGCATCTAAATACATGGTTGATGCCATAACAAATAAACGATCGGTAGCAGCACCTTGTGCAGAAAGTTCAAAGCCTTTATGGCGTTGTTCACCTGCTTGCGTGGTTATGCTGGTTATATCACCAATAGGGTTAATCAGATTTTCGCTCACTAAGGTGCCTGTTTTACTAATATCAAATAGGGCGCCGCTGAGCATTAATCGATCATCAAACAGTTGCCATTTAACCCCAACTTCTCGTTGCTCAGAGGTAATGGCATCGAGTTTCATGCCATTATTAACATCATTTTCATTTTCTAATGTTTCGTTTTGCGGCTCAAACCCTTCCGAGTAACTTGCATATACGGTTGCTGAGGCATTTGGATGGTAAAGTACGCCGACCTTAGGTACGAACGATTCGTTATTGCTGTTTTCTTTATTTTGTTTATCGTAACGACCACCTAGTGATAGTTGCCATTTAGGCGAGAACGAAATCAAATCTTGGATATAAATCCCGTAGTAGTCGTAGGCAGATGAGCTAACAGTATCATCTGATTTGTAACTTATATTAGGGCGATTAGGCTCATTTTGACCGGCAGAAAAATTAATCGTATCAGCAGATGTGCGTAATTGGCCATAGTAATAATCCAGTGAGTTAACGCCTACAAGTAATTGATGATGCACACCCACGGTTTCAAATTCGCCAATAAAGTCGATAAAAGCAGTTTTAAACTGCCAATCATCAAAGCGATCGTAAGGGCGTGACTGATAACTATCGCCTTCGATAAAGTCACTTGGCTTACGTGGTGCTGACTCAAAGCGTTGGCGTTCAAATGTTTGCTCGTTGTAGCCTAAATTTACGTGCCAGTTGTCGGTTAAAAACACCATAAAATCAATGCCCATGTTTTCAACGGTGATATCGGTAAAGGCCCAAGACATGTCACGAATTGTTTTATCGTTACCAATGATATTAGCATCATTATCGATCCAAACCCCCGTATCTAGACCTGCTTCGTCATCGGTACGGTCATAGTGAACACGTACTAAGGCGTTATCGCTAATATCGTAATCAACCACTAATGCACCTAAAAAACGATCGCGTTCGCGGTTATCACCGTTTTGATACTCACGCCAGTATTCAACGTCTTGTTTTACTAATACGCCACGGGCACGTAAATCTTCAGCTTCAGTCAATGCGCCGCCAGCATCAAGCATAAAGCGAGTTGAGCCATGTTGATCGACATCGGCACTGGCATTAAATAACGTTTGTGCGGTTGGCTTTTTGGTCACCATATTTACTAAGCCGCCAGGGCCCGATTGGCCGTACAAAATACTCGATGGTCCTTTAATTACTTCAACTTGCTCTAAAATTTCAATGGGTTGTTGATAGTGCGACCAATGCTGGTGGCCATCACGCAGGTAGCCGGTTGATGAACTTAACTCAAAACCACGTAAGTTAAATACTTCACGATTACGTTGCTTAGATCCTGGCGTTAAACTCGCATCGTTACTTAGTACTTCACCTAAGGTGGTTGCTAGTTGCTCATTTACAATTGTATCTGTAATAACAGTGACTGATTGTGCGGTATCGAGTAATGAGGTTGAGGTTCTCATTGCCCCACTGGCATTATCTACTTTGTAGTCGTTGAAGTAACTGCCTTTTACTTCAATGCGCTCTATATTTGCGGTGTTAGCGAATACATTTGCAGAGGTACTGGCTAAAAGTGCGATAAAAAGTGGGTTAAGTTTCATTAGTAGCTTCCGGCTTAGAGTTATTAGAATAGTAAAACGCCGCAGATCTTAATGAAAATAACTATCATTTGCAATATCTTTATTTGCACTTTTTATCGTGCGTTGTTAATGGTTGCTAATTGTTAAATCTGCTATTATTAGCCGCATATTTATTGAGACTTTTCTCAAGTTATTTTTTTGCTATGGAATTTACTGTGACTGCAACTGCTTTTTCATCGTTGGCCTTACCTTCTGGGTTAGTTGATAATTTATCAACACTCGGCTACACCCAAATGACTCCTGTACAGGCACAAAGCCTGCCTCCTGTTTTAAGTGGTAAAGATATTATTGCCCAAGCGAAAACAGGCTCAGGTAAAACAGCGGCATTTAGTCTGGGCGTTTTAGCCAAGCTGAATGTTAAACGCTTTCGTATCCAGTCGTTAGTGCTGTGCCCAACCCGTGAGCTTGCAGAGCAGGTGGCTGTTGAAATGCGCAAATTAGCACGCGGTATTCATAATATTAAAATTTTAACTTTGTGTGGCGGGGTATCAATTGGTCCTCAAATTGGCTCACTTGAACATGGTGCGCATATTATTGTAGGTACACCAGGGCGAGTTGACGACCATATTCGTAAAGGTACATTGCGCTTAGATGATGTTGAAACGCTGGTACTTGATGAAGCCGACCAAATGCTTGATATGGGTTTTCAAGACACCCTCGATGCCATAATTGAGTGTATTCCAACAAATCGTCAAACATTGTTATTTAGCGCGACTTTTCCAAAATCAATCGAAGCCATTGCAAAGCGTGTTCTGAGCAACCCTGAAATGATTAAAGTAGAAGAGCAGCAAGAAAAAAGCACTATCAAGCAATACTTCTATAAAATGGATAATAATAAGCAACGTTATCCAACCCTTAAATTACTATTACTTAAATTTACCCCACAAAGTTGTGTGGTGTTTTGTAATACCAAGGTAGAAACACAGCAAGTATGTGATGATTTAGCCGATGAAGGCTTCAGCGCCGTTGCATTGCATGGCGATTTAGAGCAGCGTGACCGTGAGCGTACACTGATTCATTTTGCCAATAAGAGTGCGTCTATTTTAGTGGCAACCGATGTAGCAGCACGCGGCTTAGATATTGATGATATGGACATGGTAATTAACTATCACTTAGCGCATGATCCACAAACGCATGTTCACCGTGTAGGGCGTACCGGGCGAGCGGGCAAAAAAGGCATTGCGTGTTCTATTTACGGTGATGCTGAGCAATTTAAAGTAGCGCAAATTGGTGACCACTATGAGCGTGATTTTACCCCTGAGCCAATGCCATCTTATAACCTATTAGATAAGCCTCCTTACAAGCCAGAAATGGTGACATTGATGATAGATGCGGGTAAAAAGCAAAAAGTGCGCGCGGGTGATATCTTAGGGGCATTAACAGGTAAAGATGGTATAGCAGGGCGCCAAGTGGGTAAAATTAATGTACTTGATAACGTGGCTTTTGTCGCGGTAGAGCGTAACTCATCTAAACCCGCGTTACGTAAATTAACCGAAGGCAATATTAAAGGGCGTAAAATCCGTGCTCGTCGCCTGACGCGCTAGTTTTACGTTTTAAGATGAGCAGCTCGCCTTGAGTTGCTCATATTCCATTTTTAATTGTTTAAACACTTCATTATCACCCCCTTGTTTGTCTGGATGATGCTGAACGGCTAGTTGTCGCCAACGCTTTTGTAATGTTTTTAAGGTAATTGGTTGTACTAATTGCCAGCGAGCGATTAATTGCTGATGTTGCTGAGCACTTAAAGGCGCTTCATGTTGTTTAGGCTTACTGAAACGTTGCCAAAAGCTATCTAATAATGCGTTAATTTCTGCTGTTGATGTTTCAAAGTTTTGCCAGTTTAAGTAGTAGTCACGCAGCGGATCGTTTGGGTGAAGTTGGTTTTGGCGAGGGTCGCTTACCAGCTCAATATGTAAACTTTTAATCAGTAGCTGCTGTTTTGGCATAACTTGCTGCTGTAACTGATAAAGTGCATTCATAATTAAAAAATTACGTTTAAATAAATCACGCCCAGGATCAGCTGCTAAGGTATCAAGTAACCCACGTTCTTTTAGTTCCGATGCTAAAGTATGAACCATCCACACTTTATTATTGATTAATAGTTCAAAAATCTCATCTATCAGTGGGTTAAGCATTGTTTACAATCTATTAATTGGTGTATCTTGAACAAATTATCATACACCTAAGTAACATTAAACCCCAAGGAGTGGGCGTGAATGCCTGTTTTATATTGGTCTAAATTAGATGTTTACATATTGTTTGGGTGTCATTTTATTATGGCTAGCAAGGATTAAAGGATATTTTTATGCTGACTCGGTTAAAGCGCATCTGCTTTATTGGTCTTTTGGTTGTACTGAGTGGTGCATCAAACGACGCTTTATCCAATGAGCAGACAAGTTTGTTTGAGCAGTTCGATCTTGAGCAAACATGGACTAAAAAGCACCGCCTTGCAACAGACATATTAGCTAACCCTGATCTTCCAAATTTACAACGCGTGACCATTTACAGTGACTTAGCGGAGCTGGCGTTTACACAGAGTGATTTAGCTAATGCACTAAAGTATTTTAAATTACTAGAGGCGAATAGCACCCTCAAAGAACAGCCAAAACTTTATTTTCGTGCAATTAAAATGCAAGGCGTGGTGCTTTATTATCAAGGGTTAGTGCAACAAGCGGTCGTTGATTATAATCGCGCGTTAAACATTGCCGTTACCCTTAAAAGCCCGATTAAACAGGCTAACTTACTCAGTAATATTGGGCTCGCTTACTTTGATATGTATAACATGGAGCTAGCCCTCGATTATTATCAGCAAGCCAAAGTCATTTATGAAAAAGAGGGGAGCGCACAAGATAAAGCCGATATATTACATAATATTGCCGGTATTTATATTCGTCTCTCTCGGTATGAGTCCGCGCTTGAGATGTATCGTGAGGTTTTAAAAGTTTTTCAAGAGCTTGGTGATGACGATGGGGTTGCACAGGTATACGGTAACATGGGTGTGGCGTACACTGAATCGAGGCAGTACCAGTTAGCGTTGCATTACAACCAATTAGCTTTGCGCTACTATCAAAGTGTTAATAACGCCTTTCAGCTTTCGACTAAGCACACCAATTTAGCCACAATTAATCTTAAATTAAATAAATTTGATGTCGCGTTATATCATGCTAATGCAGGGCAACAGTTTGCACTTGAGGCTGATAATAAGTCGTTACTAGCGGCTGCCTTACACGTGTTATCGACTGTTCAATTTGTGCAAGGCGATACAGAAAATGCCAAAGAAACCTCAGAGCGTTCAATTACGCTTGCCAAAGAGTATAATAATGGCATGCGCATAAAAGACGGTTTGGGGGTTGAAGCGCTGATCCATGCTAGCTTAGGGGATTATGAAAAAGCGTTAAGTTTGCATCAACAGTATGTTGATTATCAGCGCAGTGTTAATACCGAAGAAGCCTCAAAAGCGGTCAGTCAATTTCAAATTCAGTTTGAATCAAATCAGCTAAACCAAGAAATTAAACAATTAAAACAGCAACAATACTTACAAGAATTACAAATAGCTAAACGTTCACAGCTGACATTCTTATTAGTGATTGTTGCCATATTGATTTTAATTACAGTAATTGCTGTTTATAAACGCCGGACAGAAAAACAAGCGAAGTTAAAGCTGAGCGAGCAAGTTGAACAGCGCACCAAAGAGTTGCAAAGTGTGGCGCAAGAGCTGCGTGAAGCTAACGAGGTTAAAAGCCAGTTTTTAGCGAATATAAGCCATGAAATTAGAACGCCATTAACCGCTATTTTGGCGCAAACAGATGATCTTATTAGTGGTCAGTATAAGGCTGAGCAATTACAAGATGAGCTTAGGGTAATACAACGACAAAGTGAGCATTTAAGAAGCCTGATTAATGATGTGCTTGATTTAAGTAAAATTGAAGCAAACAGGCTAGAACTTAACATTAGCTGTTTTGATATGGTGCAATTGATCAACGATGTTCATGCTATGTTTTCTCCACAAACTAAAGCGAAAGGCTTGTCACTGATATTAGAGAGTCAGTTAGGTGATACCTATTTTACGCGGCTAGATTTAACTCGAGTAAAACAAATACTTATTAATTTATGCGCCAATGCCATTAAGTTTACTCATAAGGGGCACGTAACAATTGCTGTTAGCAAAACGGATCAAGGGCTGCTCTTTTGTATTCAAGATACCGGAATTGGTATGAGCTCCTCACAGCTTAAGCTTATTTTTGAATGCTTTAGTCAAGCAGATAACAGCATTAGCCGACGTTTTGGCGGTACCGGTTTGGGCTTGAGTTTGTCGCAGCAGTTAGCAGCGATGATGGGTGGCTATATTAGCGTGCAGAGTGAGTTTAAGAAGGGCAGTGAGTTTTCGTTCTATTTGCCTTGTATACAAGTTGAAGAGCAAGTTTGCCACGATGATATGCAGGCTAAATCGGCTGCAGGGCATAGGTTGTTATCCGGTAAGGTGGTGCTTGCTGAGGATCACAGTGATAACCGCAAACTGATCAGTCGTTATTTACACTCCCTAGGACTTGAAGTGATTGCCGTTGAAAATGGTGAGCAAGCCGTAGAGCAAAGTTTAAAACTGTATCCGGATTTGGTGCTTTTAGATATTCAAATGCCTGTTATGGATGGTATTTCTGCGTTTGAACTACTCAAACAATGTGGCTATGAGCAGCCTATTTTAGCGTTAACGGCCAATGCCATGAGCCACGAGATTGACCACTACTTATCACTTGGTTTTAGCGATTATTTAGCAAAACCAATAGACAAAGAATCTTTTTACACTGTTTTAGCTAAATACTTAAGCTCAGCAAATGAGGATTCATCGACAGAAAGTATCCATGTAGATATGAGTGATTTAGTAGCGAGTTTTAAACAAAGCCTGATTACAGAAAGTGAGCTAATTGAACAGCATTTTAAAGTTGGAGATTATAAATCGCTGCAAAAAGATAGCCACCGAGTTTTAGGTGCGGCACAAATGTTTGAGTTTAAAGAAATAGCATTAGTGGCAAAAGCACTAGATGATGAATTACTTCAGTCACAAATTAACACTCAAAAGTTAACAACATTAGTAAATGACTTGCTGGTACTGCTTAAGCAATACGGATAAGCTGATTTACTCTAAAAATAAAAAAGACACCATCTGGTGTCTTTTTTATTTAAAAATGTTTATTTCACCAGCGTTCAGATTACTGACGTTTCATCGAATCAAAAAACTCATCGTTGGTTTTACTCATTGATAGTTTATCGATTAAAAATTCCATGGCATCAATTTCTGACATGTCATGGACTATCTTACGTAAAATCCACAGCTTTTGGAGCTCATCAGGCTTAGTAAGTAATTCTTCACGACGCGTACCAGAACGGTTAAAGTCGATAGCTGGGAATACACGTTTTTCCGCAATTTTACGGTTAAGGTGTAGTTCCATGTTACCCGTACCCTTAAACTCTTCGTAGATAACTTCATCCATTTTAGAGCCGGTATCAATAAGCGCAGTCGCAATAATTGTTAAGCTACCGCCTTCTTCAACGTTACGTGCAGCACCAAAGAAACGTTTAGGCTTATGTAATGCATTAGCATCTACACCACCGGTCAATACTTTACCTGATGATGGAATAACGGTGTTGTAAGCACGTGCTAAACGTGTGATTGAATCAAGTAAAATCACCACGTCTTTTTTGTGCTCAACTAAGCGCTTTGCTTTTTCGATAACCATTTCAGCAACCTGTACATGGCGAGATGCTGGTTCATCGAATGTTGATGCAATAACTTCACCTTTTACTAGGCGTTGCATCTCAGTCACTTCTTCCGGACGTTCATCAATAAGTAAAACCATTAATGTAACATCAGGGTGGTTATGTGTGATTGATTGCGCAATATTTTGTAGCAACATGGTTTTACCCGCTTTTGGCGGTGCTACTAATAAACCACGTTGGCCGCGGCCAATGGGTGACGCTAAATCAAGAACTCGTGCGGTAATATCTTCTTTACTGCCGTTACCACGTTCCATACGAAAACGTTCGTTTGCATGTAGTGGTGTCAGGTTTTCAAAAAGTATTTTAGTGCGAGAGTTTTCAGGTTTATCAAAATTAACTTCGTTTACTTTAAGTAAAGCAAAGTAACGCTCACCATCTTTCGGCGGACGAATAAGACCTGAAATAGAGTCGCCAGTACGCATACTAAAACGGCGAATTTGGCTTGGAGATACATAAATATCATCTGGGCCAGCTAAGTAAGAAGCTTCTGATGATCTTAAAAAGCCAAAACCATCTTGCAAAATTTCTAATACACCACCGCCGAAGATATTCTCTCCGCCTTTGGCATGGGATTTAAGAATAGCAAAAATAATGTCTTGCTTTCTTAAGCGGGCTACGTTTTCGAGCCCCATGGACTCAGCTAAGTTTACAAGCTCTTTTATAGACTTGTCTTTTAATTCGCGTAAATGCATATTGGTGGGTTCTTTATTACAGTTGTCATACTCAAAATCGCTTTATTAGATCGTTGAGTGAGGTTTGTTGAATATAACTAAGGATTAGTTGGCTTTATAAACTAGCAGGTCATTACTGCAGCGTCCAGTACTTCTGTAAAATAAATAATAAAAAAAGGGCTGAGCGCCCTTTTTTTATAAATTTACACTTAGATGTTGTTTTCTAAAAACTCAACTAATTGTGTTTTTGATAGTGCGCCTACTTTAGTTGCAGCCACTTGACCATCTTTGAAAAGTAGTAGTGTAGGAATACCACGAATACCAAATTTAGGTGGAGTACCTGCGTTTTGGTCAATGTTTAATTTAGTAATCGTTACACGGCCATCAAATTCCTCAGCAACTTCGCTTAGAATTGGGGCGATCATTTTACACGGTCCGCACCATTCAGCCCAAAAGTCTACTAGTACAGGTTTGTCTGATTGTAATACGTCAGCTTCAAAGCTATCGTCGGTAATTTGGATTATTTTCTCGCTCATTGCGCTCTCCGGTTTAGTTAGGCGAAATATTTAGTGCGTATTTAAACACTCTTGTTTCTTATTGCAAGTTTAAACGTTATGCTTAAACGCTATGACTAAGACACATTTGACCGATAAAAAGTTTTCAGACTTTGCTATTGCACCGGAAGTGGTTGCCGGGTTAACCGAAAGTGGGTTTGAATATTGCACACCCATTCAAGCTAAATGCCTACCGTTTATTTGTGAAGGGCGCGATATTGCGGGCCAAGCACAAACAGGTACAGGCAAAACGTTGGCGTTTTTAACCGCCACATG
This sequence comes from Pseudoalteromonas sp. ND6B, assembly GCF_000764215.1. Lineage (NCBI taxonomy): Bacteria > Pseudomonadati > Pseudomonadota > Gammaproteobacteria > Alteromonadales > Pseudoalteromonadaceae > Pseudoalteromonas > Pseudoalteromonas sp. ND6B. Next base: position 83,326 of record NZ_JQFL01000049.1, read on the forward strand.
CCATCGGTTATTACAATCTAGCAAAGCACCTAGTAAACATCCAAGAGCCCTGATCATGGCCCCAACTCGGGAGCTTGCGATTCAGATACACAAAGATGCAAAAATTTTAGCGCCGCACTGTAATCTTAACTTAGGTTTAGTATATGGTGGCGAAGATTACGAAAAACAACGTGCACAACTAGAAAAAGGCGTTGATATTTTAATTGGTACTACAGGTCGCCTAATAGATCTGTACAAGCAAGGCTGTTACACCCTTAATGAAATTGAGGTAGTCGTGCTAGATGAAGCCGATCGTATGTTCGATTTAGGCTTTATTAAAGATATCCGTTATATGTTCCGTCGTATGCCGGATACATCAGAGCGTTTAAACTTATTATTCTCTGCCACACTGTCGTATCGTGTACAAGAGCTTGCATTTGAACACATGACAAACCCAGAGCATGTGCAAATAGAACCCGATGTAAAAACGGGTAAACGTATTCAAGAAGAGCTATTTCATCCTTCACAAGAAGATAAAATTAAGCTGTTGTTAACCTTGATTGAAGAAGAATGGCCTGAGAAAGCCATTGTTTTTGCAAATACCAAACACAGCTGTGAAACTGTGTATGCATGGTTAAAAGCAGATGGACATCGAGTGGGTATGCTCACCGGTGATGTAAACCAAAAGAAACGTCAATCAATACTCGCGCAATTTAGTAAAGGCGAGCTAGACTTTTTAGTGGCTACCGATGTTGCTGCGCGTGGTTTACATATTCCAGAAGTAAGTCATGTATTTAACTTTGACTTACCTGATGATTGCGAAGATTACGTTCACCGTATTGGTCGTACAGCTCGTGCAGGCGCTTCGGGTCATGCAATTAGCTTTGCGTGTGAGCAGTATGCTTATAACCTTCATGAAATTGAAGAGTACATCGAGCACAGCATCCCTTTATCGCATTACGATAAAAGTGCATTGCTAGATGATTTGACCAAGCCGACTATTCACAGAAAACGTAATTTTTCTACCGGTCCACGTAATCGTAGTAATAACAACGGACGTCGCCCAAATAATGGTTACCAAAAAGGACGGTCTTAACCGACCGTTAGTTTGATAGTATTCGTAACTAGAGGTTTTTGAACGGTGGGGCAACTTAAACCGCAAAAAAATGTATATGCAGTCATTGATTTGGGCTCAAATAGCTTTCATATGCTTATTGCCAAATCAGTGGCGGGTGGCTTGCAAACAATAGGTCGCGTCAAACGCAAAGTAAGACTCGCCGCTGGGCTTGATGATAATAATCTATTGAGCTTAGAGGCTATGCAACGAGGCTGGGAGTGTTTGGCCTTGTTTGCGGAACGTTTGCAAGATATTCCCAAGAAAAACATCACCATTGTTGCCACTGCAACACTTCGTTTAGCAACCAACGCCGACGACTTTAAATTACGTGCTGAAAAAATATTAGGCCATAAAGTTAATGTTATTAGTGGTGAGCTAGAAGCGCGAACTATTTATAAAGGAGTTGCGCACACTTCTTCATGTGCGGGCAAACAGCTAGTTATTGATATTGGTGGTGCGAGTACTGAAGTGGTGATTGGCCAAGGCTTTGAAGCACGTCACTATAAAAGTCTTAATATAGGGTGTGTTACTTATCTTGAACGCTACTTTAAAGATTGCCAGTTAAATGAGGCAAACTTTAATACTGCTATTGAAGCCGCGCGTGCTGTTATTGATGAAATAGCGCCTGAGTATAAAACGGCTGGTTGGCAACTTGCCTCTGGGGCGTCAGGGACCGTACAAGCTATTCAAGAAATCATGGTGGCACAAAATTTAAATGAAATGCTCACCCTTGAAAAGCTATACACCATTAAGCAACAATCTATTGCTTATGAGACTATAGCTGAACTCGACTTGCCAGGGTTAAGTGAAGAGCGACGTTTAGTGTTTGTATCTGGGCTGGCTATCTTAATTGCACTGTTTGAGTCACTAGAAATAGAACAAATGGGATTGGCGGGTGGCGCGCTTCGTGAAGGTGTTTTATATAGCATGCTACCGGAACTGCATAATAACGACATTCGTAAACGTACGATTGATGGTTTTATGAATCGTTATCATGTGGATCAAAAGCAAGCATCGCGAGTATCCGGCTTAGCTTTACAATTAGCTAGCGAGGTTAATCACTATTGGCCGATAGAAGCATTAAGTGGGTTACCGCTTTTAAATGCGGTGGCGCAACTTCATGAGATTGGTTTATTAATAGAGTACAAGCAATACCACAAACATACCGCTTACATTTTAGAAAATACCGATATGCCAGGTTTTTCGCAATCAGAACACAAAGTGATCGTTGCGATTGCCAACAGCCATCGTTCAGACCTTCAAAAAGGATGTTTAGATCATTTAGGTGCGCACAGTAACGTTGCAACGTATATCGTTCGACTATTACGTGTTGCCGTCATTTTATCTATGCGCCGCCAAGATGATGTCTTGCCTAACTTTAAGATAACAGCTGAAAATGAAGAGTTAGCTATTCAATTTGAAAACGATTGGTTAAAAAACCACCCATTAATGGCAAGTGAGCTAAATCAAGAGATTAAGTATCAGAAAAAATGTGGTTGGAAACTTAAAGTAAACTAGTTAAACCGCTCTTTACCACAGTTTTTAGTGGTTAAAATGAGCGTTTAGTTGTAATTTTGTTCGAACAGTCATTTATTTCAAGTTTTCTTCAAAAAAGGGTTGATCTGTTTTCGGATCTCCCTATAATGCGACCCCACTGAGACGGCAGAGCGCAACGCATAGCGAAGCACGAGCTACTTAGTGAGTCGAGTAAAACTTAGTTTCGAAAACTTTCAAGTTTAACAAAATTAAGTGTTGACAAAAAAATAGGAAGGCGTAGTATGCGCAGCCCTAGCGAGATAAAGTTAAACGCTTTAATCGCAACGTTCTTTAACAATATAAAGCAATCATCTGTGTGGGCACTCGTACAGATTGAGTTCTAACAGCCAAGCTACTTCGTTCTTTATTGAGCAAGTAACGAGGCAAACAAATTTAGAGTCTCAATTGAAACTGAGTGACCAACAGCAATAACTTACTTAGGTTTTACTTAAGAAAAGAATTGCAGCACAGTCAATTCAATATCGAAAGATATTAAATAAATTCAGAATTCATTGAGCTGTCGAAAGACATAAAACTTTTTAATTGAAGAGTTTGATCATGGCTCAGATTGAACGCTGGCGGCAGGCCTAACACATGCAAGTCGAGCGGTAACATTTCTAGCTTGCTAGAAGATGACGAGCGGCGGACGGGTGAGTAATGCTTGGGAACATGCCTTGAGGTGGGGGACAACAGTTGGAAACGACTGCTAATACCGCATAATGTCTACGGACCAAAGGGGGCTTCGGCTCTCGCCTTTAGATTGGCCCAAGTGGGATTAGCTAGTTGGTGAGG
>NZ_JQFL01000050.1:0-2848 GCF_000764215.1 Pseudoalteromonas sp. ND6B
GAGGGGTTGCTCCTAGTACGAGAGGACCGGAGTGAACGAACCGCTGGTGTTCGGGTTGTCATGCCAATGGCATTGCCCGGTAGCTACGTTCGGAACTGATAAGCGCTGAAAGCATCTAAGCGCGAAGCAGGCCTCGAGATGAGTTCTCACTAGACTTTTAAAGTCTCTGAAGGGCCGTTGAAGACTACAACGTTGATAGGCAAGATGTGGAAGTGGTGTGAGCCATTAAGCTAACTTGTACTAATTACCCGTGAGGCTTAACCATACAACGCCAAACGCGTTTTATGCGACAGTTTAAGCAAGAAGTTAATAGACTAAAGTAGATACTTGAAGACTTTATTATCAGAATTCCAAATTTTAGTAAGCTCGATAAAATCGAACTTACACCAAATTTGCTTGGTGACAATAGCGTTTTGGACCCACCTGACCCCATGCCGAACTCAGTAGTGAAACGAAACAGCGCCGATGATAGTGTAGCATTTGCTATGTGAAAGTAGGACATTACCAGGCTCCAAATTGAGAAAGCCCGACTAGAAATAGTCGGGCTTTTTTACGTCTGCAGGAAAGTGAAAAGTAAGCGTCTAGCGAACCACACCTAGCATCGATGTTCTGATTATCTAAAAATACCTGCTCAATGATAAATTCGGAGCAGGTGATGAAAACTTACAGAACAAGCGCACAGTGGCAGCAGCTTTTGCTGAAACGCAGTACGTTTAGTGGTACTAATATTGAATTCTGCCAACACCATAATGTCGCTATTACGACTTATTATAAACAACGTGCTTTACTGGCAAAAGACCAGCCTAATTCCACCTTGCCAGTGCACACGCAGTGCCTTACATCATCACGTTTTGTCCAGGTAAAACAAACTACTGAAGTCTGCGCGCAAACTCGTCAAAATACGCTGCAGTTTGATACGCTAACCGGCCAACTCACGTTTCCTATCGATTTAGCGACGGCCGATATCGTTGCCATTATTAAAGGGCTAACGGTATGAGGATGTTCGTTGATGTACCCACCGTCTATTTATGTGCCGATGCCGTTGATTTTCGAAAATCAATTAATGGTCTGGGGGCGTTGGTGGAAGCAGAGCTTGAACTACCCGTGCTCAGTGGTGCGCTATTTGTGTTTTGTAATAAAGGCCGTGACAAACTCAAACTGCTTTACTGGGATAACACCGGTTTTGCACTGTGGTATAAGCGATTAGATAAGCATAAGTTCAAATGGCCCAAACTCATGTCACCCACCATGACCTTAAGCGAGCAGCAATTACACTGGTTATTATCGGGTTATGATGTGATTGGACACAGTAAAATTGATGTCGCAGGTAAGCAAATGCTTTAATATTTGCGATCGATTGATGATCATCAAAGTGAGTTCAGTTAGCACTGCAAAGCCTTTGATGATGCCTTAAAATAGGCGTCATGAAAAATGAACTCGCCCTTAAACAGCGCATTGCTGAACTTGAAAAACTGTTAGCGCAGAAGGATGCCCAGATTGCGGCATTGGAAGAGCGCTGGAACTTGGCCCAACAAAAACAATTCGGCAAAAGTGCTGAAGGCTTTGCCGGGCAAGGCGAGTTATTCAATGAAGTGGAAGAAATTGTTGAGGAAGTTGAGGCAGAGCAACAATCCATTAGCTATACCCGTAAAAAGCCGGTGCGTAAGCCACTGCCAAAAGACTTACCTCGTGAGCAGGTTATTCACGACATCATCGACAAAACCTGTGATTGCTGTGGCGGTGAGCTACATAAAATGGGTGAAGATAAGTCAGAAAAGCTTGAGTTCATACCCGCTAAAATCAAAGTGATTGAGCATATTAGGCCTAAATACGCCTGCCGTCACTGTGATAAATCCTCAACTCAGACACAGATTAAACAAGCCTCAATGCCTGCCATGCCCATCAACAAAGGCATTGCAACCAGCAGTTTGCTCAGTCAGCTTATCACCAGTAAATACCAATACGGGTTACCGCTGTATCGCCAGGAAGCGATGTTTAAGCAATACGGTATTGAACTCAGTCGACAGACCATGAGCAGCTGGATAGACAAATCAGCCTCACTCTTCGCGCCATTAGTTGAACGGCTTAAAGCCGAGCTGTTAAGGCAACCCACGCTGTTTGCCGATGAAACGCCATTAAAGGTGGTGAAATCGGACAAAGTAAACAGTTACATGTGGGTGTATTGCTCGGGTCGAGATTCACCAGACCCGAATAATCCCATCCCTAATATCGTACTTTACGACTTCCACAATAGTCGCGCGGCCGCCTGCGTGGTCAATTATCTTGATGGATATCAAGGGTACTTGCACGTGGATGGCTATCAAGCCTATGCCAGAACAGAGGCAACCTTAATTGGCTGCTGGGCGCATGCTCGTCGTAAATTTATCGACGCGAAAAAGCTACAAGGTAAAAACAAAACCGGCAAAGCGGATGTGGTATTGAGCCTTATCCAAAAACTGTACGGCGTTGAGTCACGCATCAAAGATAAAAGTGTGGATGACAAATATACGGCAAGACAAGAGGTTAGCCTGCCTATTCTTAGCAAGCTAAAAATATGGCTTGAGCAGGATCAGCCAAATTTAGTGGGGAACAGCAAACTGATAGAGGCAGCTAATTACCTGGCAAATCAATGGCACAAGCTCATACGCTATGTTGATGAAGGCCGACTTAGCATCGATAATAATAGAGCAGAACGCGCGGTAAAACCGTTTGTGATAGGCCGAAAGAATTGGTTATTTAGCCAAACGGCTAACGGTGCCCATGCTAGTGCCACCCTTTACAGCATTGTGGAAACCGCCAAGATAAATGGTCTAATCCCATTTAATTACATCTGTGCTTGCCTTGATGA
>NZ_JQFL01000051.1:0-29454 GCF_000764215.1 Pseudoalteromonas sp. ND6B
CAGCAGAACAAGCTGAGAACGAACGTTTAGAACAACAGCGTATTGCAGCAGAGCAAGCTGAGAACGAGCGTTTAGAACAACAGCGCATTGCAGCAGAGCAAGCTGAGAATGAGCGTTTAGAACAACAGCGCATTGCAGCAGAACAAGCTGAGAACGAGCGTTTAGAACAACAGCGTATTGCAGCAGAGCAAGCTGAGAACGAGCGTTTAGAACAAGAGCGACTGACCGCAGAGCTTGCAAAGGAAGAATCTATAAAAGCGGAAAAACCTAAAAAAGAAGGTTTTTTCTCTCGCCTCAAAAAAGGCTTACTGAAAACACGCGTTAATATTGGTTCTGGCTTTGCCTCAATCTTCAGCGGTAAAAAAATTGACGATGAGTTATTTGAAGAATTAGAGACTCAGTTACTCACTGCCGATCTTGGTGTTGATACCACCATGAAGCTAATCGATAGCCTGACCGACGCCGCTGATCGCAAGCAGCTTAAAGATGGTGATGCGCTTTATGAATTAATGAAGCAAGAAATGGCAACTATACTGAAAACAGCAGAGCAGCCTTTAGAAATACCAGCAGACAAAAAACCTTTCGTTATCCTTATGGTAGGTGTAAACGGCGTAGGTAAAACCACCACCATTGGTAAAATGGCGAAACAATTTCAAAACCAAGGTAAATCGGTAATGCTTGCTGCCGGTGATACATTTAGAGCCGCAGCAGTAGAGCAGCTTCAAGTTTGGGGTGAGCGTAATAGTATTCCTGTTATAGCTCAGCACACTGGTGCTGATAGCGCCTCAGTGGTATTTGATGCCTTTCAAGCCGCTAAAGCGCGTAATGTTGATGTGTTAATTGCCGATACAGCAGGGCGCTTGCAAAATAAAGATAACTTAATGCAAGAGCTTGAAAAAATAGCCCGTGTGATGAAAAAAGTAGACCCAGATGCACCGCATGAAGTGATGCTGACAATTGATGCTGGCACAGGCCAAAATGCTATTAGCCAAGTAAACTTATTTAACCAATGTGTAGGTTTAACGGGTATCACACTATCAAAGCTTGATGGCACCGCTAAAGGCGGGGTTATTTTTGCCGTTGCTGATAAGTTTAATATTCCTATTCGTTACATTGGTGTAGGTGAAAGTATTGATGATTTACGCACCTTCAAGAGCGATGACTTTATTGACGCGCTATTTAGCCAAGATGAGGACGACGTTTAATTTACCAAAAGGGAGCCTGCTCCCTTTTTAATTGCAAGGAATACCAATTGCGTTAGGACGTTTAATGAGGTTGGCATAATAAAAAATGATAAATTTTCAGCAAGTAAGTAAAACCTATGCCGGTGGGCATCGCGCGCTTGAAAAAGTGAGTTTTCATATAAAACCAGGCGAACTGGCTTTTTTAACGGGCCACAGTGGTGCCGGTAAAAGTACACTTTTAAAGCTTATTAGCTTGATGGAACGCCCCTCTGCGGGTAATGTGTTTATCAATGGCGTGGATTTAAATAAGTTAAATTCACGACAAATTCCGTATGCACGCCGCGACATTGGTATTATTTTTCAAAATCATCGTCTATTAGAACGATACACGGTGTTCGATAACGTTGCTTTGCCCTTAATTATTGAAGGGACTCACCACAAGCAAATTGCCAAGCGTGTGCATGGCGCGCTCGATAAAGTGGGCTTGTTAGATAAAGTACGCTGTCATCCCTCCACACTCTCTGGCGGTGAGCAGCAACGTGTAGGGATTGCACGAGCCATTGTTAATTCTCCTCCTATACTATTAGCTGATGAACCTACCGGTAATCTTGATCCTGAGTTATCGATGGAAATATTACGCCTGTTCGAAGATTTTAATAAGCATGGCACCACGGTTTTAATTGCCACCCATGACTTGGGGTTAGTATCACGAATGAAGTATCGTAGCTTAACGCTTCATGATGGGCGGATGAGCCAAGATCCACTGGCTGAGGGTGTATTATGAGTTTACTGTTCAAAAGCCGTCAAAATAGTAATGATAAACAAAAAAAATCCGTATTCTCTGGCGGTTACTTTTTCATTATTAATATTTTTCGCCAAGGTGTGTACAGCCTAGGAGAAATGTGGCGCACGCCATTAGCCTCTATGATGACTATTGCTGTTCTGGGTTTGAGTTTAACCTTGCCCGCAACGTTATACTTAGTGGTTAAAAATGTGCAGCAAGTGAGCAGTGGTTTTGAGCAAGCCAGCGAAATATCCTTGTTTGTAAAAGAGGATATGAGCGAGCAAGAAACACAAACTTTAGTTAAACGCTTAGCGCTATATCCTGAAATACAAAGTGTGACTTTTATTTCTCGCACTGAGGCTTTGGATGAATTCAAAGAAATGTCTGGGTTTGGTCAGGCTTTAGAATACCTAGATAGTAACCCATTACCAAATGTGGTTTTAGTTACACCAACCCAGCGACATAGCCAACCTAATGCGGCTAAGCTATTGCTTAAAAAACTTGAAGGTGAACGCGAAGTTGATTTTGGTAAGCTTGATATTGCTTGGCTTGAACGTTTAAATGCATTACTCAGTTTGTTAAAAGAAAGTGTAATTACGATTGCGCTATTATTACTTACCTCAGTGACGCTTATTATAGGCAACACAATTCGTTTATCTATTATGGATAAAAAAGAAGAAATACAGGTAATGAAGCTCGTAGGGGCAACTAATACCTTTATTCATGCCCCCTTTTTATGGACTGGCATTTGGTATGGCGTGATTGGCGGATTGTTTGCTTTTATTTGCGTAGCATTAATGATGTGGTGGCTATCTGCTGCGGTAAGCAGTGTTGCAGGGGTATATCAAACCAGCTTTACGCTAATAGGGCTTAGCCTTAATGAATTTGGCGCGTTGGTATTGTTGGCCACTAGCTTAGGCTTTATTGGTTCTTACTTATCGGTTAACCGTTACATCTCAGAAATAGAACCCGATAAGGTTTAGGGCCCTAATATAATTCTTAAAACTGTCATGTTTTAAGTTTAAAATTATAAAAAAGCCAAAGCAAAAAGATTAATCTTTGCTTTGGCTAAATCAATTCATAGGTTATTCAGTCGCCTAGTGTAGACTGACTTAACACTAAAAAAACCACTTGATTTATGATTCAAAAAAGTTTTAAATTCAAGTTAGCACTCTTACTAAAAGAGTGCTAAGATGGTTTCAAATGTTTATCACCGAGGTGAAAAATGAGTAAAGATTTATACGCAATGGCACTTACAGTTGGGCAACAAAGCGCAAGTATGGATGGCTATCTTCAAGCTGTTAGTACTATTCCTATGCTTAAAGTTGAGCAAGAGCAGGAACTTGCAAAAAAACTTCAGGAAGAAGGCGATCTTAGTGCTGCAAAGCAACTCATTATGTCGCATTTGCGCTTTGTAGCGCACATAGCTAAAAGCTACTCGGGTTACGGGTTACCACAAGCTGATTTAATTCAAGAGGGTAACATTGGACTGATGAAGGCAGTAAAACGTTTTGACCCATCAGTGGGTGTACGTTTGGTTTCATTTGCGGTTCATTGGATCAAAGCCGAAATTCATGAGTTTGTGCTTAAAAACTGGCGTATCGTAAAAGTTGCGACAACCAAAGCGCAACGTAAACTGTTTTTTAATCTTCGTAAAAACAAAAAACGTTTAGGCTGGTTTAATCAAGCTGAAGTTAGCACAGTAGCGAGCGAGCTAGGTGTGAGTGAAAAAGAAGTGCGTGAAATGGAATCGCGTATGAGCGGCCAAGACATGGGCTTTGACTTAACGGGCGACGATAACGACGATGCGCCAACCAGTACTTACTCACCAGTGCAATACTTAACGGATGGTTCTGCTGACTTAGCCGATGATATTGAGCAGCAACAATGGCAAGAGCAGTCGCATACGCGATTATTTAGTGCTTTGAAAACCCTCGATGAGCGCTCTCAAGATATCGTTAGCGCACGTTGGTTGTCAGATGATAAAGCAACACTGCAAGAGTTGGCTGAAAAATACAGCGTATCAGCAGAGCGTGTTCGCCAGCTGGAAAAAACAGCAATGAAAAAATTACAAAGCGCGATGAGTTAATCGTACTTAAAAAGTTATAAAGCCCTGCATGAAAATGCGGGGCTTTTTTTTAGTTAAAAAAAAGAGGTTAACAAAAAGTATCGTTTTTCTTATTTTGCTTACCTCTAGTCACATCTGTATATCTTTTAATTAAATATACCCTAGTTAAAGTTAATGAATAAGTTTGGTTTTAATTTAAATACATGATTTTAGTTTGTTTTTAATTTGGGTATATGAAAATATTCGCGCACCTGAGCGACTTGTCGTTCAAACCGTAGCCTAAATTAAATTATTAATTGCTGTGCTTATTGCCTTTCAATTTCATTTAACGCGAGTATTTACACTCAATATGAACTCATATTCACTAAAGAAAAAGATCTTGCTATCGGTGGTTCTTGCCCTAGCCGTTATTATTGTATTGCTATCGTGGAATAGCTACACCTCTCAAAAAGCGTTACTGTTAAAAAGCAGTATTGATAATGTAAGTCAGTCTGGTAAGCAACAAGCTGCGAGTATTGAAGATTGGCTAGCTAGTCGTCAGCAGATCATAGAGTCAGTTGCGAGTAAGGTTGAGGGCAATACGCTCAGCGCATTACAGCAAGCCAAAGTGTCGGGTGGTTTTCAATTAACTTACTTTGGAGATAGTATCGGGAAAATGACTGACTCTGATCCAAGTATTGATCGAACCGGCTACGACCCGCGCACTCGTCCATGGTATAAACAAGCACAGCTGAAAAATGGCGCCGTAATTACCAAACCTTATTTAGATACTGCATTTAATCAGTTGGTTGTTTCTATTGCTAAAACCACACAAAGTGGCGTGGTAGCGGGTGATTTATCGATTGAGTCTTTAGTTAATGATGTTAATACTATGTCTTTACCGGCAAATGGGTATGCCATCATGATGCATCAAGATGGCACTGTGATTGCCTATAAAGACACTAAAAAAGTAATGGCAGATATTACGCATATTGACTCGAAAATAAATCACCAATTCATTTTATCTAATAGTCAAAACGGTGAATTTACTCCCCTTTATTTTAAAGATGAAGGCCGAGAGAAGCTTGTTTGGGGTGAAAATATAAATAATACCGATTGGCAGTTGCTATTTGTATTAGATAAAGAAACCTTAGAGGCACCGCTAATTAGTTTATTAGTAACTCAACTCGTATTAGTTAGTGTGGCACTTTTGTTGAGCGTGTTGGCTATTTCATGGTTATTAAGTGTGTTGCTTGCGCCGTTAAGCCGAGTATCACAAGCATTATCAACAATTGCTGATGGTAACGGTGATTTGACCCAGCGTATTAGTGTTGATACACAAGATGAAGTTGGGGTGCTGGCTGATAGTTTTAATCGCTTTGTAAGTAGCCAGCATGAACTTATAAGCCATATTCGCCAGTTAGCTACTGATTTAGATTTTGATGCAGAGAAAAGCTTAATCACCAATCAAAACAGTGTCAGTGAGTTGCAGCATCAGCAACAAGAAGTAGCGATGGTTGCCACTGCGGTCACAGAGATGGCAAGTGCAACCCATGAGATTGCTGCTAATGCCGAAAATACCGCGACGGCATCACAGCAGTCAGCGCAAAGTAGTCGTGAAGGTAAACTGTTAGTTGATAAAACCAGAAATACGATTAATTCACTTGCGAGTGAAATAGACCAAACAACCACCGTCATTGGCGAACTAAGCTTACATGCTCAGGCTATATCGAGTATTTTGACTACCATTCAAGAAATTGCTGAGCAAACAAATCTCTTAGCACTCAATGCCGCAATAGAGGCTGCCCGTGCTGGTGAACAAGGGCGTGGCTTTGCAGTGGTTGCCGATGAGGTGCGTGTACTATCAAGAAGAACGCAAAACTCCACAGCAGAAATTTACACCACCATAGAAACCTTACAAAATACGACCAAAAAAGCAGTGAGCTTGATGGACAGCAGTAAGGGGTATGCTAACAATAGTGTGGATGATGTTAATGCAGCAGCTCATGCACTAGAGGAAATCACCTTAGCAGTGAATGAAATTTCTGATATGGCGGGTCAAATAGCGGTTGCAGCAGAAGAGCAAACGCAAGTGACTAATGAAATTACTCGAAATACGGTCGCCATTAAAGATGTAACCGATGAAATTACTACCTCAGCCACTGCGCATTTAAGCCAAGCTGAAGTATTAAAAGACAGAGCTACAGATTTAAATGCCAAAGTAGCGACGTTTATTTTATAAATATAATGCGTTTAAGTGAGTTAAATTAACTGATGGGTTAGGGGGTTTACTTACCCCATCAGTTTAATGAAATAGCTTCTTGCTGAGCTATTTGTACATATTTACGTTCGACCAGTTGCGATACTGGCACCAGTTCAAATCCTTGCTCACTTAATTGCGGCAAAGCGTGGCGTAAAAAATCGATGGTTTCGGGATAGGGATGCGCTATTGCAATGGCAAATTGATACTTAGTTGCTTTTGATTTTAGCTCTTCTAATCTTAATTGTAGTTGCTCTGTGGTCGTTATATTGTCTAAAAATACATGTCGGCTAATGTTTTCCACTCCCAAAAAGTTGGCTGCATTCTGAGCTTGGCTTAATTCAGTTGTACGGCTATCAAGAAAATACAGCTGGCGTTTTTTGAGTACTTCCATGGTCCATTTCATTGCTTGGCTTTGTTGAGTCAGCGCAGAGCCCATATGGTTATTAACTCCTTTAACTTGCGGTAAACTGGCCAGCGCATTCCCGAGCGTTTGTTGAAGTTGTGCTTTATCCATATTTAAAGTGAGCGCACCAGGCCCGAGTTTTTTACCATTTAAAGCCTGCATAGGAACATGCAACAGGAGCTCTTTATTTGACTGACTAGCAAGGGTTGCAAATATTTGAGAATAGGGGGTGTGGGGCAATATTGAATAGGACAACTGCCCAGGTAAACTCAGGAATTCTAAATCACGTTGATGATAACCTATATCATCGATCACTATGGCTATTTGCTTGGCTTTAACAGCACTCGATGTTGCAAATAAGGCTAAAAACAGCCCAGCTAACACCATTAAATTTATAGTTTTCAAGTTTTATAATTTTTATTATCTTTGTCGTGTTTAAAATAATTTACCGAATTTAGTGCATGTTGAGTAGCTGTTTTGCCTTGGTTAACTGGATATCGGCTAAATCTTCAGTGCTAAAAACGGTGTTTTGTTCTAATTGTTCATTTTTTATTATAACGGCTTTATTTGTTTGTGGAAGCGTTGTTTGATTAATCGCCACATTCGGGGTCACGCCAATACCTTCAATCGATTCCCCTGATGGCGTAAAGTAGCGTGCGGTAGTTAGTTTTAAGGCGGTATCACCATCGCCTAATGGAATGAGTGATTGTACCGACCCTTTGCCAAATGACTGACTCCCCACTATTTTTGCACGCATATTTTCTTTTAGTGCTGCAGCCAGTATTTCTGCTGCAGAGGCTGAGTTTTCGTTAATCAGTACAACAATAGGTGCGCCTTTTAAAATATCGCCGCGTTTAGCGTAAAACGACTGATTAGAATCATAAAAACGTCCTTTGGTTGTTACTATTAGACCATCTTGTAAAAAGAGATCTGCCACAGCAACCGCGCTTTTTAAAGTCCCGCCAGGGTTGTCTCGTAAATCAATAATCAGGCCTTTTAATGCGTGGCCGTAATGGTTTTGCATAGCGGCTATTTGTAAGGCAACTTCATGCAAGGTGTGGTTTGAAAAGGTATTTATAGCAATATAACCGCTACCAGCATCAAGTAGTTGCTTAGTTACACTGGCCAGTTTTATTTGTTTTCTGCTGAGGTTAAATATGAGCGGTTTTAGATTGTTATTTCGGATAATACTTAGTTGTACTTTATTGTTGGAGCTGTCTTTAATTTGCTGCGCGACTATATCAATAGGACTATTTTTAATCTGCTGATTATTAACTGCTGTAATAATATCGCCAGCTCGCAGGCCGACTTGTTTAGCAGGCGAATTATTAATTACTTTAACAATCGTGGTGCGCTGCTCAATATTTTTGACCTCAATGCCTAAGCCAGTATAGCGACCATTGGTATTATCAAATAACGCATTTAGCTCATTTTTATCTAAATATTTAGAGTAGGGATCGAGTTTAGAGTATAAGCGTTCAAATTGAGAGGTGTTGTATTCAATGTATTCACTGTTATGCAGTGCTAAATCATCAACGTAGTAGGTATGAATATTAAACAGTATTTCATTTATTTTTTGGCTTTCTAAATCTTTGACCGAACTGGCATGAGCATTATTTATAAAGCCAAAAAGTGCCAATAAAAAAAATACCTGCAAACAAAACCAAAACATTGGTTTTGTTTGCGATACTTTTTTTTGGCAAATGTGTGTGTTTATCATAACTGCCTCTACTAGGATGCAGTTATTTTAAGATTAAATACGTCTGCACCATTTTATGGGATTAACAGCACGCCCTTTGTGGCGTATTTCAAAGTATAGACCAGAATCGGCTTGTCCACCGCTTTGCCCAACTAAAGCAACACTTTCACCCTCTCTGACCATATCACCTACATCTTTGAGTAAGGTTTGTGCATGCCCGTATAAGCTCATAAAGCCTTCACCGTGGTCCACAACAATCACCCAGCCGTAACCTTTTAACCAATCTGCAAATACCACCTGACCGTTATGAATGCTATTTACTGAAGTGCCCTCTGCAGCAGAAATTAACACGCCTTTCCAGTTAATTCCGCCGTGCTTACGTTGGCCAAACTTGTGCGTTAGTTTGCCTTTACTCGGCCAGCTTAATCTTCCTTTATTTTTATTTAGGCCCAATAGCTCAATTTTTGTGGTTTTTTCTTCTTCAAGTTCTTTAATAGTTGCGATCAGCGTTTGTTCGTTCTCTTCTAAGTAACTAATTGAATTTTTTGTTTTATTTAACTGCTGTTTTAGATTTTTTAGGCTGGCTTGGCGCTCATTTTTAGCGTCAAGAAGCGCTGCTTGTCGCCTTTTTTGTTCATCAAATAAAGCAACTAGCTTTTCTTTTGTTTTTTCAAGCTCAGCTTGGTTTTTCGCAATTTCTATTTGCAGCGCTTTAAGTTCATCAAGCTGCTTTATGCGGGCTTTATTTAAGTAGTTGTAATAGCTAAGCGTACGTTCAAATTTAGCGGTATCTTCTTGGTTAAGCAGCATTTTTGAATAGTCATCACTACCTGCCATATAAGCACTTTTTAACTGTGCTGCTAAAACACGCTGAAATAGGGCTTGTTGTTTTTCAAGCTTTGCCGCGCGTTGTTGTTGCTCTGCTTGCTGTTGTTGTGTTTTTTTAACAGATTGCTCAGCCATATTGAGTGCTTTAGCGTTTTTCGCTATAGCGAGTTCATGTGCTTTTAGCTTTTGCTGCTGTTTAGCTATTTCTTTTTGCTGTTGTTGATATTCAGCTTGACTTTGCTCTAAAGCCACTTGAACTTGGGATAGGTCTTTTTTAGTACGATCTTCATTAGCCACGGCAACGCCAGTGACTAATGAATGCAGTACACAGATACACGCAATGACGCGGTATGCGCTTTTTTTCATAGGTTATTTCAACACCATAATTGGCGACCCTGTCATTTCTGCAGGTTGCTCTAACCCCATTAAATGCAGCATGGTTGGGGCAACATCGCTCAAGGCTTTGCCTGAATAAGCTTGTGCATCGCGACCTACATAAATAAACGGCACGGGCTCACTGGTATGTGCTGTGTGCGCTTGGCCTGTTTTAAGGTTTGCCATTTGCTCTGCATTGCCATGATCGGCGGTAATAAGTGCTTCGCCGCCATATTCTTTCAATGCATCCACTACACGGCCAATACAGTTATCTACTGCCTCACAGGCTTTAACTGCAGCCTCAAATACACCTGAATGACCGACCATGTCGCCATTAGGGTAGTTACAAATAATGGCATCGTATTTTCCACTTTTTATTGCTTCTAATAGCTTATCGGTAAGCATTTTTGAGTTCATTTCTGGCTGCAAATCATAAGTTGCAACCTGAGGTGATGGAATAAGTTCACGGGTTTCGCCGTCAAACTCATCTTCTCGTCCACCACTGAAGAAAAAGGTAACATGAGCATATTTTTCAGTTTCAGAAATACGCAGTTGAGTTTTACCTTGTTTTTCAAACCATTCGCCAAGTACGTTATTAAGCGGCGTGGGGCCAAAAGCAACAGGCGCATCTATATCGGCTGCGTATTCAGTCATCATCACAAAGCCGCTAAGCTCAGGCGATTTTTTCTTATTAAAGCCGTCAAAGCCTGGTTCTACAAAGGCGCGGGTTATTTCGCGTGCGCGGTCTGCTCTAAAGTTTGCAAATATAATGGTGTCGCCATCATTTACTTTTACAGATTCGCTGCCTTTAGGAGTGATCGTGCTGGCTGCTACAAATTCGTCATTTTCATCGCGCTCATAAGCGGCATTTAGTGCACTTACGCCTTCTTCATAATCAAAATCGCCTTCACCTAAGGTGATTAAATTATAGGCTTTTTCAACACGGTTCCAGCGGTTGTCTCTGTCCATGGCATAGTAACGGCCAATTAGTGAGGCTAAACGGCCACATTTAAGTTCGCTAAATAAGGCTTCAATACGCTCAATAGACGCTTTAGCACTACGCGGTGGTGTATCGCGTCCATCTAAAAAGGCATGAAAGTACACCTCTTTAGCGCCGCGTTTTGCAGCCAGTTGTATACTGGCAACAATATGATCTTCGTGGCTATGCACGCCACCTGGACTTAATAGTCCCATAATGTGTACAGCTTTGTTGGCATGAACGGCTTTATCAATGTTTTCAACAAGTGCAGGAGTTGTATCAAATTCGCCATCATCAATGGCTTTGGTGATACGGGTAAAATCTTGATACACAATACGGCCTGCGCCTAAATTAACATGGCCCACCTCAGAATTACCCATTTGGCCATCAGGAAGACCGACATCTAAACCCGATGCTGAAATTAATGTATGAGGACGTGTGGCCCAGAGCTCATCTAATACAGGGGTGTTAGCAGCTAAAATAGCATTGCTTTGCTCATCTTCTCTGTATCCCCAGCCATCTAAAATCATTAATACCAGTGGTTTTTTATGCTCTGTCATAGTCACTCCTATTAGGGTCTGTTGACCTTTGCGGATTAAAATTTGTTCAAACTAGGGGCGGTTTAATCGCGGCGCGAGGTTTGTAACCTAGTGGGCTAAGTAAAAACCGAGCAAAGCTTCCGCGTCCTGCTCACGCCCCTTACCTACATCCATGTAGGCAACAAAGAGTAAATCGCCCCTAGGCAGAACCCTTCGGGCAGCACCTGTTTGGCATTGATGCTGCGTTATCGCCTATTTATGGGGAATAACCACACCACATAGGCTCTGCCTTACCTAAATACCAAACAGACTGCTGCAAATTTAACCTTGAAAGATCAACAGACCCTAGCGTTGCTAAAATACACGCTAACATTAATGCCAACATGCCAAGCCTTAGCATACCGCGTTTTATAGCTAGGATCAGCAATGAAAAGTAGATATTAAAAATTTTCAATTAGGATTGGCTAAATTGAAAACTTTAAAGGGCTAGGTTATTTTTCAGTTAAAAAGAGCAGGGCATTGTGGCTTTCAAGCGTGCTTAAACTCGCATTTTTAGCTGATTTGGGTATACTTGCGCGGCTAATCTCTATTTTATTCAAGTATTGAATAGGGTTGTGGGGTAAGTTAAGCCTATCTTGTAGGTGAAAATTCAGAGTAGCCTAACAGCGCTCTATTGATTTGCTGATGAGTAACTGCTCATTGTGCAAGTGCAATTGGTAAGAATTTAAAATATCTAAAACATCCGTTTTAGTATGTAACTTTATAGTGGAAGTCGAATGGATCAATATATTGAATTTGTCTCAAACCATCCAATTCTAAGCCTAGCTTGGGTTGCGATTGCGTTTCTTATTATTAGTGGCGCAATAAAAAGTAAATTTTCAGCAATTCGTCAAATCAATCCTCAGCAGTTAACGTTACTTATTAACCGCGAAGACGGCCAGGTTGTTGATATGCGTGGGCAAAAAGAGTTTAAAACCGGCCATATTGCCGGTGCTGTGCACTTAAACCCAGAAAAAGCTAAAGAATCTGATTTCTCGACCCTTGAAAAGTATAAGAGCAAACCCATTATAGTGGTATGTGCTGCAGGCATGACTGCCTCAGGTGTTGCAACCGCAATGCATAAAGCAGGCTATGAACAAGTTTATGTTTTATCTGGCGGTATGGGTGCGTGGCAATCAGCAAGTCTGCCAACAACAAGCGGTCGCTAATATCTCTTAGCTAAACCGATTAAGGATTAATTATGAGTAACGTTGTTTTATACACCAAAGGATATTGTCCTTTTTGTCATCGCGCATTAGCGCTGTTAGACAGTAAAGGTGTAAAATACACAAATATTGATATTGGCGTTCAGCCAGAGCTTCGCGATGAAATGATCGCCAAAGCCGGTGGCGCAAGCACGGTTCCACAAATTTTTATTAACGATGAACACATCGGTGGCTGTGACGACATGATGGCACTAGAAGCGCAAGGTCACCTTGATGCTAAGCTCAGTGCTTAATTTAATTAATTATAATAAATAACAGGTTAGGAATAACAATGAACGAACAAAATCAAAACGCAGCAGCAGAAGCTGATGCAGGTGCACAGTTTACTATTCAACGTATTTACACTAAAGATGTATCGTTTGAAACGCCAAATTCGCCAGCTATTTTTCAAAAAGAGTGGGCTCCAGAAGTAAAATTAGATTTAGATACACGCTCTAACAAACTTGATGAAGGTGTTTACGAAGTAGTGCTTGCACTAACTGTAACGGCATCTATCGGTGAAGAAACTGCGTTTTTATGTGAAATTCAACAAGCAGGTATCTTTACGATTGCTGACGTTGAAGAAATGCAATTAGCGCACATGCTAGGTGCATTTTGCCCTAACGTGTTATTCCCATACGCACGTGAAGCGGTATCTAACTTAGTAAATCGTGGTACGTTCCCACAACTTAATCTTGCGCCAGTTAACTTTGACGCATTATTTGCACAGTACATGCAGCAACGCACAGCGCAAGCTGAGCAGGCTACAGCAGACGCTTAATTTATGAATACAGCCACATCAGCTGTTACTGTTTTAGGGGCGGGGTCGTATGGCACCGCCCTTGCTATTTGTTTAGCCCGAAATGGTCACAAAGTGACTTTATGGGGACGCAATAGCCAAGACGTTGCGACGCTTGCAGCTGAGCGAAAAAATCAACGTTACTTACCTGATATTCCTTTTCCTGACACCTTAATCCTTGAAGCAGATTTACAGCGTGCAACGCAAAGTAGCGATATTGTTTTGGTTGTTGTGCCAAGCCACGCATTTGCTGACACATTAAAGCAAATCAAACCTGCTTTGCGCCCAAATGCAAAAATAGCATGGGCCACCAAAGGACTAGAGCCAAATACTGGGCGTTTGTTACAAGAAGTAGCAGTGCAAGAGCTAGGTGAAGAGGTGCCACTAGCGGTGCTTTCTGGGCCAACCTTTGCCAAAGAAATGGCGATGGGATCACCAACTGCAATTTCGGTGTCATCAACATCATCGGCATTTGCTAAACAAATAGCCGATTTATTGCATTGCGGGCGCTCGTTTAGGGTGTATAACAATGATGATTTTATTGGTATACAGCTCGGTGGTGCGGTTAAAAACGTGATTGCCATTGGTGCGGGAATTTCTGATGGTGTAGGGTTTGGTGCAAATGCACGTACCGCGCTTATTACTCGTGGTTTAGCAGAGTTGTCGCGTTTAGGGTGTGCACTGGGTGCAAAACCTGAAACTTTTATGGGTATGGCCGGGTTAGGTGATTTAATTCTGACCTGTACCGATAACCAATCGCGCAACCGCCGTTTTGGTTTAGCCTTAGGCAAAGGTGAGAGTGTTGATGATGCCATTGCATCAATTGGCCAAGTGGTTGAAGGCTTTAGAAATACCAAAGAAGTGTACTTACTAGCTCAACGCGCTGGTGTGGAAATGCCAATTACCGAGCAAATATACAAAGTACTCTATGAAAATAAAGACATGAAAGCAGCTGCTATGGCGTTATTAGGTCGTGAACAAAAGTCAGAATAAATGCTTCACTATTCTTTAAAAATTAAAAAACCGACATAATGTCGGTTTTTTATTATTGGTAAATAATTACTGCGCGTTTACAAAGCCAAGCTGGCGCCAAGATTCATACACAAACACAGCTACTGCATTAGACAGATTCATACTGCGACTATCGGCTTGCATAGGTATACGCACGCGTTGCTCGTTTGGCAGTGCTTGAATCATGTCATCAGGTAAGCCTCGGGTTTCTGGTCCGAATACTAAGCAATCACCCGCTTCATACTGTACTTGGTGATGAAATTGGCTACCTTTAGTGGTGCAAGCATACACTTTTTTAGGTTGGCACTTTTCTAAGTAAGCATCAAATGAGGCATGGCGTTGTACATGGCTAAATTCGTGATAGTCAAGTCCAGCGCGTTTTACACGTTTGTCATCCCACTCAAACCCTAACGGTTCAATTAAATGCAATGAATAGCCAGTATTGGCACATAAACGAATGATATTCCCGGTGTTAGGCGGAATTTCAGGTTGGTATAAAACAATATCCAGCACAATAAGCCCTATAAAATCTTTAATTTGACTGGCTCAGTATACACGAACAATGAATAAAAAATGATATACTACAAACATTAAATACATCTTACACTTGGACAGATACGTGCATAATCGCAGTTATGAATTTTGGGTCAAAGCTTCAAGCATAGTGACCATGGTCATGGTGAGCCTAATGATTGCGACCAAAGCATGGGCTTGGCTGGCGTCGGGTTCGGCGTCGATGCTTGGCTCACTCACTGATTCATTAATGGATATTACCGCGACGCTAATGAGCTTTTTAGTTTTATCGTATGCACTGCGTCCTGCGGATGATGACCACCGGTTTGGTCACGGTAAAGCGGAGGCGCTTGCAGGGTTGGGCCAAGCTGCATTTATTGCGGGCTCGGGCTGTTTATTAATGTTTCACGGTATCGAGCGATTAATAAACCCAGTAGAGCTTTCGCACTCATTATTAGGTGTATGGGTGAGTATTTTTGCCATTGCTTGTACCTTGGTAATTGTATTTGTGCAAAATAAAGTCGTGAAGCACACTGAATCAATCGCCATCAAAGCCGACTCCGTTCACTATAAGGGCGATTTAATTTTAAATGCGGCGGTATTGCTTGCTATTTTACTCGCCTACTATGGCGTACTGTATGCCGACCCATTGTTTGCTATCGGTGTGGCAGGTTATTTATTGTATAACAGTTGGGATATAGCAACCGAAAGTGCCTCGCATTTAATGGACAAAGAGCTACCCGATGAAGAAAAGCAAAGTATTTTTGAAATAGCGCGTAACCATAATGATGTTTATGGCGTTCACGGTATTCGCACTCGACAGGGCGGTAAAGTTAAGTTTATTCAACTGCATTTAGAGCTTGATGACAATTTACCGCTTATTCGTGCCCATAAAGTGGCAGATGAAGTGGAGCTGATGATCACTCAGCAATTTGAATCTGAAGTTGATATTTTGATTCACCTAGATCCGCTGTCGCTTAGTAGTTAACCTATTGAATCACAAAATTTATAAAGGCTTGTTAGCAATGGTTGGCGAATTTCGTCCCGCTCAAAAAACAGCTCGTGCTTAGCCCCTTTAAACTGCTTTATTAGGGTGTTTTTATGTCGGCTTGCAAGCTTGTGCTGGGCTTGGTTATCAACCACTTCGTCATTTTCTGCGCTGGCTATAAATAACGGGGTTGTTATGGATAGTTTATCGAGCGCTTTAATAAATGAAAAAACAGTATGCAGCCAGCCATAGGTAACACCGCCTAATTGTAATAGTGGCGTTTGCTGATAAGTTGCCCTAAATTGATCATAGCGTATTTGGCTACTGGTTAAAGTGTTAAGCGCAAACTCTTCAGGTGTATAATCGCTTTGTCCTAGCGCATAACACCCTGAGAACCCTAATAATGACGCACTGGCGGCGATAAACTGTGCTACGGGTTTTGGTATTCCTTTAGTATGAATATCAAACATGGGCGCAGATAAAAACGCCCCACTAAAGTCATGTGAGTAACGTGCTAAGTAATCAAACGCAATAGCGCCGCCCATTGAATGGCTAAGCAGTAGTTTTTTACCTTGCCAATGCTGCTTTACCACCTCAAGATTGAATTGATTGAGATCGTGACTGTAATCTTCAAATTGTTTGACATAGCCTTTATGGGGGTTTTTTAATAACCGATAAGAGCGCCCTTGGCCTTGGTGATCAACAATAAAAACAGCAAAATTATTACAATAAAGCTCCCAAAGCAGCTCTTTGTATTTATCGAGTCCTTCAATGCGCCCAGAACTAATAACAATGGCAGTGTGAGCCTGTTTAGGCTTAGCGTAAGCATAAAATAATTTACCGGCAGCCGTGCTTAAATAGGCTTTTTTGAGTGTATTAGTATAAAACTCATTAATGGCAGGCAGGTTATTTTCAAGCTCGCTTTCATTGCTATAAAACATGGTCTCTCTTTTGTATTGGTAAGCTTATCTCAACGCATAACCCGCCAGCGTCCTTATTTGATAAAGCTAAATTTCCGCCGTGGGCAATCACCGCATTTTTTGCAATGGCTAAACCCAGCCCAGTGCCGCCGCTGACTCGGTCGCGGGCGTCTGATTGCCTAAAAAATGGCTCACATAGTTTATCAAGTTGCGCTGCGGGAACGCCAGGGCCGTCATCACATATTTGTATAGTGATGATATCACTGTGTTTTAAGGTGATGCTAATAGTATGTTGTGCGTATTTAATTGCATTACGTAAAATATTTTCTAGAGCACTGGCAATCAGCATTTCGTCGCACTCTATATTTACCTCAGCATCACCTTGAATATGCAGCGTTTTATTGTGCTGTTTTGCTTCAAACTGAGCATCGTTAATCACATGGTCAACAATAACTTGTAACGACTGCGCTTGCAGTGATAAAGGTTGGCTATTGGCTTCTAAGCGCGATACCTGCAATACATCGGCTATCATTTTATCAAGTTGATTTGCTTCTTTTTCAATACGCAATAAATACGATTGGCTGGCCTCACTCGCTTGCATTTGCGCCAGCCCTGTGGCCATTTTTAAGCGTGTTAGTGGGGAGCGCAATTCATGGGATATATCGGCAAGTAAACGCTTTTGAGCGCTAAGTAGTTGCTCTAATTGATCTGCCATACGGTTAAAATCGCGTCCTAAAACTCCAAGCTCATCTTTTCGTTGACTATTTATTGCCGCGCGCGCACTTAAATCGCCATTTGAGAGCCTAATTGCAGCTTGTTTTAAGCTATTTATAGGGGCAATTAAGTTACGACTAAATAAAAAGCTTAATGTAAGTGAGGCGATAATGGCGATAGAAATTTTTAACCAAACCGGCAACAATCTTAAGCGAATAAAGAGCGGTCGCTGTTGATTTATATCGATTTCATATAACTCAAATTCGCCTTCAGGTACTCGAATGCGCACAGGGCCAAAAGCTTGATAGTATTCAGTAAAAATAACTTGTGGAGGCATCCCCTTGCTAAAGTTAAGTAAGCTTAAATCAATATTGTTCTCAACATCTTTACTGATCAAAACCTCATCGCTGTTTTGTGAATTTAAATAAAGTAATTTACGTTTAGTTAAACGCGGATGAGTAATAATGTCATTAATAGATCGCTTGTGTTTATGTGCGCTGCGCTCGATAGCTCGTGCTAGGTATTCTAGGTTTTTCTGCATCGGCCCCTGTAGTGGATCATGGCTAATGGCGTTTATTAGTGAAATATTACTTAAGAAAAATAGCGCAGTAAAAGTGCCAATGATCGTTAGCCAAAACCAAGCAAAGACTTTAAAAAACAAATAATGTCGAGGGTGTCTTAACCAACTAAAACGCGTTAATTTACTCTCCTTGGATAAAGACATAACCCGTCCCTCGAATAGTTTTAATTTTTTCACCCGCGATATGCTCGGCTATTTTTTTTCGAATATTACTCACATGCATATCAATAGAGCGATCAAATGACGCTAAACGCCGTCCTAGTACCTCTTCGCTTATTTGCTCTTTGCTTATAACATCAGGAGCGTGTTTTACTAATAAAGCCAATATTTCGTATTCGGTACCCGTAAGCGTGAGTGTGGTGTTATTTACACTGGCTTCACGCGTGGCAAAGTTAATAGTAATACCGTTTAAAGAGAGCTTTTTATTATTGTTATTGCTTACACTATTAATGTGTTCAATACGGCGAGTAATGGCTTTAACGCGGGCAAGGAGTTCGCGGTGGTTAAACGGTTTTGGAATATAGTCATCAGCGCCGAGCTCTAAACCAAAAATACGGTCAAAGTCTTCACCTTTAGCGGTCAACATAATTACCGGCGTTAATTTACTTTGTCTGAGTTGTTTGAGTACTTCAAAGCCATCTATAGAGGGCAACATAACATCAAGTAATATAAGCGCGTAATCGTTTTGTAAAGCAAGCTCTAAGCCTTGTTGGCCATCATGTGCGGTTTGTATGCTAAAGCCTTGTGCGCTCAAATACTCGCTTAATAGCTCACATAAACCGGTGTCATCATCAATCATTAATAGTTTCATACATTAAGCCCTACGCGCTGTTTTATGGTTTTATTTTACGCGTTTAATGTACTAAAAGTTAGTCTTTACATAACCTTTACACTGCTTTGCGTTACTTTGCATTGAGCCGGTTATAGTGAACACACTGGCTAGCAGCCAACAACCAACTCAATATTAAGGTGATGATTATGACTAAGATAAACACGCTATCAAAATTAGTACTTATATGTGGCTTAACAGTAGCAACGCTCAGTGCGGGCAGCGCACTTGCAAAAGGTGATGGCCATAAACAAGGCCACTCTCAAGCACGCTTTTTACTCTCTGAGCGAGCAGCAGATAAACTGGCGCTTACTGAAGATCAACAAACACAACTAAAAGCGATTTTTACAGCGCAAAAAACGCAAATTAAAGCACTAAGAAGCCAAAATAAAGACGCGCGTAAGGCACAGCGCCAAGCTTATAAAGCGCAGATGGATGCGTTATTGTCAGCGCCAAACTTTGACGAAAATGCAGCGAAAGAGTTATTAACCGCACGCCAAGATAAGAAGCAGCAATTGGGATTAATTAAATTGAAAACCCAGCATCAAGTAATGCAACTGCTTAACGCTGAGCAAAAAGAAAAGTTAGCTAAAATACAGCAGCGCCGCAGGCAGAAGGGCTAGGTTCGAGGTTCGAGGTTCGAGGGGCGAGGTCCGCAACCCGAAGCCCCGCCTTGTATCTACAGAATATTTTGAACCACAGAGGGAGCAGAGGCGCTTTGCGCTACACAGAGAGAAGATCATTTATTGTCACTTTCTCTGTGTGCTCTGCGCCTCTGTGGTAGATAAATGACCTAAAACCTAATACTGACGCGGGGTAAACCGCTGCTACAGGTATAAAAAACCTTGCTATGTTAACTGCAAGGTTTTTAAATTTCTCGAACCTCGAACCTCGAACCTCGAACCTCGAACCTTTAAAAATCACTTAAAAAAGTCATCTTCGTTTTTTGCCATCATTGCTTCAATATCTTCAATCATGTCTTGGCTGAACTCATCTGCAGATGTAATCGGCGCTGAAATTTTATTATTTTCAAACGACCATTCACCTAAATCAATAAGTTGGCAACGTTTTGAACAAAAAGGGCGATTCGGACTTTGTGCTGACCATTCTACTTTTGCTTTACAGGTTGGGCAGTTAACCACTGTTGGCATAATTTACTCTCACATTAATATAGGCTTTGCGACTCAATTTATAATAAACGGCTAAGCTTTCTATTTAAAAACTAGTGACACGATTAATCTCAGCAAGTGAGGTCACACCCTCTGCGGCTTTACGAATACCCGATAAACGCAAATTGTTATATCCTGCTTTAAGTGATACCTCAGCAATTTCTAATGAGTTACCGCCGCGCATTATAATTTGCGCTATTTCAGGCGTAATTTTCATTACTTCGTAAATACCAACACGGCCTTTGTAGCCATCGGTACAGTTTTCACAGCCTTTAGGTGCGTATAAAACCATGTCTTGAATTTGTTGTTCACTAAAGCCTTGGCGTATAAGCTCTTCGCGAGGTAACTGCTCTGGTGTTTTACATTTAGAGCATAACCTTCGGGCTAAACGCTGAGCTATAATTAAACTAATAGAACTGGCCACATTATACGCGGGTACACCCATATTTAACAAACGAGTAATCGTTTCTGGCGCTGAGTTGGTATGCAGTGTTGACAGCACCAAGTGACCTGTTTGCGCCGCTTTAATTGATATTTCTGCAGTTTCTAAATCACGTATTTCACCCACCATCACCACATCGGGATCTTGACGTAAAAACGCCCGCAGTGCATTAGCAAAAGTCATATCTGCTTTAGTATTTATTTGTACTTGGTTAACCCCTTCGAGGTTAATTTCTACCGGATCTTCGGCGGTACTAATATTCCGCTCCGGCTGATTGAGTATATTTAAGCCCGTATACAAAGAAACCGTTTTACCTGAACCAGTTGGGCCGGTAACCAAAATCATTCCTTGCGGTTGCTCAAGTGCATCGAGGTATAGTTTTTTCTGCTCGGGTTCATAGCCTAATACATCAATACCTAGCATGGCACTGGATGAATCAAGAATACGCATTACAATTTTTTCGCCCCACAAAGTTGGCATGGTACTAACACGAAAATCAATGCTTTTACGCTCTGTTATCTTAAGCTTAATACGGCCATCTTGTGGTTTACGCTTTTCTGCAATATCCAGTCGCGACATTACTTTTATTCGCGCCGATAGCTTACTGGCCAATGTATTTGGCGGGCTGGCTACTTCGTGCAAAATACCATCAATGCGAAAGCGAATACGGTATTTGTGTTCATAAGGTTCAAAGTGTAAATCTGAGGCGCCTTTTTTTATTGCATCCATTAAAATTTTATTAATGTAGACAATTATTGGGGCGTCGTCTTTGTCATCGTCTTTAGGAGTGTGTTCTTTGTGCTGCTCAGAATCGAGTTCAGCGAACTCTTTAAATTCGTCTTCACTTAAATTTAAACTGCCAGTGGCATCGAGTAATTGCTCAATTTTGTTATCGAGCTGGACGTAGTCAACCACAACTACTTCGCACGATAAACCCGTGCTAAATTCAAAGTTTTCGAAGGCACCATAATCGGTAGGATCTGAGGCGGCAATATACACTTTTCTGCCTTTTTGTACCAAAGGCAAAATGTGGTGTTTGCGGATCAGTTTTTCTTTAACTAGCTCAGCTGATATTTGTGCAACATTAAAATCTTTTAAATCAAAAAAAGGCACTCTAAATAAATCAATGCATTGCTCAGCTAAATCTTTACTGTCTATTTTTCCACATTTAGAGATAAGCTCTGCAGTTGAGGCAAAATCTTGCTGCCGTGTTTTTACGGTATCAGTATCAACCCGGCCGAGGGTAATAAATTTTCTTAATAACGGTGAGTTAATATTCATTGCGCACCTGATTTAATCCTTCTTTAGTCAGCAATTTATCAGAAAAAAGAAAGGAATACATTAATCGTACCAATGCAGCAGACAATTTACTGATAAAATATCAGTTTATGGCGCTGCCATTGGGCTAATTTATTTATATTGTAGACTTAGCTTGCTGTAAATAATAATTATGTAGCTTAAGTAAGTCTTGTTTTACATCGTTTAAATCGCGGTTATTATTTAAAATATCATCCGCTTTTTGTTGTTTATGCTCACGAGACATTTGTGCGTCAATTATTTGTTTTGCTTGTTCAGAGCTTATATTGTCGCGCTGTGTAGTACGTGCAATTTGCACCTCTTTGGGAACATCTATTAGCAAAGTACGATGACAGTAGCGATCAAGCCCATTTTCAAATAATAGTGGGGCAACTAACACCACGTAGTCGCTTTGCGCGTTTTTTAAATCAATAATAAGCTGAGTGCGTATTAATGGGTGCAGCAGGGCATTGAGCCATGTTTTTTGCTCAGGGTTACTAAAAATGCGCGCTCTTAGCGTGCTGCGATTTAAAGCGCCATGTTCATCGATTATATCATTGCCAAAATGCGCAATAATCGCTTTTAGGCCATCAGTGTTGGGTTCAACCACTTGGCGAGCCACTATATCTGCATCCACAATAGTAATACCTAGTTCTGCCAACATATCGCTAACTGCGGTTTTACCACAGCCAATCCCACCGGTTAGGCCCAATACCCAGTTGTTTTTATGATGTTGTGTATTGCTCATAGTTAATAGCCAATAAAATTAAAATAGCTGTTTTGCAGTTGCGTCCCCCATAGCATAGTGATCCAACCGGCTATTGCTAAGTAAGGGCCAAAAGGAATAGGCGTTGCTTTGTCTTTACCTTGAATACTCAGTAGGGCAATGCCAATAACAGCGCCAACTACGCTTGAGAGTAAAATAATGGTCAATAACGATTGCCAACCCAGCAGTGCGCCAAACACCGCCAGTAATTTAAAGTCGCCATAACCCATACCTTCTTTGCCGGTTATTAACTTAAACAGCCAAAACACGCTCCATAAGCTTAAGTAACCACATGCTGCACCAATAATGGCATCGCTAGGGGTTATGGTATAGCCCATAACTGAGGCGATTAACGCCAGCCATAAAAGCGGTAAAGTAAGCTGATCTGGCAGCAACATGTGATCAATATCAATAAAAGTTAGTGCCACTAATATCCAAGTAACTACTATGTATAATAAAGCCTGCTCAGTTGCGCCAAAAGTGTACGCAACAACTAGGCTTAAAATAGCGGTAATGGCTTCAACGATTGGGTAACGCACTGATATTGGGTTATCACAGGTTGCACATTTACCTTTTAAAAATAACCAACTAAATATAGGGATGTTTTGCCATGGCTTAATGGCTGCTTTGCACTTAGGACAACATGAGTTGGGCTTTACTAAATTAAACGTGTCAGTAGTTTGTGAGGTGGTCTGTTCAGTCTTTGGGCTGGTTAGATCATCGGCTAGTAATAAGCGGCATTCAGTTTGCCATTCTTTTTGCATCATTAGTGGCAAGCGATAAATCACCACATTTAAAAAGCTACCAATACATAAACTCACTAGGCCAATCGTGGTTAAGTAAAACCATAAATGGTTTTGCATCGCGGTGGTGATATCAATAAAAAGACTTTGCATTTATTTTACCTAAAACTAAATTCTGGGTTGATAATACAGTGGTTTTACATAAGTGCAAAGTTAGGGTTTAGGATGTTAGGTTCGAGCGACGGGCAACGGGCAACGGGCCTAGAAACTCGAAACTCGAAGCTCGAAGCTCGAAGTTCGAAGTTCGAAGCTAAATAACTGAACCTAGTTGGAATATAGGTAAGTACATGGCAATAATTAAGCCACCGACTAATACACCGAGTACCGCCATTATTAACGGCTCAAGTAAGCTCGATAGGCCATCTACTGCGTCATCTACTTCTTGCTCATAAATTGTGGCAACTTTAGCCAGCATGCCATCAAGCGATCCTGACTCTTCACCAATGGCGACCATTTGTACTACCATATCAGGAAATATTTTAGAGTTGCGCATTGCCCAGTTCATTTGGTTTCCTGAGCTAACCTCGGCTTTTATTTCCAAAATAGCATAACGGTAAACTGCATTACCGGAGGCACCTGCTGCAGAATCAAGCGCATCTACCAGCGGTACACCGGCTGCAAAGGTGGTCGATAGGGTACGTGCATAACGCGCCACGGCGGCCTTATTTAAAATCATGCCGACAACAGGCAGTTTAAGTATGGCGCGGTCTGTCGCATCCCTGAGCGCTAAGCTTCTAAGTTTTGCTTCTTTAAATACGTAACCAAATACCATCACAGCTAATACTATCATCCACCAATAAGATTGCATGAACTCGGAAATGGCGATTACAAATAAGGTAAAGGCAGGCAGCTCTGCACCAAAGCCATTGAAAATCTCCTGAAATTGCGGTACCACAAATATCAGCAAGATAGAAGTTACAATACCTGCAACCACTAAAACTGATATTGGATAAAACATGGCTTTTTTAATTTTTGATTTCAGCGCCTCTGACTTTTCTTTATATAGCGCAACGCGGTCAAATATTTTATCCAGTGCACCAGATTGCTCACCAGAGGCCACTAAATCGCAATATAATTCATCAAAATAGCGAGGGTATTTTCTAAGTACGTTAGAAAGCGGCAACCCTGCTTTGACTTCATCGCCAATAGCACTCATAAGCTTACTCACGCTTTTATTAGTGGAGCCTGAGCCTATCATTTCAATTGACTGAATTAGTGGTACACCCGCCATCAGCATAGTGGCTATCTGCCTTGTCACTAAAGCAATATCTTTTGGGGTGATTTTTTGTACGCTTTTTATACCAAATATGGGCTTGGCTTTACGCTTTACTTTAGAGGGGGTAATGCCTTGCTTGCGTAATTTTGCTTTGACTAGTGCAATGCTAGATCCCGTAAGCTCGCCCTCAAGCTTCTTACCTCGAGCGCTTACACCTACCCATTGAAAGGTATCAAGGCCTTTTTCTTGCTGCTTTTTTGCCATGAGTGATTTACCTATATTGCTACAACTTGAATCATAAGTCAGTATATTGCAAAAGAGAGATTCTTATGTAAAAAAAAACGCTCTAATGAGCGTTTTTTTAAGTAATATTCAAGGTTAAGCTTGCGGGCAGCTCTTTGGAGCTAAGTCTTTATTTGCAGCTGTTATACCTGTTGTAGCGCATGTCCAAGCGCCTGTAGATGTTCGAGTCCACGTCATTTTAGCCGCAGTACCTATTTGAGTTGGAGCGTTAATAACCGCACAAACTATAGTCGTACTTGTAACCGTGATATCACAGTTTGCAGTTTTAGCTTGAAGGCCTGCTTCTGCTATCGTAGGTGTTGTTCCTGAATTTGCAGCAACCTCAAAACCTGTTTTACCCGCTGATATTTCAGCTAAACCAGCTGTTAACTTTGCACTTGCTTGGTAGTTAGAGTAAGCAGGCAATGCAACTGCTGCTAAAATACCGATGATTGCTACTACAATCATTAATTCAATTAGGGTGAAACCCTTTTGGTTTTGTTGTGTCATTGTTTGCATGTTTCCTCTCCTAAAGGATAATGTTGTGGTAAGCCAAACGGGTATAAGTTTTTAAACTGTAACTTATGTTGTTCACTTAACCTGTTACTACAAAAATAAAATCATTTTGCCAAATTTAGTGCTGTGTTTAAGCGGTAAAAATTTTTCCGCGAAGACACGCACTTTATGGCGGTTATTCGTTAATTTGTCCCTTACTTGAGCATAAACCTAACTATTAAAAGTTAGTTATAACCCGCGTAAGTTACAAGCTAATTATAAAAATAAACCCTATCGCTTATTTTTACTCTGTCCCTTATAAATGCTTTTTCACTCTTTTTAACTAATTAAATATTTAAAACTAGTCAATATGAATGAGTCTAACACTGTTTATTGCGCTTTTGTATGTAAAAACTTTATAAAAAACGCATTAATTTAATAACTTGTTACAAATAGTCCTTTTGGATTATTTAATGCCCTTTTTTAAAAGCTGTCAATCAATTAGCGCAAGAAACTATAAATAGTTTTTACATTATTTACTCAAATCGCATCGATAAATCGATTGATTGTAAATTTTTTGTAAGCGCACCACTTGAGATAAAGTCTACGCCTGCTTGCGAGTATGCTTTTAGTGTTTCTAGGGTCATATTGCCCGACACTTCAAGTTTTGCGCGCTTATTTGTAATGCTAACTGCTTGGCGTATTTGCTCAGGATTAAAATTATCTAACATAATAATGTCGGCACCTGCGTTAATGGCTAGCTCTAGCTCATCAAACGATTCAACTTCAACCTCTATAGGTTTATCGGCATGATTTAGCTTAGCTTGAGTAACCGCGTTATTAATTCCTCCACAGGCTGCTATGTGGTTTTCTTTAATTAAAAACGCATCAAACAAACCAATTCGGTGGTTTGCACCGCCGCCACATTTAACTGCATACTTTTGCAGCGCTCTAAGCCCTGGAATGGTTTTACGGGTATCGAGTAGTTGCGTGCTAGTGCCACTTAACTCTTTTACATAGTGCGCTGTAGTTGTGGCCGTACCAGAAAGCGTTTGTACAAAGTTAAGTGCGGTGCGCTCGGCTGTTAAAATAGCGCGAGCAGAACCTGATGCGGTAAATAAAGTGCTATTGGCACTGACAAAGTCGCCATCGTTCACACATATATTTACAACCACGCTTGGGTCGACTTGTTTGAACACTTCAATGATTAGGTCTTTACCACAAAAGATGCAGTCTTCACGGGTGATCACTTTCGCATGGGCTTGCTCTGCTTGAGGAATAAGCTGTGCGGTAATATCGCCTTGTTCAGCGCTTTGGTAATTTAGATCTTCATCAAGTGCTAAGGTAACAAGTTGACTAATTAGGGTATGCGAAATAGACATGAAAAAGCTCATAATAGATAATAAATTAACTAAATTTTACTCTGTTTAATTACTAAATAGAAGCAGCTAACAACTAAACTAATCAGCCAGCGCTTAATTTACACGTTGATCATATTTTATCGTTTAGTATTACGCTATCTTTATAGGGTTAAATCTATTAGCATCTTGATATACATCAATTTTGGTTGATTAACCTGAGCGCTGCGAACTACGGGAAACGGGCTATGGGCAGCGGGCTACATAAGTTTTAAATAAATAGTATGAAAATAGATTCTTTAGGCGTTATAAATAATATTAACCAGCGGGCGTGTAGCCATTTTGACGAGCGACCTGCTCAGTGCGATATTTCGCTGTTGGTTATTCATAATATTTCATTGCCCGCAGGGCAGTTTAACACTCCGCACGTTGATGATTTATTTATGGGGTGTATTGATTGTAATGCGCACCCTAGCTTTACTGATTTAGCAGGGATTAAGGTGTCAGCGCATTGTTTTATTAAGCGCTGCGGCGAAGTTATACAGTATGTGCCTTTTGAAAAACGTGCATGGCATGCGGGGCGCTCTTGCTTTGCTGGGCAACAAAATTGTAATGATTTTAGTATAGGTATAGAGCTTGAAGGCACAGATACAACTAACTATACCGATGCGCAATATCAAAGTTTAGCAGCATTGACGCAGGCTATTATGCAGCGCTATCCAAAAATAACAGCCAGTAATATAGTTGGGCATTGCGATATAGCCCCTGGGCGAAAAACCGACCCTGGAGCGAGTTTTAACTGGCGTAAGTTTTTTAACCTAATTAAATAACTAGGGTCTGTTGACCTTTCAAGGTTAAATTTGCAGCAGTCTGTTTGGTATTTAGGCAAGGCAGCGCCTATGTGGTGTGGTTATTCCCCATAAATAGGCGATAACGTAGCATCAATACCAAACAGGCGCTGCCCTTCGGGTTCTGCCTAGGGACGATTTACTCTTTGTTGCTCGGTTTTGACTTAGCCCACTAGGTTACAAACCTCGCGCCGCGATTAAATCGCCCCTAGTTTGAACAAATTATAATCCGCAAAGGTCAACAGACCCTAAATTAAGCGAGTAACAACATGATTTTGGTTTCAATAATAATAGCACTGATACTTGAGCGTTTAGGTGCTCGCTCTGCGCATTGGCAAATGAGTTATTACGCTAATGGCTACTTAACTCGCTCTGTTAATTTATTGACCAATAAAGGGTTATTTGGCACGGCTACGGGGTTTTTAATTTGGCTATTACTGCCTGTGATTGCTGTTGGGTGTGTGTATTTTTTATCTGACTTTGCACTTTGGCAACTTGTTTTTAATGTGGCGGTGTTACTCGTTTGTTTTGGTTGTGCTAAGCAACGCGCTTTATATAAATCGTATTTAAATGCATTGACCCGAGGGGATCAAACCGCTGCGTCTTTGTATGCTTTGCAATTAGGGCAAAAACGCACAGAGGAGCAACAAGGCGGCGAAACCTTAGGGCAAACGCTGGCTTGGGTTAATTTCAGGTTTTATTGCGCGGTTATATTTTGGTTTGTGGTATTGGGCGTTGCTGGTGCTGTTTTTTATGCATTAGTACGTACCTTTGCCGACTTAGTGAGTGACAACCGCGATGAAGTTATTGCTAAGCATTTTAAACTTATCCACCGTTTACTATTTTGGCTTGATTGGCTCCCAGCGCGTATTACCAGTTTTGGCTATCTAGTGATTGGTAACTTTAATAAAGGAACTAGCTGTTGGCTTCATTACGTGTTTGACTTTTCAAGCCCTAATCGCAAGGTGGTTACTTATACTGCATTGGCCGCCGAGCAAGTTGAAGAGCGCTATTATGGTTGCACCTTTGAAGCCACCTGTATGATCAAACTGGTTAAGCGAAATGTACTTTTTTACTTAGTGTTAATTGCCTTGATGACTTTATTTGGTGGTTTAAGTTAAAGAGCAGGGATTAGGTTCTAGGCACTAGGGTTTACTTTTGCTTCTCATTTACTCTCATTGTCTTCTCTTTGTGTAATAGTTTTTAAGTAATTTATTTACCACAGAGAATGCTGAGTACACAGAGGAAGTGACAATCAATGGTTGTTCCCTCTGTGGGGCGCGAAGCGCTTCTGTGCCCTCTGTGGTTCAAAAAATAAATATTAGATCTCTGGCTTTAGGTTCTAGGGGTTACTTCACTTTGGCTTCTCATTTACCCCCATTATCTTCTCTTTGTGTAATAGTTTTTAAGTAATTTATTTACCACAGAGAATGCAGAGCACACAGAGAAAGTGACAATGAATGGTTTTTCCCTCTGTGGAGCGCGAAGCTCCTCTGTTCCTCTGTGGTTCAAAAAATAAATATTAGATCTCTGGATTTAGGTTCTAGGCACTAGGGGTTACTTCACTTTGGCTTCTCATTTACCCCCATTATCTTCTCTTTGTGTAATAGTTTTTATGTAATTTATTTACCACAGAGAATGAAAAGCACACAGAGTAAGTGACAATGAATGGTTGTTCCCTCTGTGTAGCGCGAAGCGCCTCTGTGCCCTCTGTGGTTCATCTGGATTTAGGTTCTCGGCACTAGGGGTTACTTCACTTTGGCTTCTCATTTACCCCCATTATCTTCTCTTTGTGTAATAGTTTTTAAGTAATTTATTTACCACAGAGAATGCAGAGCACACAGAGAAAGTGACAATGAATGGTTGTACCCTCTTTGGTTCAGAAATAAATATATTTGGTGTTTGGTTTTAGGTAGAAACTAAGCGCCGTGCTTAGCTTAGTGTGGGCGGGCTGCGAGCAACGGGGAACGGGCTTAAAACCTTTAACTTCTAACCTAGACCCTAAACATGCGCGAGGTAAATTCTCACTTACAATATAAAAGTATGTTTATATTAGGTGCTATGTTTTATCCTACTGCCG
>NZ_JQFL01000052.1:0-35160 GCF_000764215.1 Pseudoalteromonas sp. ND6B
AGTCCATCATGACCCACCATTCTCTATTGAATGGTTATAATCGGCGGATTTACGCGTACTTACTTTTATAAGTAAATCAGAGCGGGTCATTAGCTCAGTTGGTAGAGCAGTGGACTTTTAATCCATTGGTCGATGGTTCAAGTCCATCATGACCCACCATTCTTTTTATATTAGAATGGTCTAATCGGCGGATTTACGCGTACTTACTTTTTATAAGTAAACCAGAGCGGGTCATTAGCTCAGTTGGTAGAGCAGTGGACTTTTAATCCATTGGTCGATGGTTCAAGTCCATCATGACCCACCATTCTTTTTTGTATTTAGAATGGTCTAATCGGCGGATTTACGCGCACTTACTTTTTATAAGTAAACCAGAGCGGGTCATTAGCTCAGTTGGTAGAGCAGTGGACTTTTAATCCATTGGTCGATGGTTCAAGTCCATCATGACCCACCATTCTCTATTGAATAAGAATGGTTATAATCGGCGGATTTACGTGCACTTACTTTTTATAAGTAAACCAGAGCGGGTCATTAGCTCAGTTGGTAGAGCAGTGGACTTTTAATCCATTGGTCGATGGTTCAAGTCCATCATGACCCACCATTCTCTATTGAATGGTTATAATCGGCGGATTTACGCGTACTTACTTTTATAAGTAAATCAGAGCGGGTCATTAGCTCAGTTGGTAGAGCAGTGGACTTTTAATCCATTGGTCGATGGTTCAAGTCCATCATGACCCACCACTTCTGGTACACTTTCTTCGATATAAAATATTTCCGACTATCTCCCTAATTTTTATTTATAAACTGCCTTGTTAGATTGCTATTATTTAGTGTTAGTTTCTCGTATAATTTGCGCTATTAATTACACTGTAAATAAAGTGGTCGAGAACAATGAGTTTAGCTCAAACTATTATGCCAGAAGGCTATATTTTTCCTCCTAAGCCAGCCCCGTTAACACAAGACGAAAAAGGCGAATATAAAGCGCGAATAAAACAGTTACTGCAAGAAAAAAACGCGGTGCTTGTTGCTCATTATTACACTGATCCCGAAATTCAAGCACTTGCTGAAGAAACAGGCGGTTGTGTAGCCGATTCACTGGAAATGGCACGCTTTGGCGCTAGACACGAAGCCGACATGATCATCGTCGCGGGCGTACGTTTTATGGGTGAAACCGCTAAAATTTTAACCCCCAATAAAACTGTCGTTATGCCCACCCTTGAAGCAACCTGTTCATTAGACATTGGTTGCCCTGCTGATGAATTTTCAGCATTTTGTGATCAACACCCAGATCGTAAAGTTGTAGTGTATGCGAATACGTCTACTGCAGTTAAAGCGCGTGCTGATTGGATTGTTACCTCATCGTGTGCACTTGAAATAGTAGAGCACTTAGATGAGCAAGGCGAAAAAATTATTTGGGGCCCAGATAAGCATTTAGGCAGCTATATTCAAAAGAATACCGGTGCCGATATGATCATGTGGAACGGCGCATGTATCGTACATGACGAATTTAAAACCAAAGCCTTAAAAGACATGAAGGCATTGCACCCAGATGCGGGCGTACTTGTGCACCCAGAATCACCGGCTGAAATTGTTGAATTAGCCGATGCAGTTGGCTCTACTAGCCAGCTAATTAAAGCCGCTCAAACAATGAGCAATAAAAAGTTTATTGTAGCCACCGATCGCGGTATTTTTTATAAAATGCAGCAACTATGCCCAGAGAAAGAGTTTTTCGAAGCTCCAACGGCCGGTAGCGGCGCTACGTGTAAAACTTGCGCTCACTGCCCATGGATGGCAATGAATGGCTTACAAGCGATTGAGGAAGCACTGATTGATGCCAGCGGCAAAGAAGTATTTGTTGATATGGACTTACGCGAAGGCGCACTTAGATCGTTAAATCGCATGCTTGATTTTACAGCCAATATGGCAAAATAATAAATGGCAATATAACGCATTAGATAAAGGCGATACTCAGGTATCGCCTTTTTTATTTGCTTATGAGTAGTTAGTTTGATTATTGAGCAGTTAAAAGCGTGATGTTAAAAAGGCCTTGCACCAAGCAAGTGTATTTCATACTATAGCGCGCTGTTGCACTGCAACATTGTGGAGGGATGGCTGAGTGGCTGAAGGCGCACGCCTGGAAAGTGTGTTTAGGTTAATCCCTAACGAGGGTTCGAATCCCTCTCCCTCCACCATTATTTTATATTAGGGCGCTTTTAGCGTCCTTTTTTGTGCCTTTAATAAAGTTTAGCCTGTTAGCCTATCGCTTGCGCGACTCGATTATTTTTATGCCGATGTTTTAACGTATACATGCTCGGCTAAGGTTAAACAGGTTGGGTAAGTGGGGGGGCGTTTTGCTGCTGGGCAATTATTAATACCCATAAAAATGGCTGAGGGGCGTTTGAAGTTTAATGTAATAGCATAAAGCAGAGCTTAATGGCTATGTAGCCATCAAGCTCTTCTAACAGCTTGTTATTCAACCGTGGCTGTTAAACCACGACGTTTAAGTAAGGCTGATGTGTCTGGCTCTTGGCCACGGAATGCTTTAAACGATTCCATAAGGTCACGCGAGTTACCGACTTCTAAAATTTCTTTACGGTATTTGTCACCTAGTTCACGTTTTAAGCCTCCTTGCTCTTGTACATAAGCAAATGCATCAGCAGCTAAAATTTCACTCCACATGTAGGCATAGTAGCCTGCAGAGTAACCCCCTCCCATTGAATGAGAAAAGAATGCAGACTTATAACGCGGCGGCACAAATGGCACGTTAACGCCGTGTTTTGTTAAAACATCTTGCTCAAATTTTTCAATATCTTGCAGTGGGGCATCTGCTGGTAATGAATGCCATTCCATATCTAATAAAGCGGCAGATACATATTCTAACGTATCAAAACCTTGGTTAAAGCTTCTTGATTTAATTACTTTTTCAAGTAATTCATCCGGAATCGGCTCGCTTGTTTGATAATGTTTAGCATAGTTAGCAATTACTTCAGGGTGCATTGCCCAATCTTCTTCAAACGTAGACGGGAATTCAACAAAGTCTCTTGATACTGATGTACCAGATAAGGTTGGGTATTTTACTTTTGAAAGCATACCGTGCAGGCCATGGCCAAGCTCATGGAACATAGTGGTTGTTTCATCGTAGCTAATAAGTGTCGGCTCACCTTTGGCGCCTTTTTGAATGTTCATAACATTCACGACAACAGGTTTTTGTCCATGCAAACCAGACTGTTTAACAAACGAGCTCATCCATGCGCCGCCACGTTTACCTTCACGCGCAAAATAATCAGCAAAAAAGATAGCTAGGCTTTCACCATTTGCGTCAAATACTTCATATGCTTTTACATCTGGGTGATACACAGGTAGATCGTTACGTGGCTTAAATGTAATGCCATACAAACGATTCATGGTAAAGAATACACCGTCTTCTAATACACGGTTAAACTCAAAATATTCTTTTACTGCTTTTTCATCAAGGTTGTACTTATCTTGACGTACTTGCTCGGCATAATATAACCAATCCCATGGTTTAAGTTCGAACTGCTCTGCAGATGCATTTATTTTTTCTTGAATATCGGCAGCTTCTAACGCTACATTTTGAGTTAGCCTTGGCACCATGCTAGCAAACATATCAAATACAGCTTGTGGTTTTTTAGCCATTTGCGACTCTAAACCAAATTCAGCCCAGCTGTTGTAGCCAAGTAGCTTTGCTTTTTGTGCTCTTAATTTAACTAGTTGCGCAACAATGTCGCGATTACTAAATTCACCATCTAGCGCGCGCTCTGAAGATGCACGCCACACTTTCTCGCGTAAATCACGGTTTTGTAATGAAGCTAAAACAGGCTGGCGAGTGGTATTGGTGATTTTAATTAAATACTGCCCTTCGTGGCCGGCTTCTGCGGCTGCATTAGCAAATTGTTCAATTTGACCTGCCGATAAGCCAGCTAACTCTTTTTGGTCTTTTACGATGACAACATTACTTTTACTTAGCGCAAGTAAGTTTTGTGAAAACTGCGTCGTTAAGGTTGATAGCGATGAGTTAATATCACGTATTTGCTGCTTTTGTTCATCATTAAGCTGAGCGCCTGAGCGCACAAAACGTTTATAGTAAACGTCTAATAGTCGTGTTTCTTGCGCTGTTAATGCTAAAGAGTCTATTTTTTCAAAAAGTGTGGCTACTTTTTTAAATAACGCATCATTTAAAAAGATGTTGTCTCTGTGCGCTGCAAGCTTTGGTGCAAGTTCTTTTTGAAGCTCACGACGCGCTGGGTTTGAGCTAGAGCCTGCAAGGTTGTAAAAAATGCTGCTTGCACGCGTTAATAACTCGCCACTTTGCTCAAGTGCCACGATGGTGTTTTCAAAAGTCGTAGGGGCTGTATTATTAATAATGTCTTGTACTTGCGCCATTTGCTGCGCCATACCTTGATTAAAGGCAGGTAAAAAATGCTCATCTTTGATGACTGCAAAGTCAGGGGTTTCGTACTGTAATGTGCTTTTTTCTAATAATGGGTTGGTAGCTTGTTGTGCTTGCGCTGAAATACTTTGCGCAGTTGTTTGTTGTTTGTTGTCAGCGTTTACATTTGGCTCAGAGCAGCCCGAAAGTAATAACGCCGAGCTGATTGCCGTGGCGAGTAAAGTTTTCATATTTACATTCTCTTATTATTGTAACCAGTCGTTACCTTGTCATTAATCAAGTAAGAGTACGTTGACTTAAATGTAACTACACTTAGGTTGCGATAAAGTCTGAATTAACTGCGACGAGCTGTTAAGTTATATGCCCCATAGTGCATTTTTTGACGAGCGAGTAAAATATAAAGCAGTAAATAGGAGGGGCGTTGAGTGACTTAAATACGCCAGCGATGCTTAATTTATTTACCTATCTAGTTATTTATCGACGCACGTCTTTTGGTGCGCCACCTTTTGGCCAGTCATTCGCTTTATTGGCAAAAATAGGGCGTTCTAAATGTGAAAAGTAATAAGCAATATCGACAGCTTGTTGATCACTTAGAATGCCTTCTTGACCCAATGGCATATTGCCCTTTATAAAAGCGGCTGCGGTATACGTACGTGCCATGCCTGCGCCATCGTTAAAAGAATGACTGCCCGCAACAGCAGGGAACATATAGGTATCATTGGGGTATAAACCTTGAGCATCCATTTGATGGCAGCTTGCACAATGTTGTGCGTAAAGGGTTTTTCCGTTATCGGCGTTTGGTATTAGCTCTTTATTAATAGCGACAAAGCCCGTGTTTCCTTGCAGGTCGTCTTTGGTTTTTATATTTTGTGATAAAAAGTTCATGTAGCTGACAATAGCCTGCATTGGCACTGAATTA
Source organism: Pseudoalteromonas sp. ND6B (assembly GCF_000764215.1). Lineage (NCBI taxonomy): Bacteria > Pseudomonadati > Pseudomonadota > Gammaproteobacteria > Alteromonadales > Pseudoalteromonadaceae > Pseudoalteromonas > Pseudoalteromonas sp. ND6B. The sequence continues at coordinate 5,328 of NZ_JQFL01000052.1, forward strand.
GTAGGCAGTGGCTGGCCGTTCATTGAGCGTTGAAAACAGCCATTAATTCTGTCTTCAATGGTGTTTATTTTTGCATTACGTGAACGATACTTTGGATATACCACATTCATGCCCACATAAGGCGCGGCTTTAGCTACACGCCCTTCATTAAGATGGCAAGTGCTACAATTGAGCTTATTATTTACGTTATTGGGAAGTTGTTTATAGGTATCAATAATTAATAAGCGCCCATAACGAATTAAATCCGACTCAGGGCTGGCATCGAGCTCATTAATAGCGGGCGTTACTAGGGTATTAGGGTGATTTGCTGATAAGTTTATAATTGTGGGCGCATTACTTAACGCTTTTTGCACAAGTGATTGTGTTTGCGCTTCTTGTGAGTATACGGGCAAAGTAAATAACGTCGCGAATACAACACTAAAATGAACTTTAAACATAATTAAAACCTAAATAAAAAAGAGTATTTAAACGACAGTGCTCATTATTGCTGTAATGTGGCTAAGTGTTTTTAATACCGGTGAAATTGGTAAGATGAATCGGTAAACCGTGACCCACTATCATTAAAATATAGTTAATGATTACTTAAAGGGTTAATAATTTAGTTAGTTTGGTTATTGAACAGCAGTGCTTAGGTGGAGGTGTCATTAGTTTGTGATTAATTTATATAAGTTTGGTATGCATAGCCAAATGATTATGAACCATAACGCTATGCAAAGTGAGGTGTTTTTTGACTATTTTATTTACAGTTATAATCCATAATTTTGTGTGATAAAGCGCTAAGTATGTCCACTACTTTAAAACTTGCTTGCTCCATAAGAGATACTTTTTCTACAGCAGTATTGATATCGCCTAATTGGAATGCTTCTAAAGCAGCAAAGCCATTCTTATGGACATCTTCATGTGGTTGCTCTAATGCTTTAAAGTCGTTAATGCTTGAATATTTTAATGCACCTTCACCTTGGTAATACCATTTACCTAAACGACACATGGTATGATCAGAAAAGTCTTCTGCAGTCTTATTTGATTGGCCTAAAATGACTTTATAAATATCGTATTTCCATACAATGTGATCCATTTTTACTGTTTGAATAAATGCATCGGCACTTGAATTAACAATAACGCTATACATATTTTGTGATAGTTCAACCACCTTTTTAGCGGTAGCATCAATTTCTGATGAGCTATTTGCAATGCCATCACTTTCTTCGCTAACGTTAGTAATGTTAGTTACAACGCTTTGCATTTGCTCATTGACCTTAGCTATTAAATTAGAGATCTCGTTAGATGCATCAGAAGAGCGCTGAGCGAGCGTTCTTACTTCATCTGCCACAACAGCAAAGCCTCGTCCTTGCTCTCCGGCTCTAGCGGCCTCGATGGCCGCATTAAGTGCAAGTAAATTTGTTTGATCAGAAATCCCTTTAATTATGTTTACAAAATCATTAATTCCGATTGTTACTGACTGCAATTCTTTAACGGATTTAGTGGCTGATTTTGTATCTCTTGAGATATTATGTGTTGACGATGAAGTCGTTGCTAACATATCTAAAATTGTATCAAGTAATTCTTGGGATGACTTAAATGACGTAGTATCATTAATTAGTTTATGTGAAGTTGAGGCTAAGCTTTCTCTGATGTCACTAATTAAATCAGATGACTGTAATGATAATGTGTTTAATTCACGCTGTTTTACAAAGGCTGTATCATTTGCTATTTCATTGTCGTTTTGTTGTGATTGCTCGCTGTTTGCTGCTAACAATTGCGCTTCAAGCTTTTCATTGGTTTTTTTTAATTGAATTAACTCGTTATTTAACTCATTAATTTTGTTTTTATATTTTGAATTGAACAGCATGTAGACCCCAATTTAAACACAGAAAATAAATGTATATTTTTTATTAAATTTACCTGAACATTGATTACTTTATTCGATTTTTTACGGGGGTGGAATTGACGTCCACCCAGGTCGATTTTTATAAAAGTAAGTTACAACACTATAATAGATGCTTTATAACCTTTTGGTAAATAAACTTTTCTTTTAATGCTTATAATAAGCTTGTTTAAGGTGAACACTGCTTTAGAAGTTAGTACTTCCTAATTGATTTACTCAACTGGGCTTGAAACTCATCAGGGAATAAAATTGTGCCGTCGTCTTCTTCGGTAGGGAACACGGCCACCAGTAAGTCGTCTTCTTCAAGGCCAGGTGTCCAGCGGCTAAACCAATCGTTTGTTGGAATTGCTTTAGGTGTACAGCCTTGCCATTCGCCGGTTGCCCAGGCTTGTGCGAACTCTCGTGTTGGCCATACCGGCACGCAATCGTCGTCCTCGTTAGTGAGCATTACGCAGCCGTCGTCATCGTTTAAAATCCACACTTGCTTAAATTGCTGCACGGTTTCGTACATGTATGCGAGTCGTTTTTTTGCGCCAAGGCCTAAAATTACGTCGTCTTGCTTTGATAAATTATCGGTGGTCATTTTTGGCTCTCTCTCACTGTGGAGTATACAAAGAGCAGCGAGCTGCTGCGCTTTAAAATTTAGTTTAGCTGATGGCTGCTAGTAGCTCATTGGCTAGTTGGTTTAGTGCGTCGGGGTCTTGGTTTGTTAATGCGTAGGTGCGTAATCCATATATACCCATAACACAAAATCGTGCTAGCTCTATGGCACTTCGGCCATTGGTAATTTCTTTATTATCAATTGCTTTTTGTAACTGCTGCGCAAAAGCATGCTCGTATGCAGTTAAATTAGTACGCAGTACGTGGCAAATTTGTGGATCGTTACCCTCTACCTCGCTAATGCTTTTTGTGAGCAGGCACACTTTGGTTGCTTCACCGTCAACGCATTCTTGCACAATGATATTAAGGTATTGTTTCAGCGTATCTAAAATACAACTGCTGTGCTCAAACAGCGCCGTAAACTGTGTATTGCGATCGGTTTGGTATTGCTCAGTAGCGGCTAAAAAAATGCCTTTTTTACTTCCAAATGCCGCGTATAACGAGCCCGGATGTAAATGGGTTGCTTGAGTAAGTTTTTGCATACTGGTTTTTGCATAGCCATGAAGCATAAACATCGCCATTGCTTGGCGCAGTACAAACTCTGTATCAAATTCTGCAGTTCTCATAATGACTCTTCTCGTTGGCAGAGTAGGTAAAACGAACTCTCAACAATAATCCTACCTTAAGCAGCGTTTAGGTAAAGCAGTTTACGCAATCTTGAACAAAGTTTCAAAATTATACTTGAATATTCATTCAAGCGACCTTATCTTGAATGTACATTCAACAAAGGATAAACATTATGTCGACAGACTTACTTTCACCTTTTAAATTAAATAACAGCATTGAACTGCAAAACCGCGTACTAATGGCACCACTAACTCGTTGTATGGCAGATGACAATTTAGTGCCTACACAAGCTATGGTTGATTACTACGCTCGCCGTGCTGATGTAGGATTAATTATTAGTGAAGCAATTATTATTCGTGCCGATGCACAAGGTTACCCAAATACACCGGGTATCTTCACTAATGAACAAGTTCAAGGTTGGAAAAAAGTCACTGACGCCGTGCATGCCAATGGCGGTAAAATGTTCGCGCAATTATGGCATGTTGGCCGTGTTGCTCACCCTCACTTTTTTGGTGGTGATGTTCTGGCGCCATCGGCGATAGGGGTTGAAGGTTCAGTACCGCGTATGCGTGAGCTAACTTATATTACGCCAAAAGCTGCCACTAAAGATGATATTAAAGGCTTAGTGGCTGACTACGCTAAAGCGGCAGAAAACGCGATGGAAGCAGGTTTTGACGGCGTGGAAATTCATGGTGCTAATGGTTATTTAATTGACCAATTTTTACATTATGCGGCAAATGAACGTGATGACGAGTACGGGCAAACACCAGAAAATATGTCTCGTTTTGCACTCGAAGTAACTGATGCCATTATTGATGTTGTAGGCAATGAGCGTACCGCTATGCGTTTAACACCAGGTGCCTACTTTAATATGAGCGAAGACAATCGTGATAAAGCAGTATTTGACTACTTATTACCTGAGCTTGAAAACCGCAAACTAGCCTATTTACATGGCGGTATTTTTGACGACAGCATGCGTTTTGATTCACTAGAAGGTAAATCAACCTCTGAATTTTTACGAGCTGGTTATGCAAGTACCTTAGTGGGTGTAGGTAGTTATAGTTTTGAAACTGCCAAACAAGCGATCAACGATAATAAATTTGATTTAATTGCCATTGGTCGCCCACTTATTGCTAACCCAGATTACATTAGCAAAATTAAAAATGGTGAAGAAGTGACACCTTATAGTGATGAGATGCTTGCTGAGTTAGTTTAAGTTTTAAAGAGTTCTCACTAATAAGCCCACAAATGTGGGCTTATTACTTAAAAGCGGATTCATGAATCTATCTTTTTGGATAATTCTGCAAGCTCTTGAATTTTAGTAACCGTTTCTTTTATGTAGCCGTTTATTTCTTCAGAAGATGCCTTTGAATTGCCTGCAAGAGTTCTTACCTCGTCAGCAACAACGGCAAAACCGCGTCCCATTTCACCTGCTCTTGCGGCTTCAATAGCAGCATTGAGTGCAAGTAAATTTGTTTGCTCTGATATTCCATTAATTGTTTCTACTATTTTGCTGATGGTTTGGCTTATATCTAATAATTCTTTCATTGATATTTGAGTTTGATTAACTGCTTTTTTTCTTTCCGTTATGTTTAAACCTATAAACATATAACTAGTGGTTTGACCATTAACATCACGAAGAGCACATATTCTTGCATCAAAGGCACTGTATTGATTATTTTTTTCAAGTTCAAAAGTTTTTGAGATATGTTTGTTTTTGTCTAAAAATGCTTTTTCTTCAACGCTGAGATCAGAAATCAGATTTTTAGCAAACTCTTCTACAGAAAAATTGGGTTTTAATGCCGTTTTTAGTAATTCGTTACAATCAAGTACTTCACCATGAAGAGACACTTGCAACATAGCTATAGACTCGCCGATAGTTTCTAGTTTGTTTGTGAAATCAAGCGCCATTTGCTTTACTTCAGATATATCAGCTTGAATTGCAATGTAATTTTCTAATTTCCCTTCTCTTATTACTGGGTTGATAGATAGTGAGGTCCAGTAAGCACTCCCCGATTTTTTATAGTTTAATATTTCTCCATAAAAAGGAGTTCGATTTTTAAGATGTGTGCGTATCGTTTCTATCATGTTTTTGTCAGAATCTTTGCCTTGTAAAAAACTGCCTGGTTTCTTACCTTTTACTTCACTTAAAGCGTATCCTGTTAAACGTTCAAATCCATTGTTTACATATTGAATATAGCCGTTAGGATCGGTGATTATTACCGCGTTGTCTGTTTCGTTTGCAACAAGTGACAACATCCGTTGTTCTTCTCTAGTTATTACCTCTTGCGTTACATCTTTGATAAAAGCTGTGTAAATAACGCGATTAGCTAATTTAATTTTCGATAGCGATAATCGCCCCCACACGGTTGTTCCATCTTTGCGTTCAATTTCAACTTCTCTACTGGTACCAACTATTTTATCGACACCTGTGTCTCGGTTTGCATTTACAAGCTCATCATGGTTATGTTGTATTGCATGGGGTACTAGCATTTTTACATTGTTTCCCATTACTTCTTGTTTACTGTAACCCCACAGTGTTTCAGCGGCTTTGTTATACAAAGTAATACAATTATTTTCATCAATACATACAACTGCATCAAGGGCTTGCTCTAACGATTGCTCATTGATTTCTTTTGCTTCACGCTCTGCTGATATATCTCTTATAAAAGCGGTGTAATGTTTGTTGTTATTTACTTTCACCTGAGAAAGCGCTAACTCGACCCAAATGCGACTTCCCGATTTAGTTTGTAATTCAACTTCTCGGTAGCTGCCAACAATTTTGTCTTGCCCGGTTTCTCTGTGGTGATTTACATAGTTGTCGTGGTTTGTTTTATGTTCGTCAGGGACTAGTTTACGTATGTTGTGACCGAGTACTTCATCTTCTGTGTAGCCCCATAATTTTTGCGCGGCCTTGTTATAAAAGACAATATTGTTTTTTTCATCTATGGAAACAATTGCCGTAATAGACTGTTTTAATGCTTGCTCAGCGCTATTAGCGAAAAAATTAAACATAGTGCAGCTACCTGTAATTAAAGCGTTAATAAAAAGATAGCCCAGAAAAAGCTGATTGCAAAATTGGTTTTTAACTTTGTATAAAACCGCGTTTTTGGGCTAAAAGTTATCACTTTATGGGCTCTTAACTCTTTATATCTAAGTTAAATAAGATTTTGATCAATTGCAGTTAGAAAAAGTGAGTAAATTGTATGACTTTAGGGAGTAACTTGGTTTGTAGATGTTGTTTTAGTCTGATTGCTCTCAATTACGGTGTGCTTGTTTTGATTACTTTACGTCATAATTAACTCATATTTGTTTAACCTGTTTGTCAATAAAATTGCCCCTCGTTGTCATATTTAAAAAATAGACTGTGCCGGCTTTCATAATTACCTTTTATAATTAGAATCAAATGGGACAACAATGTACGCTTTAAAAAATAAATCGATTTTGAGCATGGCCGTGGCCATGGCGGTATCAACATCTGCTTATGCTAACGATAACGTGATAGAAGAAGTAACCGTTACTGCAAAACCAACCAGTTATGCAAACAACGTTATTGAACCTGCGATGCTAGAGCAACAAAGCTCGGTATCGAGTGTGTTATCGGTAATTGATAACTTGCCTGGTATTAGCATAAACGAAGGCGACGCATTTGGCGGCGACGATTGGTCAACAACCATTACCATGCGTGGTTTTAGTATTGACTCAAACCAGCAGCAATTAGGTATGACGATAGACGGCATTCCTAATGGTGGCTCTAATTATGGTGGCGGGGCTAAAGCGAATCGTTACCTCGATAGCGAAAACTTGGTGACGGTGGAAGTTGGCCAAGGTACCTCAGACATTAAATCGGCCTCATTAGAGGCATTAGGCGGTACCTTTAATTTTGTAAGTAAAGCACCGAGTTTAGATAAAAGCACCACCTTTGCTTATACCTCAGGCAGTCACGACGCCTCGCGTTATTACGTTAAGCACGAAACTGGCACCATTTTCGATAATACCCAAGCGTACGTGAGTTACTCACAAACCGATACCAGCCGCTGGATTGGCTCAGGCAGCAATGGCGGAAAAGATAACCAACACGCTGAAGCGAAATTTGTTACCACCCTTGATGAGCTAACTATTACAGGGCGCTTATCGTATGACGATGTAAGCGAGACCAACTACAATAGCGTGAGCCTAGAGCAATTTGAGCAAACCCCTGATTGGGATCAGTTAACATGGAACTGGACAGGCGTTCCGCACTTTGACCAAATGTTTGCAGAAGGTTGGGGCACCCTGCGTGAAAATACTCTAGGCTATTTAAAGTTTGAATACGCGATTTCACCTACCTCATTGTTAACCATTAGCCCTTATTACCATAAAAACTCAGGCCGAGGCGATTGGATCCCACCTTATTTAACATCCCCTGTAGATGAAAATGGCAACCCAACCACCGAGGGGGGCACCAACGCAGGCTCTTATGGCTTTACAGATAGCAACGGTAATCCACTTGCCCCCAAAGTAGGTTGTACCGCAAGTTTAAATTGGCCGTGGGAGTCGGGTCCTGAGCTTAACCCTGCATGTTACGACGCTGATGCCACGCCAGTTATGTCTTATCGTCATACTCATTACAATAAAGATCGTTTAGGGGTAACTGCTAATTATCAAGCTAGCTTTGGCATGCACGATATAGAAGCGGGTTTTTGGTATGAGCAAAGCGACCGTGATGAGTCGCGTGATTGGCATAAAGTAATCGATGCCCGTATTTATCATCATTTTGATAACACCCCATACTGGACGCAATACAAAAACACCTTTGAGACTGATACGCTTAAATGGTATGCACAAGACTCAATGACACTAGGTGACCTTACCTTAAACCTAGGGGTAAAAAAATACTTAGTGGATATAGAAAAGTATGACCACTATAAAAACGCCACAACTGCTAAAGTAAACAGTGATTCAGACCTATTATTTAGTGGCGGTATTTTGTATCAGCTAAATAGTAATACTGAGTTATTTACCAGCTATAGCGAAAACTTTGCCGCCATTAAAGACGGTGTGCTTGAACGCGATAGCTCTGACTTATCAGCTATTAAGCCAGAAACCGCTGAAAATATTGACCTGGGTGTGCGCTATCAAAATAATGCACTTAAATTAACAGCAACGGCCTATTCAATTGAGTTTGATAACCGCATCACCTTTATAGCACCAGGCAGCGACACGGGCGGTATAGACTACACCATAGGCACAAACGGATCGTACCTCAATGTGGGCGGTATTGAGTCCAAAGGTCTAGAGCTGTCAGCAAGTTATATGCTTAATAATGAGTGGAATGTATATAGCTCATACACCAATAATAGCTCTGAATACAAAGGCGATGCGCCAGGCTTTGAAGCAGGAGGCAAAGTAATTGACTCAGTGGATGATTTATTTGTGCTATCAACCGATTACTACAGTGGCGATTTCCGCTTTGGTTTATCGGCTAAATACACCGGTGAGCGTGGCGATGTAGACAGTTACACCGTGCTTGATTTAAACGCAGGTTATGCAGCCGAAGTTAACGCAGGCCCGTTTAAAGCCGTTGATATTGCCTTTGTGATTTATAACATTACCGATAAAAGCTACTTAGCAGGTGGTACGGGCAATGGGAGTACTTACTTTATTGGCTCACCACGCACAGCAGCAGTTACATTAACGGCTACTTTTTAAACCTAATGTAACCTTATATAAGCCCATCACCGATGGGCTTTTTGCTATAAAAAGATTGATGAGAACACAATGAAAAGCATGATAAAAATAACCGGGTTAAGTTTAATTTTATTGTTTAATAATGTGGCATTGGCTGCTCAACAAAATGTAGTGTTAGTCACCCTTGACGGCGTACGCTGGCAGGAAGTATTTAATGGTGCCGATAAAAACCTGCTCAATAATAAAGAATTTGTTAAGCAACCAGCACAGTTAAGCAATGAATTTTGGGATGAAAGGGTGCAACAGCGCCAGCAATTATTAATGCCATTTTTAACTCAAACGATTGCCACTCAAGGCGTCATTATGGGCGACAGAGCAAACGGCTCAGCGATGTCAGTGAGTAATCCGTGGTATTTTTCATACCCTGGTTATAACGAAATTCTTACCGGCGAAGTGGATGAAAGTATCAACAGTAACGACAAGGTATTTAATCCAAATAAAACCATTTTAGAGCGATTAGATGCGCAGCCTGAATTTAAAAACAGCACGGCTTTATTTGGTAGCTGGGATGTGTTTCCTTACATTGTAAATACTAAGCGTAGTCATGTGTATGTAAACGCAGGGTTTATGCCTATTGCCGATGATTTATTTGCCGATGCGCCCCTGTTAAACGCATTACAAACAGAAATCCCCAGCCCATGGCACAATGTGCGGCTTGATAGTTTTACCTATCGATTTGCTAAAGCCTATATGCTGGCTAAAAAGCCAAGATTATTGGTGATTAGCTTAGGAGAAACTGACGACTTTGCTCACGATGGCCATTACGATGCTTACTTAAAGTCGACCAAACAAAGCGATGCATTTATAAAAGATTTGTGGCAAACCATTCAAAGTACCCCTGATTATAAAAATAATACGACGCTGATCGTTACTACTGATCATGGCCGTGGAAGTCATGCCAGTGATTGGCAGCATCACAGCTCTAAACGGGCATTAGCAAAGTCGGAGCAGGGTAAAAAGGCATTTCCTGAGGGAATTATTGGCTCAGAGCATATTTGGCTTGCTGCCATTGGCCCTACAATTAAAGGTAATGGCTTAATAAAAACCGATAATGAGCTTAAACAAGCGCAAATTGCCGCCACCGTTTTAAAAGCACTTGGGCAAAACCCAGACACGATTAACCCTAATATGGCACCGGCTATTAATGAGATTTTAAAATGAAACAGTTACTAAAAACTTTTAATCATTCAGCGCTGTTACTTGCTTTTGTTATTAGTGGTGGCGCAATGGCTGCGCCGTCTAAAATATTGTTTGGCTCGTGTGGGCATCAAGATAAAGACATCCCCATCTTTAACGCCATCAACAAAGAGCAGGGTGATTTATTTATATTTTTAGGCGATAACATTTATGGCGATACTAACGACATGGCCGTGCTTAAAAATAAATACCAACGATTAGGGGCAAAGCCTGGCTTTAAAACCTTAAAAGCAAATACACCATTAATAGCCATGTGGGACGATCACGACTATGGTCAAAACGATGCGGGTAAAGAGTATCCGCATAAAGAAACATCACGGCAAATTATGCTCGATTTTTGGGATGAACCGGCAAACTCTGCGCGCCGCACTCGTGCTGATGGTATTTATACCTCGTACATGTATGGCGAAGGCGAGCAAACCGTGCAAGTGATCATGCCTGACTTACGTTTTAATCGCGATAAGCTTAATTCAGTGAGCGAACTTGAGTATTACACCAAGCGTAAAGCAAATAACCAAGGACCGTACAGTCCAACCGAAGTAAAAGGCGCGTCTATGCTTGGGGAGGCGCAGTGGCAATGGCTTGAAGCCGAACTTAAAAAACCAGCAGCGATTAAACTAATCGCATCAAGCTTGCAGTTATTGCCTGATTTTACTGGCTGGGAATCGTGGGCAAATTTTCCAGAGGATAGAAACCGTTTATTTTCGTTAATTAAAAAACACCACGTAAATGGCGTGGTGATCATCAGCGGCGATACTCATTGGGGGGAAATTTCAAGGTATCAACACAATCTTGATTACCCACTCATTGAAATGACCAGCTCAGGCCTGACTGAAAAATGGAAAGACGTTAGCCCAAATAAACATCGTGTCGGTGATTACACGCATAATGTTAACTATGGCGATTTAACCATTGATTGGCAGCAAGCAGATCCAGGCTTGTCACTTAAGCTCAAAGGCATTGATGGTAACGTAATAATGCAAAGTGACTTTAGCTTATCTAGCATAAGCCCATACCAATAGTTGGTTTAATATAAAAACGCACAGTGACTAAAGTGAGTCCTGTGCGTTTAAAAAATCAGCTAGCTACTGGCTAACATGCTGATTTATTAACGCCAATTCCTCCTTAGCGCTACCGCTTAAATTGAAAATACCTTACACTGGCTTTATCTCAAGTAAGGCTGGTATCGTATGCTCAATATTATTCAATCAAACCGCATGGAAGCCCTGCAAGCGCAGTTTCATCAACTGTTAAAGGTAAACCCGTTGCAAAGCCCATTTGATAAAGAAGTGGTGTTAGTGCAATCGCCGGGTATGTCGCAGTGGCTAAAAATTGGTTTAAGTGAAAATTTAGGCGTGGCTGCGCAGGTAGACTTTCCGCTGCCGTCGAGCTTTATTTGGCAGTTGTACCAGCAACTATTGCCAAACGTGCCTAAAGAGTCGGCGTTTAATAAACCGAACCTTGCTTGGAAACTGTTTGCAATTTTACCTACTTGTATTGACGAGCCACTGTATTTACCCCTAAAAACCTATTTAGAGGGGGATATTGACGGCCAAAAAACCTTTGCCCTATGTGAAAAAATAGCCGATGTGTACGACCAATATTTAATGTATCGCCCCCATTGGATAGCCACTTGGGATAGCGGTGTTGATACGCTTGACGATGTAGATATCAGCATTGCTCCTTGGCAACCCGATTTGTGGCGCCGCCTTGTCAAATTAAGTAAAACACTTGGGCAAAGCCAATTTCACCGCGCCAACATGCAAGGACAATTACTCAGCGCCCTTGAGAGTATGGATAGCAGCTTATTGCCAAAGCGTATTAGCCTATTTGGTATATCTGCGATTGCCAGCTCACAGCTTGACGTGTTTGAAGCCTTGAGTAAAAAAACTGAGGTGTTTTTATTCTTTTTTAACCCCAGCGAGCATTATTGGGGCGATATAATCGATGAAAAAACAGCGGCTAAAATAAACGCTAAATACGCCAAAATGCCGCTGGTGGAAGCGCAGCAAAAAAAGCAAACGAATCCTGATGAAGAATACTATTTTATTGGTAATCCGTTGTTGTCGTCGTGGGGTAAACTCGGCCGCGATTATTTTGAGCAACTGGTGCAGCTTGATGCCCGTTGGATTGATGGTTTTATTGATGCGTTTGACGATACCTTACTTGGGCAAGTGCAAAGTGAAATATACCAACTTGCCTTTAAAGGTGAATCGCTTACCGATAACAAAGAATGGTTTATAAACGATGAGGGTAAACTGCCCATAAGTGCACACGATACCAGCATTACGTTAAGTGACTGCCACACACCATTAAGGGAAGTCGAGCGCCTGCACGACTACTTACTCAATTTGTTTAATCAAAACCCAACGCTTACCCCCAAAGACATCATTGTGATGATGCCTGATGTAGGTACTTATAGCCCTTACATTGAGGCCGTTTTTGGTGGTGCGCAGGGCAGCCGATTTATACCATACGCCCTTGCCGATTTAGCCATAGAGCAAGAAAAACCAGTACTGAGCTCGTTTGCCAGTTTAGCTAATTTACCGTTTTCGCGCTTTGGCGTGTCGGATATTCTTGATTTATTACAGGTTACGCAAATTGCCGAAAAATTTGGCCTAGAGGCCCATGAATACGAGCAAATACATTATTGGCTTGAGCGAGTAGGGGTAAAGTGGGGTATAAACGCTGAGCATAAACAAAGCTTTGATTTACCAGCCATTGATTTAAATACCTGGCAACATGGCTTGAACCGCTTATTACTGGGGATTGCCATGCGCGACGAACAGTGCCCATTTAATGGTATTTACAGCGCCGATGAGGTTGAGGGCATGGCGCTTGATACACTCAATAAGCTGGTGCATTTTATTGATGTGCTTCAAGACTTTAAAGCGAAACTCACCCCAGATGATACGCTTACCAATAAAGCCCATATATTAAGTGAGCTACTCAATGCCGTGTATGAGAGCGAAAACGATGATAGCTGGGATTTATTAGTGCTGCAAAAAGTGCTCGAAGACATTGCGAAGCACCACGACAACGGCGACTATAGTAAAGCCGTTTCGCAGCGCATAGTGAGCTATCTAATCAAGCAAGGTATACAAGAAAAAGGTGTAGGCCAGCGCTTTTTAGTAGGACAAGTGAACTTTTGTACTCTCATGCCCATGCGTGCCGTCCCTTTTAAAGTGGTGTGTATGCTAGGCTTAAACGATGCCGATTACCCGCGCACGGTGCAGCCAATCGGATTTGATTTAGTGCCGTATTCTAAAAAGCAAAAAGGTGACCGTTCACGTAAACTCGATGACCGTTACCTCTTTTTAGAAGCGCTCTTAAGTGCTCGAGATAATTTATATATGAGCTACATTGGCCGCTCGTGTTTTGACAACCAGCCGCGCATGCCATCAACACTTGTCAGTGAATTGTTAGAATACATAGGTCGCAGCTTCAAACTTAGCGAACCCAGTGATAAACCCTTGCCTGAATGCCTTATTACGCAGCAGCATTTGCAGCCTTTTAATAGCCTGTATTACTCAGCTCCTAGCGATGAACAGGCGGGAGTAAATAATCACAGCTATAACCCAATTTGGCTGCCTAGCGAGGCCATTGAGCCAAAAGCAATCACTGCGCTTGATGTAACACCCCCAGAGCTACTTGATCTTGATATGTTTATTCGCAGTGTGTGCCACGCCCAAGAGAGCTTTTATCAGCAAAGCCTAGGGTTACGTTTGCCGCAATTTAACGATATAGCCAAAGATGAAGAACCGTTTAGCCTAGATGCGCTGCGCCGTTATTTTTACCTTGATGAAATACTTGAAGCTAATATTAACGATACACCACTGAGTACCGAACAAATCCTGCAGCGCGGTGAGTTGCCGCAAGCCCATGTTGGCAGCTTAATTTATGAGAGCATGCAACATCGCGTTGATGCGCTTGCAGGGCAAGTAAAACAACAAATAAAAGCGGGTAAAAGCGAACCGATAGAAGTGTTACTGTCGCTTGAAAATACCACTATTGAAGGCTGGCTAAACCATGTGTATATGCAAAAACAAGTGTTTTATCGCAGTGCCAGTATTAAAGCTAAAGATTTAATTAAAGGCTTTATTTATCATCTTGCTGCACAAAGCATGCAACAAGAGGTTGAAACTTTATTACTGGGTTTAGATAAACAAATTAGCTTTGCCCCTATGAGTAAAGCCAATGCCGACTTGCTGCTTGCAGATTGGTTTGAACTATATAAAGCATTGCGAAACGCGCCGGTGGCGTTTTTTCCGGTGAGTGGTTACGAATATGTGAAAAGCGGTGGCGATATGGCAAAAGCTAACAGTAAATTTAGCCCACAGTATATTGGCCGAGGTGAAGGGGAAAACCCTTATATTCGTCTCACGGTGCAATCGCTCAATGATTGCCAAGAGGAGTTTATACAATGGAGCGAAAAATTACTCGCCCCGTTATTTGAGCACGCCAAGGAGAGTGACTATGCAAGCGCTTAACCCACTCACTATGCCATTAAAGGGCCAAAGCTTAATTGAAGCCAGTGCTGGCACAGGTAAAACCTACACGATCACGGGTTTGTATTTACGCTATTTATTAGGCATGCAAATACCCGGTGAGCTGAGTACGCCATTGAGTGTTGAGCAAATTTTGGTGGTAACCTTTACCGATGCCGCTACCCAAGAGATTAAAGACCGCGTACGTAGCCGTATTATTGCCGCGCGCGATGCCTTATTGGGGCAACAGCCAAACGATGAACTCATTGAAGGTGTGATAGCGGGCGTTGATGATAAACATCGTGCATTTGACTTACTCGATGCCGCAGCTAAATCAATGGACGAGGCGGCTATTTTTACCATTCATGGTTTTTGTCAGCGGATGTTAAAGCAGCATGCGTTTGAATCTGGTGTAGCATTTAACTTAGAGTTTATTTTAGATGAGCGCGAGATACTGCTTGAGACCATAAAAGATTTTTGGCGCGCGTTTGTCTACCCGCTTAATAAGCAAAAAACAAATGCAATTTTAGAGGTGTTTGCCGCACCTGAATCATTATTTAGCCAAGTAAGCAGTATTTTAAATAAAGCGAACGCAGAGATAACACCGCAAGTTAGTTTAGATGCGGTATGGCAAGCGCGAGATGAATACTTGGCGCGTGTTCCAGCCTTTAAAAAAGCGTGCCTAGAGCAAGAGTTTATTGGTGCTGTTAAAGCATCCGATTTAAGTGCCTCAAAAACACCTGGGCGAAAGGGCAGTCTTGCTGCACTTGAAGCATTTTGCTTAGGCAATGATGACTTTTTTGAATTTGGTACCAGTAAGTATTCGTTTGAGGTGTGGAGTAGCGAGAACTTAAGTAATACCGCTAATTATAAAAAAAATGGCACATTACTGACTCA
This sequence comes from Pseudoalteromonas sp. ND6B, assembly GCF_000764215.1. Lineage (NCBI taxonomy): Bacteria > Pseudomonadati > Pseudomonadota > Gammaproteobacteria > Alteromonadales > Pseudoalteromonadaceae > Pseudoalteromonas > Pseudoalteromonas sp. ND6B. The sequence goes on from NZ_JQFL01000052.1 coordinate 20,751, forward strand.
TCCACTTATTAGTCAATTCGATGCCTTAGCCGCACTTAACAACACCATCAACCAAGGGCTAAAAATTGCGATAGTGCAATATGCGGCGAGCTGGGTAAAAGCGGCCATAGTTAAACGCAAACAAGAACAAAGCGTGATCACCCCTGACGATTTACTGACTAATTTACACAGTGCCTTAAAGAGTGAACAAGGTGATGTGCTCGCACAAAAAATAGCGCAGTTATTTCCGGTGGCAATGATAGATGAGTTTCAGGATACTGACCCGATTCAGTACGGTATTTTTAGTAAAATTTATGCTCAAAGCAATACCACTTTAGCTATGATAGGCGATCCCAAACAAGCTATTTATGGCTTTAGGGGCGCAGATATATTTACCTACATTGGTGCCAAAGAGGCCGTAGAGCAGTCGCAACAATTTACCCTAGGCACTAATTTTCGCTCCAGCAGCGATATCGTCAACAGCGTAAATAGCTTGTTTAGTAAATACGACAACAGCTTTATTTATAACGACGCCATTCCATTTAATAAAGTGAAAGCCAAGGGTAAAAAAGCAGATGAGTCGTTTTTAATTGACGATAAACCTGCCACCGCGTTTGAATTTAATGTGTTTGTAGATGAAGCCGGCGATGAAAAAAATAAGCCGACCAGTAAGGGCATAGGGCAATCACATTTAGCCACCCATTTTGCTAATAAAATAGTTACTTTACTTGAGCAAGCAAACCAAGGTGTTGCCTGTATTGGAGCTAACCCTGTCAGTGCTGCTGATATTTGTATTTTGGTGCGCGACCGCGTTGAAGCACAAATAATGAAGCAGGCCTTGAGCAAAGCCAATATTGCCAGTGTGTATTTGTCTCGCGACAGTGTATTTAGCCAAGAGTTAAGTCATCACTTGCTCAATTTTTTAACGGCTTTGCATGGTCAGTACGACGAGTCGCTACTACGAGGTGTATTAGCCGGCCCGTTATTTTGTTTAAGCTATAACGATATTTTTGCTTTGGCCGATGATGAAAATGCATGGCAAGAACACTTAAACTTTTTTGCTCAACTTAGCCATATTTGGCACAAGCAAGGGGCTATGGCCATGCTTGAGCGCTTACTGAGTCATAATCAACTCAGTGCCAAATGGAAAGGCTTGGGCTATAACGTAGAACGTTGGCTTACCGACTTTAGACACCTTGGCGAAATACTGCAGCAAAAACAAATAGAGCTTGAAGGGACACTTCGTTTGTTGCGTTGGTTTGCGCAAAAGGTGAGCCAACAAGATGGCGAAACTGTGCAAGTACGTTTAGAGAGCGACGCAAATTTGGTTAAAATTGTCACTATGCATGCCTCAAAGGGGCTTGAATATCCATTGGTATTTATGCCCTTTGCCAGTGGCTATCGTGAAACTAAAGACGCGCTTTATCACCATAACGGCAAGTTAATTTTTGATTTAAGTAAAGACGAAGACGCCTTGCAACAAGCAGAGCAAGAGCGCCTAGCCGAAGATTTACGCCTATTGTATGTCGCACTGACCCGTGCAGTGCATTTTTGTGCCTTGGGTGTATATAATATCGGGCAAGGGCAAAGTAGCCGCTTAGCGATTCAAAGTAGTGCGCTGGGGCATGTGTTGTTCTCAGGGTTAGCGTTAACCAGCAGCCAAACATGGCGCACTCATTTAAGTGAGTTTTGTGATGCCAATGATTCGATGGAATATCTGCAATTTACCTCGGGTGAATTACTCGAGCAGGGCATACTTCGCTTTAATAATGAACACGTTGAAAAGCAGGCGCTGAGTATTAATACTGTAACCACGCAGATTGAACGCGATTGGCGAGCAACCAGTTTTAGTGCCTTGAGCTTTAAAAAGCATACTGACCAACTGGCACCTGGGCGCAGCGATGAAGATCATCAAAGAGATGAGTTTGCGGTGCAACAAGATGACCTTCTCTCACCCTATAGTTTTCCAAAAGGTGCAAAACCAGGAAGTTGCTTACACGAAATATTCGAGCAACTTGATTTTACCAGCCCGCTTGTTCACCCCTCAAATCCAGAGCAAAACTTATCGGCAGTAATTAAACGTGCCTTTGAAAAATACCATATTGATGAGCAATGGCAGCAAATTACCGAGCAATGGATACTCGATGCGCTTAATTGCCCGTTAAATAGTGAAAATAATTTAAGCTTGAGTCAATTATCACCGAGTGATTGTCTTGTTGAAATGGAGTTTAACTTACCGCTTGCTAGCCTAAGTGCGCCTAAACTCAACGAAATGCTGATTAAACACTTTGATTTTAGCCAAAGCAAACTTGAATTTGCCCATGTAAAAGGCTTACTAAAAGGCTTTATAGATTTAATTTTTTGCTACCAAGGCAAGTATTATATTTTAGATTATAAATCGAATTATTTGGGCAGTACCCTTGCAGATTATGAGCCAGAGCAGCTTGAGCAAGCCATGACCAGCCACCAATATCATTTACAGTATTTAATTTATACCGTAGCGCTGCATCGATTACTTAAACAACGTATTCCTGACTATGCCATAGAGACGCATTTAGGCGGCGTGTATTATACCTTTTTACGCGGTATGCCAGCGGGTGAAGGGGTGTACTTTAAACAGTTAAGTGCAGAGCAAGTTATTATTTTAGATGGTTTGTTTAGCCAAGGAGCGATGCTATGAGTGGTTTAAACCAACAACCTGGTTTGTTTGATGACGTTGACGACGCGTCTGTTGATGAGTCGGCGTTACTCAATGAACAACCAGCGGACTCTGTAACTCAAACACCTAAAGTTGTGCCGCTGCTTAGCTATTTAACTGAGCAGCATCGCGTACGTGTTGTGGATGTAAAGCTGGCCGAATTACTCAGTGGTAACAATACTGAGCATGATCATGACGAATTATTTTATATTATTTTAATGCTGTGTTTATCGCAGCAAAGCCAGCATAGTTGTTTAACTCTAACAGAGGTTGATTGGACTAATCCGTTTAATTTACGCCAAAGCGACTTTACTAAATTAGAAGGCACCGTACCTGACACTCTCACCCCATTTAGTGACGATTTTACGACTGAGGCGGCAATAAATTACTTACACGCGCATCACAGTGTGGGGGATCACAAGCCGCTGCAATTGTTTAATCAGCGGTTGTATTTTTCGCGTTTAGCAGGGTATGAGCAAACTTTAGCGCAGCGATTACTGGCAATGAGTGAGCGACAACTCAATATTGATGATGCAGTCCTTACTGAGTTATTAACACGCTACTTTCCTGATAATCCAACGCTTGATATTGATTGGCAAAAGGTCGCTTGTGCCATTGCTGCAACAAAGGGCTTTAGTGTGATCACAGGCGGGCCTGGCACAGGTAAAACCACCACGGTAACAAAGCTGTTAGCGATTTTACAGTCGTTATATCAGGCTGCACCATTGAGCATAAAATTAGTGGCACCGACCGGTAAAGCAGCGGCACGATTAACAGAGTCAATTTTAGGGGCTAAAAATAAGCTCACAGAAATACCGGCTGATATTAATGCGTTGATCCCGCAAAGTGCGCAAACTATTCATCGTTTGTTAGGAGTTAAGCCATTTACCAATAAATTCAGGCACGATAAAAGCAATCCGTTGCATGTTGATGTATTGATTATTGATGAGGCCAGTATGGTCGATTTATCGCTCATGGCTAAATTAATTGAGGCCTTGCCAGTGCATGCCCGATTGATTTTACTTGGCGATAAAGACCAACTCGCCTCGGTTGATACCGGCAGCGTAATGAGTGATTTATGCCAAGGGTTAGTGCTTGGGCAAACACCGCAATATTCAAAAGCACGCTGTGAGCAATTAAATAAGGTGTGCTTTAATGGCGCAGCTAAACTTGGCGCGCAAACTCAGAGTGAGTTTAAACTAGCTGATTGCATTGCCTTTTTACAACATAGCTATCGCTTTGATGCAAAAAGTGGCATAGGTCAATTGGCGCTGGCGGTTAATACCAACAACCGTGGAATATTAAACTATGTTGAACAACAAAGCAGCGAAGGGCATTTTAGTGATATTATTTTAGACTATGACTTTGTTTCCATACCAATTGAAAAGTTAGTAAATAGTGCCGCAAGTCATTATGCTAATTTCCTAACACTGATAGCGCAAGGTGCCAGTGTTGCGCAAGTGCATGCAGCTTTTGCCAGTTATCAGTTACTTGCTGCGGTACGTGAAGGCGATTATGGTGTTAATAGCTTAAACCAGCGCATTGAACGGGTATTACAGCAGCAAGGTTTAATTAGCGTTAACCCTAATCAGCGGCATTATATAGGGATGCCGATAATGGTTAGTCAAAACGACTACCAGCTAAAATTATTTAACGGTGATATAGGAATTTTAATGCCCGATGATAGCGGCCAACTCAAGGCAGTGTTTATTGATGAGCAGGGTAATGAACGGGCATTTTCACCCGCACGGCTTCCGGCGCACGATAAAGTGTATGTAATGACCATTCATAAATCGCAAGGCTCAGAGTTTAGTTACACTGCTATGGTATTGCCACCGCTCAAGCAGGCGAGTATCGGTATTAATAGGCAATTAGTGTACACGGGAATTACCCGCGCAAAACAGACCTTTGAGCTGGTAGCAGATAAAAAAGTGCTGCAACTGGCGATGGGTAAAAGTGTGTCACGGGCATCAGGACTCTATGAGCGATTAGTGTAACGCAATGCTTATACTAATCGTTTATTTTTGGTGTTCTTTTTCTAAATAGATTGGGTTGCCAGCCAAAATGGAGTGCGCCCAATCTTAAAAAAACACTGACCAACAGCGAACCAAGAATGCACCATAAATAAGGGGCTTCTAATAAAAATAGCGCGGCATAGGTCAAGCCTCCTGCAAAACAGGCGGTGGAGTAGAGCTCTTCTCGCATCACCAGTGGTACTTCTCTACAGATCACATCACGTATTAAGCCACCAAATATCCCCGTCGTCATTCCCATTGTAAGTGCAACCATCATGGTGGTGCCTTCAATTAATGCTTTTTCAATACCGACCACATTAAAAATAGCCATACCAATAGCGTCAACCAGCAACATGTAATAGTTAGACACATCGGGTAAGTGGCGGATAAACATAACGGTGACAAAAATAGCGCCATAGGTGGCATATAAAAAATCTGGGTTGGATATCCAAAATACAGGTTGGTTAAGAAGAATATCTCTGAGCGTTCCACCGCCAAGCGCGGTGACTGAGCCAACGACGACAACACCAAATCCACCAATATCTTTGTCATGGCCTAATAACGCACCTGAAATTGCAAAAAAAGCCACACCAATTAGGCTTAAAAAATTAAAATATTCTGCTGTCACTAAGGCGTCCTTTCCAATTTGAGATTTATATAATTAAAGGTAAGCGAAAGGGGATTTATATTAGCTGAATAACACTAGGGTCTGTTTACCTTTCAAGGTTGAATTTGCATCAGTCTGCTTGGTATTAAAGCAAGGCAGAGCCTGTGTGGTGTGGTTATTCCCCATAAATAGGCGATAACGCAGCATCAATGCCAAACAGGCGCTGCCCGAAGGGTTCTGCTTAGGGGCGATTTACTCTTTGTTGCCTACATGGATGTAGGTAAGGGGCGTGAGCAGGACGCGGAAGCTTTGCTCGGTTTTTACATAGTCCACTAGGTTACAAACCTCGCGCCGTGATTAAACCGCCCCTAGCTTGAACAAATATTAATCCGCAAAGGTCAACAGACCCTAGCTTTACAAGCACAAGGTTATTACCCCTGTGCTTGTTACGTTGAGTTGTTATTGTAAGTAGTCAACAACCAGTTGAGATAATGATTCTACGCCGAGTTGTAAGGCGCTTTCGTCGACATAAAACTGAGGTGAATGATTACTTGCTGCCGTTTTAGCGTTTTGATCTTTTGGAGTGACGCCTAAAAAGTAAAATAGCCCAGGGGTTTCAAGCGCATAATAACTAAAGTCTTCTGCGCCGGTAATTAAATCGGTGGTAATAATGTTGTCAGCACCAGCAATACGGGCAAGTGTTGGGGTCATTTTTTGGGTGAGTGCTACATTGTTTACTGTGACAGGGTAGCCGTGATCTATATGCACATCGGCTTTAGCACCAGCGGATTCGGCAACCAGCTCAGCGGTTTTAGCTAAACGTTTTTTAATATCGGCGCGCATAGTTTGATCAAAGGTTCTAATGGTACCAATCAGCTCTACATTATCAGGGATTATATTTGAGCGTATGCCGCCATTAATTGCGCCAAACGAAATGACTGAAGGCGCTTTAGTTACATCAACTTGGCGAGAGGCGATTGTTTGAGTTGCCATTATAATTTGTGATGAAGCAACAATTGGGTCTACGCCATTCCATGGACGCGAACCATGTGTTTGACGCCCCGTTACGTTAATTGTGAAAGAATCTTCACTGGCCATTAGTGGCCCTTCACGAAAGCCAATTTGCCCTGTATTGAGTGAGCTGGTGACATGTAAACCAAACACGGCCTCAGGCTTTTGCTTAAATAAGCCTTCTTTTAACATCAGCTCAGCGCCACCTTCTTCGCCCTCGGGGGCACCTTCTTCAGCCGGTTGAAATACAAACAGTACTTCGCCCGCTAACTGATCTTTTATTTTTACCAGTGACTCTGCCACGGCCATTAAAATAGCAACATGAGTGTCGTGCCCGCAGGCATGCATAACGCCTACTTCATTGCCACGATAGGTTGATGTTTGTTTAGAGGCAAAGGGTAAATCAACTTGTTCGGTAACCGGTAAAGCATCCATATCAGCACGCAATGCGATTAAGGGGCCTTTTTTACCGCCGCTTAATTTAGCCACAACACCGGTATGCGCAACACCCGTTTGTACTTCAAGACCCAGTGATTTTAAATGTTCAGTAATGTACTTGGCGGTTTCAAATTCGCGATTACTCAGTTCTGGATATTGATGCAAATGACGACGCCATGTAATGACTTTTTCACTCACACTTTGTGTTGCTTGTTCAAGTTGGGTGTTAACACTCGCGGCAAAACTAGGGGCGGAAATGGCGGTTAATAAAAAGCCACCACATATTATTTTTTTTATCATTATGATTCCTTGGTTGTTCTTATGTAACTAACTTACGCTATTACGCTGATAAAAAGTAGTGCCATGCGATAGTTAATAAAAAAGCTCACGGTGTTTTCAATGGCGGTTTATAAAACTTACAAACTGTTCCAAATAGCACAATAGTTTAGGGCTTTTGTCGTATTTTAACGCAGATATTTAGCCTTAACAGTGAAAATGATAACAAAATGTTGCACTTTTTAACTTTGTTCCCAATACTGGTCAATGCGTTGCTTTTACCATGCACCGACAACAGCGTGTAACAAGCTAAGCATAATAAAAATATTGAATCAGTTAAGGATTAATATGAACAACACACACATATTTAAACGCGTCTCTTTATTTGCAGCAGCATTAAGCCTGCTAATGAGTTTTTCTGCGCTCAGTAAAGAGTATAAAGTAATTTTAATTCATGGTTTGCAGGTATCACAACTTACCAATAGAGCAGCCAGTGATGTGGTAAACGATGGACAAAGCTATTGGCAGTCTTATTGGGTGAACCGCGCAGACGAGCGCATCGATTGGCCTGCATATGAACGAATAGAAGGAAAAATCACCACCGATTGGGTATGGCCTAAACTACAGCAAATTTCTCGCTCAAATCTATGCGAGCTAGGCTGTGTATTTGTGACTCATTCAACCGGTGACTTAGTTGCCCGATATATCATAGATAACCAAGAAAACTGGCTTGAAAATGCCGGATTACAGCCGCTTAATATTATTGCCACCTTTGATTTAGCAGGTGCTGGTGGCGGCAGTGAATTGGCCGACTTAGCGGTGAGTACATTAACAGGCGCATCGTGGAATTTTGCTGTAGATGCCGCGCTAACGTGGTGGTTAGGCAGTGAAGTTAATGAGGCGGTAGGCGTATTGCACGATTTAAAAGTAAATAATGCACGCAGAATTGCGCCATTACCTGATGCACGCACACCTCGTTTACGTTTTGTAGCCGATGGTAATGCTTACTTAGGTTTAACGGCTGGATTTTTACGCGGTAATGACGACTCGGTAGTGGCTACTCACTCATCATGTGGTGCAAGCTCGGTAAACTCATTTGGTAGCTGTAGCACCAATATTGACACTAATGGGCGTTTAAAATCGCAAGGTGATGCTGTTAATAGTTTTATGCCATATCATTATCCATTAATGATGACTAACAGTTACAGCCATAATGAGATTCAACAAGCGCAGCGCCAAGGAAATGTAACGATTGCGATGAATAACATTATGGTAGCTGGCGACACGCTAGGGTTTGAAACCGTAGATGAAACCACAGGTAGTTGGTTTTGGAAGAAACAATATCGTTATGTAAAAGACTCAGATAATTTGAGTGCATCGGCACTTATATATAATGTGATCCCGTAATATAAGCATACTTAAAACATCGTGTAGTATACGTACTACACGTTTTATATAGGATAACTAACCGATGAAAAAGTCCTACGTGATTGGCTTTGCTATCAGCATGGGCCTACTTATGTGGTTTTTAATTGATGAGGGTCATGCAAGTTACCCCCTAAAACAAGCCCCTCTCAATGATAAAAAGCCGATATCGACACCTCCAGCTCAGCAGCGCACGCTAAGCCAACCTGTGATAAAGGCAACAACAAAAACCAGCTCAGTAACTCAGTCAGCATTTGATGAAGACTTAGCCAAAGCGGCATCGGCGGTGGCACAACAGTATCAACAAAGTTTGGCGTTTCCGCCTTATTCACAACCATTAACGGTATATGATGAGGACAGACTTAAGCCAAATCAGTTCTTTCCTGTTAGCAGCCCAGTGGGTGAGCAAGGCGGGGAGTTAACAGTGAGCTTGTCTCAATATCGGTATGTGTATCCACAAGCTATAGAGCTAACCGTAAGCGCCCCAAATTTAGGTAAGGCGGTAGTAACACTCAGTAATACAGACACCAAAAAGTCGCTAAAAACGCAAAGTGGTGTGGCTCGTCAAAACGAGCTGGCAATGACATTTAAAGGTGAAGAAGACTATCCACGTAATTTACAATTATTAGTTGAAGCCGATATCGCGGGTAAAATAGTCCCGGTGGTGGCACAAATACACTATATGCCGCCTAGTGCAACCTTAACTGGTTTTGAAAACGCCTATCCACGTAATGAAAACATGATAGTACCGGCCAATTTAACAGTTATAAAAAGTGGCTTATACCGTTTAAGAGCTAACTTATACAGTGGAACTTCGCCATTAGCACATTTAGTTGCTAAAGCACGTTTAAATGAGGGCAGTCAGCAAATTGACTTTAAAGCGCATTGGTCTGTTTTGCCCAAGCAAACGGGCGGCTTACGGTTAAGCGATTTTGTTGTTGAGCGAATGTCGCCAAGCCCAGGTGAGCTTAACAGTTTTGGTGAAAGTGAAATTAGCGAGTTTACTATTGAAGATTTTGCTTACGACAGCTTACAACAGTTGCCTTATCAGGCAAACAAACAAGAAATGCAGAGTTTAGAGTTTTTACAAGGATTAGCTGCTGGTCAGTAGCAGCATAGAACAAAGTGAAGGGTTTGCATTACTGCAAACCCTTAAAAATTAGCTTAAATTAATGGTAACCACGTCGGCTTGGTTTGTTTCATCTTGTTCATGATTAATTGGCGCTTTTGGAATATCTGGCTTATCGAGCGCGATATCGCCCCCATCAATAACGTCACCCGTTTGCAAGTTGGTAAAATCAAATAATTGATTATCAGCTAAGTGTGAAGGCACAACGTTTTGCATGGCGGTGAAAATACTCTCTATACGGCCTGGGTGCTCTTTATTCCATTGCTCTAGCATATTTTTAGTGTGTTTACGCTGTAAGTTTTCTTGTGAGCCACATAAATTACACGGAATAATAGGGTAGCCTTGGCTGAACGCATATTTGCTTATATCGGCTTCTTTACAATATGCCAGTGGGCGAATAACCATATGCTCACCGTTATCGCTCATTAGTTTAGCCGGCATACTTTTTAGTTTTCCGCCATAAAACATATTTAAAAACAAGGTTTCTATCATATCATCGCGGTGATGACCCAGTGCAATTTTAGTCGCACCTAACTCTTTAGCAGTGCGATATAAAATACCGCGGCGCAAGCGAGAGCAAAGCGAGCAGGTTGTTTTACCCTCAGGAATAATATCAGTTACAATACTGTAGGTATCTTCTTCTACAATTTTGTATTCAATATTTAAATTATCAAGATACTCAGGAAGCACATGCTCAGGAAAACCAGGTTGTTTTTGGTCGAGATTTACTGCAAATAAATCAAACTTGATAGGTGCAACACGTTGTAAATGTTGCAACATGTCGAGCATAGTGTAACTGTCTTTTCCTTATATTGAATAACATCATACAGAAAATATTTTTTTATATTATTTACAGAAGGTTAAAAGTTTTAAACTTTACAAAAAAAAAGGTAACTGTTAACTATGGAAGTAGAATGAATGATTTGATGTATTTTCAGGCTTATGATGTTTTACAAAACGTGCTATAAAAAATATTCTGCTAGGGTGCTATTTTGCTTTAAAGCTTTCTTTAATTTGATTTAATAACTCTTCCTTCTCGGAGTTATTTAAGTTAGCTATTTGAATTACCAATTCAGCTGTTATGTCGTCTTCACAAAAAAAATAGTTTAGTGGAACTCCTAGTTCTAAAGATATTCTCTTCAGTGTTTTAATGTCAGGTGTGTGTCTACCTTTCTCATAGTGATTCATGCGACTGCTCGCAGAGCTTGAATCAAGGCCAATAAGAATCCCCAAATCCTTTTGAGATAAGTTAGCTTTTTTTCTAGCTTTAGCAAGCTGAGCCGGTATGGGGTTAATATATTCCAATGAATTATCATAAAAACGATTTCGTACTTAGATTCTCTAAGTTTTAGTCTATCATGTATACTTAGGAATCCTAAGCGCGTGGGTACTTATGACAAATACTTCCAAAGTGAATATTAAATTACATGAACTTATTGAGACCGGTGCACCAATTATTGAAGTGGCTAGTGAAATTGGAGTTTCTACTAAGCAGTTAAAGGCTTGGATTGCACAGGTTCACAAAGAAAGTTTTGACACTAACAAAAATAAATTTATTTTGATGAAGGTTCAGGAGCATCTTCAACATACATCAAGAGAAAGGGAGGTGTTATTAAAAGCAGCTAAAATATTTGCTCGAGAAATGAAAGATATATAACTCAATGGCTTATTTCTTATAGTATCAATATTTATTATTGTCCTGCTGTTTAGCTCACTGTATATTTAGTGAAAAAATAACTCAGGTATAGTATGAAATTAGTCTGTGTCTATATTAGTGAACATCATCAGCTTCAAAATCTTTTTATACCGCTGACGTCCGAATTTATTTTTGATTTGAACGGAGGTGCATTGAAAGTAAGAATCAATGAATTATACACAGCTGACTATTATGAAGGGGTAAATTTAAAGGCTGTTATTGGGAAAAATGGTTCAGGAAAAACTTCTGTATTGGACTTCATCGAAAGTATTCACAGTGAGACCGAAAGTTCTGGCTTTTGCTTGTTTTTTGACTCCAATCAAAAAGTATTCTATAAAAAAGTTTTAAATATTAGCAGTATAGATGTCTTACTATGTGGAAAGCTTCAAGAGTATTCTGTACAAAATTCGCTTTTACTAAATGACCACAGAATTGTAAAAATCAATAATTTGTCAAATTTTAGCTCTAATAGAAAACCTAAAATGAAAAATGTTGTTGATTTAACATCTGAAAAGCTGAGTAATAGCAAAAGAAATAGAACTAAACAATTAGAAAACTTGTTTACCTATTTTAATAGGAAAGGTAATAAAGTTAATGATCGTAATGTAATTTATACCTTCAAGTTTAGGGGGTGGACGCCGGCTTTAAAAAATTGGATTAAAGAATCATATCTTTATATTATTACCCGACATGGTTTTTTTCATGAGAACAGGGAGTTATTTCTCAATCTTCCTGAAATAAATGAATATCCTCTATCAGAAGTGAATAAGCTAATAGTATCTTTGGACAAGATAAGGGAACCAAGTGACATACCAGAAAAGTTGCAAAGCTTCATATCAGAATTATTAAATTTATTTCTAGAGAGTGTGTCAATGCATATATGTTGTGACGAAGGCCTATGTTTCTTAGTCCCACCTGACTCCAAATTACATGACTCAACTTCTAGTGCAATATTAGCTAAGGGTATTCTGAATATTTTTAGAAATAATATACTAAAATTTAAAATAGACAAAAGTCTATCTGCCGACCTTTGTGTGAATTTGGTTAAAAAACTCTTTTTTAGTATGGATCAATTGTATCATGACAATGATTATACGCAATTAGGTGTTCATAGTATTATTGCTAACGTAATAGAAAGAGCCATTGAAAAAAGTAACTCAAGGGAGAGAATCAACTATGATTCAACAATTGAGTTGTTTAAAAAGTTTGAATATGGATTACATAAAGACTTAAAAATTTTTTTTGAGGTTGTTAGAAATATTTGTTGTGTTAATTCTGTAAGCGAAGAAGCTAGTGATTTAATAGGTATTTGGAGTGAACCTCAGTTAAAGTTTCATGGGTTTTTATACAGCTTAAAGTATATTTTTCCATCAGAAGGCTACCTTTATAATGGATACTATCCTGGATTAGAGCAAGTAAAAGTATCAGACCCTTTAGATATTCATTATGTGTCAGGTGAAATTAATAAACTTCCTAAATATCTGCAGAGTAATATTGATCATGGTTGGCAAGGCTTGAGTAGTGGTGAGTTTGCTAAAACAAGTCTCTTTTCATCTATTTATAATTTTTTAATAGCGGACGAAACACATGGATTTAAGCTATTTTTAATTGATGAAGCAGATTTATATTTACACCCAGAATGGCAAAGGAAATTTATTTTTGAACTAATAGAATTAATAAAAAGTATAGGTTTAGAGTCAAAAACACAGTTTATTATAACTACACATTCCCCACTTATTATTGGTGATTTTCTACCGGAAGATATCTTAGCTTTAAAAGTTGAAGATGGAAGAACCATTCTTCACAACTCATTAGGGTTTGGAACAATGAATCGCCCCGTGTTTGCCAGAGACTCAATAACTTGAGAAACTGGAACTATGAAAAAATCAAATCGCTATACATCAGAATTTCGTGAACGTGCAATTAGGCTTGTTACCACACAACAGCATGAATACCCTTCTCTTTGGGCTGCGCTAGTATCGATTTCAGATAAACTGGGATGTACCCCAGAAACACTTAGAGCATGGGTCAAGAAATCTCAAGCTCAACCGTCTAAACCCTCTTCTAATACGCAATCAACTGAAGAACGCCTTGCCGTCTTAGAGCGCGAGAATAAAGAGCTCAAGCGAACGAATGATATCCTGAGGCAAGCTGCCGCTTTTTTCGCCCAAGCGGAGCTCGACCGCAAACAGAAGTAATAGTGGATTTTATTGATGCTTGCAGAGAGCATTACGGTGTCGAGTCAATTTGCAAGGAATTGCCGATTGCACCATCAACGTATTATTCTCATAAACAGATACAAAGAGAGCCTGAGCGACTGTCTAACCGCAAAAAGCGTGATGCTGAGCTGATAATACTCATTCGCGAAGTGTGGGAGGATAATATGTCAGTTTATGGTGCAAGAAAAATATGGAAGCAGCTACAGCTTGACGACCATCAAGTCGCCCGCTGTACAGTCGAACGATTGATGCGAGTTATGGGAATTCAAGGTGTTCGTCGGGGTAAAGCACATAAGACAACGATACCTGACGAGCAACAAGATAAGCCACTTGATTTAGTTAATCGTCAATTTACTGCTGAGCAGCCAAATCAACTTTGGGTAGCTGACATCACCTATGTTGCCACATGGAGTGGGTTTGTTTATGTCGCTTTCGTGATAGATGTTTTTTCACGATACATTGTAGGTTGGCGTGTATCAACGACAATGCACACAGAGCTTATTCTTGATGCGTTAGAGCAAGCTATTTGGCATCGTGGCAACCCCGAAGGGTTAATTCACCACAGCGACAGAGGCAGCCAATATTTGTCTATACGATACACTGAGCGACTTGCTGAAGCTGGAATTCAAGCGTCTGTAGGCAGTGTGGGTGACTCTTATGACAATGCATTGGCTGAAACAATAAATGGATTATTTAAAACAGAGATTATTCGCAGAAATGGCCCGTGGAAGAATGTTGATGCTGTTGAATACGCAACGTTAGAGTGGGTCAATTGGTTTAATAATCAACGCTTATTATCTTCAATTGGGTATATTTCACCAGCTCAATATGAAACAGACTACTATGATAATTTAAACGAGTCAGGTAAAGTGGCCTGACTTAAACAAACTGGTCTCCGATGAACTCGGGGCGATTCA
>NZ_JQFL01000053.1:0-111079 GCF_000764215.1 Pseudoalteromonas sp. ND6B
GTTGTTCTAAACGCTCATTCTCAGCTTGCTCTGCTGCAATGCGCTGTTGTTCTAAACGCTCGTTCTCAGCTTGCTCTGCTGCAATACGCTGTTGTTCTAAACGCTCGTTCTCAGCTTGTTCTGCTGCAATACGCTGTTGTTCTAAACGCTCGTTCTCAGCTTTTTCTGCTGCAATGCGCTCTTGCTCTAACTGCATTTGCGCTTCTTGTTCTGCTAAACGTTTGGCTTGCTCTTGTCTTTGCTGCTCTGCATCTGCCTGCTGTTTAGCTAATAGCTCTGCGTTAGCGTGTTCAATCGCTTGTTTTTCTTCTGCCGCTGCGCGCTGTGCTTGCGCCTGTTTCTCTTGCTCTAAACGCTCGGCCTCTGCTTCAACTTGTAAACGCTCTACCGCAGCTTGCTCTGCAGCTAAACGTTCTTGCTCAGCTTTTTCAGCTTGCTCTTGTGCTAAACGATCTTGTTCAGCTGCAATTCGGGCTTGTTCTATACGCTCGGCTTCTGCTTCAGCTTGTAAGCGCTCTGCCTCAGCTTGCTCTGCAGCTAAACGCTCTTGTTCGGCTTTTTCTGCCTGCTCTTTTGCGAATGCTTGTTGTTTATCAGCTTCTGCTTGTTTTTTATCTGACTTGCCAAAACCGAGCCACGACATGAATTTACTTTTTTTTGCCATACTTGCTAATAACCACTTATAAAAATCTGATAAACTAACGATAATGATAGCGTGCTTTTAAGTCTAAATAATTGCTTTTAGCAACACGTTATCCTCGAGGGTGCATAATAGTAACACTTTTAGTGCAGTTGAAAAATGACACGCCGTGATATGATTGCAATATTATCTGAGCTAGATCATAGATACCAATTTTTAGTGAGTTAAATGAGAAAAAAAACCACACAAAATAACACCACTCATAAATCAGCTGATGGGGTTATTAGAATCATTAGCGGCCAATTTCGCGGTCGAAAACTGCCAGTAAAAGATGTTCAAGGTCTGCGTCCTACAACCGACCGAATTAAAGAAACGGTGTTTAATTGGTTGATGCACGATACCCGCGATGCGCACACTCTCGATTGCTTTGCCGGTTCCGGTGGATTGGGATTTGAAGCATTGTCGCGTTTTGCAAAACACACCACATTCATAGAGCTTGATTCACAAGCAGCAAAACAATTAGAGCAAAACATTGCGACGCTTGATGCACAAAACGCGCAAGTCGTTAATACCAATACACTGACGTTTTTAGAGAGAAAAAACACCAGTGACACATTTAATTTGGTTTTTATTGACCCGCCATTTCGCAAAAATTTAGCTCAATCATGCTGTGATTTATTGGAAAATAATCAATGGCTCGACCCCGAAGCATTGATATATGTTGAAGTAGAAACTGAGCTAACCTCGTTTAAAGCACCAAATAACTGGTTGTTAATTAAAGAGAAAAAGGCAGGTCAGGTTTTTTGTAGGCTGTACCAACGCCATATAAATTAACACTGTTTTAGCTGCTGTGTTTCTGTTAATATTATCCTTTACATGTGGTGTTGCTTCGGATTACAATACCGCACCATTTTTGAACCACTTGATCAATGTTTGATCAACTTGAGCAACGCTCATAATTTAGGTAGGTGAATTTTTAATGCCAGTAATTAAAGTAAGAGAGAACGAACCGTTTGACGTAGCACTTCGTCGCTTCAAGCGTTCATGTGAAAAAGCAGGTATCCTTTCAGAAGTTCGTCGTCGCGAGCACTATGAAAAACCAACAGCTGAGCGTAAGCGTAAAAAAGCAGCTGCTGTTAAACGTCACATGAAAAAACTTTCTCGTGATAACGCTCGTCGCGTTAAATTATACTAATATATTAGGTCTTGTATAAATGAGCCTTTTAATAACGCTAAAAGATGCGCAAAAAGATGCGATGAGAGCCAAAGACAAACAACGTCTTAACCCTATTCGTATGGTACTTGCTGCAATCAAGCAACGTGAAATTGACGAGCAAATAACACTAGACGACGCAGGTATTACCTCGGTTATAGTGAAGCTTGTTAAACAACGTCGCGACTCTTACACTCAGTACAAAGATGCTGGGCGTGATGATTTAGCTGATATTGAAGCCAATGAAATTACAGCACTTGAAGCTTTTTTACCTCAACAATTGAGTGAAGAAGAAATTATTGCTCTCATTGACGCGGCTATTGCTGATACTAACGCAGCAGGTATGCAAGACATGGGTAAAGTAATGGGTATAATCAAAAGCAAAGCCGAAGGTCGTGCCGATATGGGCAAAATCTCAGGTTTAATTAAGCAACGATTAACTGCCTAATACCCCCACATACATTTAGTATGATTGAAGTAAACCGAGCCTTGAGCTCGGTTTCTTCGTTTAGATATTTAGTACTTCAAAAAATTATGCATTTGTGTTCAAATCTTTGCGTATTATAATTCGTTTTCATCACTTTTCTATTTATCTTAGGGCTGTACTTTAAACAATGGCTGGAAAGATCCCACGCAACTTTATCGATGATTTATTGGCACGAACCGATATTGTCGACCTGATTGACTCAAAGGTAGGGTTGAAAAAAGCGGGCAAAGACTATCAAGCTTGCTGTCCTTTTCATAATGAGAAGTCGCCTTCATTTACCGTATCGCAAGATAAACAGTTTTATCATTGCTTTGGCTGTGGCGCTAACGGCAATGCTATTTCTTTTGTAATGGAGTATGACAAACTCGAGTTTGTTGATGCAATTGAGGAACTAGCCAGTTTACTTAACCTTGATGTTCCTCGCGAACAAGGGAGCAGTAATGGACCAGAGCGCACAGCGGCACAAAAACGTTCAGACTATGATCTAATGCTGCATGCAGCACGCTTTTATCAACATCAGTTAAAACATCACAGTAACTCTGAAGCGGTAATCGATTACGTTAAAGGTCGCGGCTTAAGCGGTGCAACCGTTAAAAAGTTTATGATAGGTTATGCGCCCAGCGAATGGGAAGGGCTCTGCCAACAACTTGGGCGAAACCAAGAACAAAAAGAACAATTAGTTGAGCTTAAACTCGCATCTGAGAAAACCCCAGGCAAACAGTTCGACTTTTTCCGTGATCGCTTAATGTTTCCAATTCGTGATAAACGCGGCCGCGTTATTGCTTTTGGTGGGCGAGTAATGCAAGCCGATCAAGGGCCTAAATATTTAAACTCTCCGGAGACGCGCATATTTCATAAGGGCTTTGAACTCTATGGCCTTTATGAAGCTAAACAAGCACACAAGAAGCTTGACCATGTACTGATTGTAGAAGGTTACATGGACGTAGTAGCGCTGGCAGAACAAGGTATTGAATATGCCGTAGCAGCCCTTGGTACAGCGACAACCAGTGAGCACATGCACACTTTATTTAGAACCACAGATAAAGTTATTTGTTGTTACGATGGTGACCGTGCAGGTAAAGATGCTGCGTGGCGCGCACTCGAAAATGCGCTGCCTTACTTAAACGATGGCAAAGCACTGCATTTTGTATTTTTACCCGATGGTGAAGACCCTGATTCACTCGTACAACAAGAAGGTAAAGCAGCTTTTGAGCAACGCCTTGAAAACGCAGATGACTTCACTAAAGTGCTGTTTAATAAACTAAGTAAAGAGATTGATTTAACACTAGATTCCGGTAAGGCTAAGTTACTCAGTGCGGCACTGCCCCTGATTGAAAAGATCCCAAGTGAGTTTTACCAAGAAAATATCCTAGAGCAACTTGGGCGATTGATTGGCCGTACCCGTGAGCAACTCAATAATCACTTAAAAACGCCAAAACAGCAGCAAGCAATTGAACGAAAATTTAAAATTACACCCATGCGCCAAGCAATAGGGATTTTAATTCAGCACCCTAACTTGGCTAAAAGTGTGCCCTATTTACCCGATTTAGCTCAAATGAATATTGCGGGTATTGGCTTATTATTGCGACTACAACATCAAGCATTACAAAAAGATGGCATTACCACCGCACAAATTCTTGAATCATTTCGGGGCACCGATGACTACGAGCCATTAACTAAGTTAGCGACATGGCAACATCAAATAAATGAAGAGCGTTTAGAGACTGTTTTTCAAAATACTTTCAAATTTATTGAAGATCAGTGTTTAAATTATCGACTAGAGACCCTATTAATAAAAGACAAGACACAGGGCCTAAATAGCGACGAACGACTAGAATGTCATTTACTAATGACAGCGTTAAAAGCAACGAACAGCTAGTCAGATTTGATTTAGGCTGTTATACTGTGCTATTCACTGCGTCACATTATTCTGGTTAGCCTTTGAGCAAACTCCATGATGGCGCCTGTTGTATCAACTTATCAGAGTGGAAGAAACAATCTCTATGGATCCAACTCCTCAGTCACAATTAAAACTTCTGATTCAAAAAGGTAAAGAGCAAGGTTACTTAACTTTTGCAGAAGTTAATGATCACCTTCCACAAGATATTATCGACTCAGATCAAGTAGAAGATATCATTAGCATGATTAATGACATGGGTATCAAGGTTAGCGAAAACGCGCCTGATGCCGATGAATTAATGATGCAAGAAACCACGACAGACGAAGACGCAGCGGAAGCTGCCGCTGCAGCCCTTGCTACTGTAGAAAAAGAAATTGGCCGTACAACTGACCCTGTTCGCATGTATATGCGTGAAATGGGTACTGTTGAACTTCTTACCCGTGAAGGCGAAATTGTTATCGCTAAGCGTATTGAAGAAGGCATTAACCAAGTTCAAATTTCGGTTGCTGAATACCCTGAAGCGATCACTTACCTACTTGAACAGTGGGATAAGTTTGAAGCAGAAGAGATGCGTCTTAGCGATATTATCTCTGGCTTTTTCGATCCTGATGCAGAAGAAGCACCACCTATTGCTGCCACCAACATTGGTTCTGAATTAAGTGAAAAACAACTTGATGACAGCGACGATGATGACGATGACAGCGATGATGAAGACGAAGAAGAAGTAGATACAGGTCCAGATCCTGAAGAAGCGCGCATCCATTTCGAAAATTTACGTGATTTATACACCAAAGCACGTGAAACATTCGATAAGAAAGGTCGCTCTCATCCAGAGTCTCAAGCCGCTATTTTAGAAATCGGTGAGCTGTTCAGAACCTTTAAACTCGTACCTAAACAGTTTGATCGCATGGTTAATAACATGCGTGAAATGATGGACAGAGTTCGCGTTCAAGAACGTCTTATCATGAAGCATGCAGTTCAAGTTTCAAAGCTGCCAAAGAAAACCTTTGTTAAGCATTTTGCAAACAACGAAACTGACACAGCATGGCTTGATATTGAAATTGCAGCAAACGAAAAGCATTCAGCTAAACTTGAAGAAGTGAAGCCTGAAATACTTCGTTGTATTAGCAAACTTACTTCAATGGAAGAAAGCACTGGCTTAAGCATTGAACGTATTAAAGATATAAACCGTCGCATGAGTATTGGTGAAGCGAAAGCGCGCCGTGCTAAAAAAGAGATGGTAGAAGCAAACTTACGTCTTGTAATTTCAATCGCTAAAAAATACACCAACCGTGGTTTACAGTTCTTAGATTTAATCCAAGAAGGTAACATTGGTCTGATGAAAGCGGTTGATAAGTTTGAATACCGTCGTGGTTATAAGTTTTCAACTTATGCTACGTGGTGGATCCGTCAAGCAATTACGCGCTCTATTGCTGACCAAGCAAGAACAATCCGTATTCCAGTACATATGATTGAAACGATCAATAAATTGAACCGTATTTCACGTCAAATGTTACAAGAAATGGGTCGTGAGCCAAATCCAGAAGAATTAGCTGAACGCATGATGATGCCTGAGGATAAAATCCGTAAGGTACTTAAGATTGCAAAAGAGCCAATTTCAATGGAAACACCTATTGGTGATGATGAAGATTCGCACTTAGGCGACTTCATCGAAGATACCACTATTGATTCGCCAATCGATTCGGCAACAATGGAGTCTCTTCGTGGCGCAACTAACGACGTGCTTGCTGGCTTAACAGCCCGTGAAGCGAAAGTACTACGTATGCGTTTTGGTATTGATATGAATACCGACCACACGTTAGAAGAAGTAGGTAAACAGTTTGACGTAACACGTGAACGTATTCGTCAAATTGAGGCGAAGGCACTGCGTAAATTACGTCACCCTTCTCGCTCTGATTTACTGAAAAGCTTTTTAGACGCTAAATAATCTAGCGTTACATTATAAGTTAATTTAAAAGGCCGCTGTAGCGGCCTTTTTTCTATTTCAAGGAAATAAACATGGCTTGGATCCAAATCCGTATCAATGCCAATGCTGCAACCGCTGATGCAGTAAGTGACCTATTAATGGAAGCAGGCAGTGCTTCTGTTACTTTTATTGATGCTAAAGACACGCCTATCTATGAGCCTAAAATTGGCACTGTTGTATTTTGGGCTGACACCACAGTAATTGGCTTGTTCGAAGCTAATCACGATATGAACGCAGTGGTTGCGTTATTAAAACGCCATGATGAGCTAAAAGACAATTTAGTTTACAAAATTGAGCAACTCGAAGATAAAGACTGGGAACGTGAGTGGATGGATAATTTTCACCCTATTCAATTTGGCGAAAAACTCTGGATTTGTCCTAGCTGGCGCGACATTCCAGACCTAGACGCAGTCAATGTACTACTTGATCCAGGTCTTGCTTTTGGTACTGGCACACACGCCACCACGGCACTGTGTTTAAAATGGTTAGAAAGCCAAGACTTAACTGGTAAAACCGTGGTCGATTTTGGCTGTGGCTCAGGCATATTAGGCATTGCAGCAATAAAATTGGGTGCTGAGCGCATGATAGGGATAGACATTGACCCACAAGCGCTGGAAGCAAGCCTAGATAACGCTAATCGCAATGGTGTTGCTGACAAGCTTGAAGTGTACCTGCCAGAAAATCAACCTGAGTTTACTGCTGACATTGTAGTGGCAAATATTTTAGCGCAACCACTGCGTGAGCTTCATAGTGTTATTTTAGGCTTATTAAAGCCAGGCGGTAAAATTGCGATGTCGGGAATTTTAGAAGAACAAGCACAATCGGTTGCTGACATATACGCGCCCTTTATTGAGCTCGATGAAATTGCCATTGAAGGCGATTGGACCCGAGTAAGTGGCATTAAAAAAGCGTAATAGTGCGTTATTAAAAAATTTAGAGTATTAACTCAAAAGTCGTATCTAAAGCCTGTATTTAACAGGCTTTACTATTTTTTTACATAATAAAAAATAAAGATTTTTTATTATAAAAGTAACAGCCGTTCAAAATTCACACAAATAAACCGCTTCGTCATACGGTTATCAAATGTCAATACGAAAAGAGCAAAAAAAAGTCACTTTTGTTCAATTTATAGCCTTTGATTTTTGCGTAAAAAGCCGTAAACTTAGCGCCCCTTGAAAAGAGGCCTATTGAATATCGTGCGTATCGGTTCATACCAACTTGAGAATAATGTCATTGTCGCGCCTATGGCGGGCATAACGGACAGACCATTTAGACAGCTATGTCGTCGTTTAGGCGCTGGCCTTGCTGTGTCTGAAATGCTGTCGTCTAATCCGAAGGTTTGGAAAACCGAAAAGTCGATGAACCGGATGGATCATTCTGGTGAGTCGGGTATACGTGCGGTGCAAATTGCAGGAGCAGACCCTGAGCTTATGGCACAGGCCGCACAATTCAATGTTGCAAACGGTGCACAGATCATAGATATCAATATGGGGTGCCCAGCAAAAAAAGTGAACAAGAAACTTGCAGGCTCAGCCTTATTACAGTTTCCAGAACTCGTGGAAGAGATTATTGATGCCGTAGTAAACGCGGTTGATATACCTGTGACACTTAAAATCCGTACCGGATGGGATCAGGACAACCGTAATGGTGTAGAGATTGCAAGAATAGCTGAACGTTATGGCATTGCATCACTGGCTGTACATGGGCGCACGCGCGCATGTATGTATAAAGGTGATGCTGAGTACGCCACAATTAGGGATATAAAACGTTCAGTGTCGATACCTGTCGTTGCTAATGGTGATATTACATCACCTGAAAAAGCAAAGCAGGTTTTGGACTATACGGGTGCAGATGCCATTATGATTGGTCGAGCCGCCCAAGGTCGCCCTTGGATATTTAGGGAGATAGACCACTATTTGCGAACTGGTGAACATATGCAGCCACCTGCTATTGCAGAGGTGCGCAGTATTTTAATGGAGCATTTAACCAACCTCCATGTGTTTTACGGTGAGCCAATGGGAGCACGAATCGCTCGCAAACATGTATCTTGGTATTTGCAAACCCATGACAGTGACGGTCAGTTTAGGCGAGTATTTAATGCGCTCGACAATTCAGAGGCACAGGTCGTCGCATTAGAGCAATACTTTAAAACACTAGCAGCTAACTAAGAAAGAAAGAGACTTTATAATGTTCGAACAAAACGTGACTTCTCCATTTATCACTAACCCTCATGTTCAGTCACACGAGAAACCGCAGCCATTGCGTGATGCAGTGAAAAAAGCTGTTCACCACTACTTAAAGCAGCTTAACGGTCAAGATGTGCAAGACGTTTACGACCTTGTTCTTTCTGAGCTAGAAGCGCCATTGCTTGAAGAAGTAATGACTTACACACGTGGCAATCAAACTCGTGCGGCAATTTTACTAGGTATCAACCGTGGTACTTTACGTAAAAAGCTTAAAAAATACGGTATGAACTAATACCAGCTATATTGAAACCGTAATCATTCTAACGAGCTAAATAAGCCCCTAACTGCGTTAAAAATTTTTTATGTAGAATAACTACACAGCAAAATTTTTGCCTCGTTATTGACTTATTTCTTTGTCGTTATAATTGCTTACTAATCCAATACAGCTGGTATAAAGTATTTTGAGTAAAAAGCACCTTAGGGTGCTTTTTTTATTTGTAAAATTTATTAACGAAATTGCAAAATGCTCACGCTTTATGGGTCGTTATAAGTCGTTTTTTGAGTCGTAATCAGTTAAAATACGCGCTTCTAAGCTAGCTCATTAACTGAGGAAATCAAACTACAATGGATACACATCGTCCTATACGTCGCGCACTTTTGAGTGTGTCAGACAAAACCGGTATTGTTGAATTTGCCCGTGCACTAGAAGCACAAGGTGTTGAAATACTTTCAACTGGCGGCACGTGTAAACTACTTGCTGACAATGCAATTAAAGTAACTGAAGTATCAGATCACACCGGTCACCCTGAGATCATGGATGGTCGCGTAAAAACCCTACATCCAAAAATTCATGGCGGCATTCTTGCTCGTCGTGGCCAAGATGAAGACGTAATGGCAGATAACAATATCTCTGCTATCGACATCGTTGTAGTTAACTTATACCCCTTTGCGAATACTGTCGCTCAAGAAAACTGCAGCCTTGAAGATGCTATTGAAAACATCGATATTGGTGGCCCAACGATGGTACGTGCGGCAGCTAAAAATCACAAAGATGTGACGATCGTTGTTAACGCAAGCGACTACGACCGTGTTATTAGCGAAATGCAAAATAACAACGGCTCAACAACCTACAAAACACGCTTTGACTTAGCTATTGCAGCGTATGAGCATACAGCGCAGTACGATGGCATGATTGCTAACTACTTCGGTAAAATGGTTCCTGATTACACAGAAGAAGCCGCTATCGATACTAAGTTCCCGCGTACTATTAATATGCAATTCACTAAAAAGCAAGATATGCGCTACGGTGAAAATTCGCATCAAGATGCCGCGTTTTATGTTGAAAACGACATCACTGAAGCGTCAGTGGCAACAGCGACTCAACTGCAAGGTAAAGCATTATCGTTTAACAATATTGCCGACACCGATGCTGCACTTGAGTGTGTAAAAGAATTTGATGTACCTGCGTGTGTTATTGTAAAACACGCTAACCCATGTGGTGTTTCAATTGGTAATAATATCTTAGAAGCGTACGAGCGCGCCTTTAAAACTGACCCAACGTCAGCATTTGGCGGCATTATTGCTTTTAACCAAGAACTTGATGCTAAGACTGCACAAGCGATTGTTGAACGTCAATTTGTTGAAGTTATTATTGCACCAAGCGTAAGTGCAGAAGCCACTCAAATAGTATCAGCTAAACAAAACGTGCGTTTATTAGAGTGTGGTGAATTCTCAGCTAAAGGCACAGGTCACGACATTAAGCGTGTAAATGGCGGTGTACTTATTCAAGACCGTGATTTAGGCATGGTAACGCAAGGCGACTTAACGGTTGTGTCTAAGCGCCAACCTTCTGAGCAAGAGCTTAAAGATTTATTATTCTGCTGGAAAGTGGCTAAATTTGTTAAATCAAACGCCATTGTTTATGCCCGCGACGGTATGACTATAGGTGTAGGTGCGGGCCAAATGAGTCGCGTTTACTCAGCTAAAATTGCCGGTATTAAAGCCGCTGATGAAAGCCTTGAAGTAAAAGGTTCAGTGATGGCATCAGATGCATTCTTTCCATTCCGCGATGGTATTGATGCAGCTGCAGAGGCTGGCATTACTGCTGTTATCCAACCAGGTGGTTCAATGCGCGATGAAGAAGTGATTGCGGCCGCTGACGAAGCTGGAATGGCAATGGTGTTTACCGGTATGCGCCACTTCCGTCATTAATCGCATAAAGAGCTAACGGGTTCAGTTAGCTCTTTTTGTTTGCACCAAATTCACGTATTCTGCTTATTCTATAACCATGACTAACAATTATAATGTGAAGGATTAGACGATGAAATTTGCACTAAAATCTCTACTGGTTGCCACACTGTCATTAAGCTCAACAATGGCGTTGGCACATAACCATGGCCACGACTCAGCATTAACAAATGCAGTTAAAGCAAGCGAGCGTAGCAGTGAGCGCGATCAATACCGCAACCCTGTAGAAACACTCGAATTTTTTGGCTTTAAACCATCTATGACCGTGGTAGAAATTGCCCCAGGTGGTGGTTGGTACAGTGAGATTTTAGCGCCAGCGCTGAAAGAGCAAGGCACCTATTATGCTGCGCACTTCCCTGCTGATTCATCGGTTGGTTATTACCAACGTTCTCTTGCTGGCTTTAAGGCTAAAATCGCTGAAGATGCCCGCTTTAGTCACGTTAAACTCACTGAGTTTGCCCCATCTACACATTTAGATATTGCTCCTGCGGCTAGCGCCGATATGGTACTGACTTTTCGTAATGTCCATAACTGGTACATGAGCAAAGATAAAGAAGCTGCAAGCAATGCGTTTAAGTCTTTTTACAAAGCACTTAAACCAGGCGGCACTTTAGGTGTGGTTGAACACCGCCTACCAGAAGAGCAAGATGATGAGATGCAAAAATCATCAGGTTATATGAAGCAAAGTGTGGTTATTGCACTTGCTGAACAAGCTGGTTTTGAACTTGAAGCAAAAAGCGATATTAATGCAAACCCTCTTGATACAGCCGATCACCCTAAAGGGGTATGGACCCTTCCACCGAGCCTTAGACTTGGCGAGCAAGATGCCGCTAAATATAAAGCCATAGGTGAAAGCGACCGTATGACGCTGAAATTTAAAAAACCGCTTTAAATAGGATATTCGCCATGAATGTATTAGTCATTGGCAGCGGCGGCCGCGAACACGCACTTGCGTTTAAGGCCGCTCAAAATACAAAAGTTAACACTGTTTATGTTGCTCCAGGTAATGCGGGCACAGCTCTTGAGCCAAAACTTGAGAACGTAGCAATTAACGTTGAAGACCTTGATGGACTGCTAAGCTTTGCACAACAAAATAATGTTGAGCTAACCATTGTTGGCCCTGAAGTACCGCTAGTATTAGGGGTTGTTGATAAGTTCCGTGAACACGGCTTAGCTATTTTTGGCCCAACGGCGGGAGCGGCACAGCTTGAAGGTTCTAAATCGTTCACTAAAGACTTTTTAGCACGTCATGCTATTCCAACCGCTGATTACCAAACGTTTGAACAAATCGACCCTGCGCTTGCCTATTTAAAAGAAAAAGGCGCACCGATTGTTATTAAAGCCGATGGTTTAGCGGCTGGTAAAGGCGTGATTGTTGCTATGGACGAACGCGAGGCTGAAGAGGCTATTCGCGATATGCTTGCGGGTAATGCCTTTGGTGACGCCGGTAGCCGTGTGGTCATTGAAGAGTTTTTAGAAGGTGAAGAAGCGTCGTTTATTGTCATGGTTGATGGTAAAAACGTACTGCCGTTTGCAACCAGCCAAGACCATAAACGCGCTTACAATGGCGATCAAGGTCCTAACACTGGTGGTATGGGTGCATACTCACCAGCGCCTGTAGTAACCGATGAAATTCATCAGCGCATTATGAACGAAGTGATCTACCCAACGGTAGAAGGTATGGCTAGCGAAGGCCATCCGTACACTGGCTTTTTATATGCAGGCTTGATGATAGATGAGACAGGTACACCAAAGGTTATTGAATATAACTGTCGTTTTGGCGACCCTGAAACACAACCTATGATGCTACGCTTACAATCAGACTTAGTTGAATTGATTGAAGCTGCTAACCGTGTAGAGCTTGATAAAACCACCATTGAGTTTGATTCACGCGCTGCAGTAGGTGTTGTTTTAGCCGCTAAAGGCTACCCAGATAGCTACCCGAAAGGCGATGCTATTAGTGGCTTGAAAGTAACTTACCCTGAAGGCGAAAAAGTCTTCCATGCAGGGACTAAGCAAGACGGCGATAGCATAGTGACTGCCGGTGGTCGTGTACTGTGTGCTACTGCACTGGGTAATACAGTTACACAAGCGCAGCAGCGTGCCTATAAACTGGTTGATGAAATCAACTGGGATGGCATGGAATACCGTACTGACATTGCTTATCGCGCAATTGCTCGTGAACAATCATAACGATTGATAACTAACGAGTAAATTTTATAAAAGCGCAGATTATCTGCGCTTTTTACTGCTACACTATAAAAAAAAGTAATCTGGACATAGATTAATATTGGAATTTAAAACCTTGCGCTACCATGCGGTGGCAGTTGTAATACTTATTTTTATCTTTTTTATTATCAGCACATTGGCAACAAACTTTGTGATGCCATCACGCTATACCATAGATAAAATAACCCCTGTTTACCTCGATCATGCTTATTACATAGACAAAAGCAAAACACAAAGTTTTGCAGAAGTAATGACCAAGCAGGCGCTATTTACACAGCAAGAATTTAACGATATACCTTGGAGCTTTGAACAGCAAAATTATTGGTTACGCCTCGATTTAGAAAACAAAAGCAGCCAACAAGAAGATGTGGTTGCCCACTTTGATAACCCGATGGTAGATCATCTCACCATATATAGGCTCAATAGTAACAACCAACTACTCGACACTTATAAGCTTGGCGATAAAGAGCCACGTCTTACTTTATTTAAGTACAGCGTGCCCCACATTCGCTTTAACCTCGATGGCCAATCTACACAACGACTAATTATAAAAATAGATACCGTGGGGATCAGTAAAACCCCAATTCACTTGTATCGCCATAATGTATTTGTTGACTTAGTTCGCTCACAAACAGGCATTTGGGGAATTTTCGCGGGTGTCTTATTAATGGCCTCACTATATAACCTATTACTCTATTTTGGCATTAAAGACCGCGTGTACTTAGTTTATATTGGCTACATTATTAGTGCTATAGCATTAATGGGCACCGTTCTGGGGTTTGGTTTTTATTTATGGCCGCTAGAATGGCAGTTGTTTATTCACGAAAAAATAATTGTCGTTAATTACACTATTGCGTTTTTCACTCTCGCTTTTTGCACCATGTTTTTGCGATATCATAAAGACCGTTGCTGGCGTTATAAATTAAGTGTTGGTTTACTCTGGCTAATGCTAGTGCTCGGTACATTAAGCTTTTTTATTCCCGAAAATATAGCTGCCCCCATATTTTTTGTAATTTTGGGATTACTTTATATCGTCTGCTTTATTTTAATTTATAACAAATTAAAAAGTGGCTTTAGATGGGCTAAGTTTTACGTATTTTCATAGGTGCCATTGATTATTGGTGCAGCCATTCAGCCTTTAGAGCTTACAGGCGTTATCACTTATAGCTTTTCAATACGTCATGCTTTTTTAATGGCCATTTTGTGTGAAATTGTCTTAATGGCCATGGCACTTGCCGATCGGGTTCGTTATCAGCGTGAGCGCGCTTTATATCATGCCACGCATACCCAGCAAACAAAACTGCTCAATAGCGCAAAGTTAAAGTATGCCTTTATGGCACTCAAAGCCCAGCAACGTTCCACCACTTTATGTTTGGTTAAAATACGTCATTTTAACTCACTAAATACCATTATTACGCCCTCCCAAGGATATGAATTAATTAAGCATGTTGCGCACGAATTAGAATGCCAATTGAGCTTTGAGAGAGAATTTTTTAACTTAAGTAGTGGCATTAATCAACCCGCTAAAATTGCTGATTTAGGTAGCGGAGTTTTTGCCTGTATCTCGACTAAAAACCAAAGCCCACACACGCTCGAAGAGTTATTAAAAAGGGTAGTAAATAAGTTACCAAAAACTTATCAAATCAAAGGGCTAGACTTACAACTCAATTACAGCGTGGGGATTAGTGCCTTTGGTAAACGTGATGACTTTGAATTTTGGTTAAAACGAGGCTACTTGGCATTACATAACGCTAAACATAGTCTAAGTAAGGTAAGCTCATCATCTGCGAACAGCAGCTTAGCTATGGACGTTGCGCTTGCTGCTAAGCTTCAACAAGCGATAAGAACGGATCAGCTCGCTCTGTTTTATCAACCACAAATTAGTTTAAAAGATAACAGTGTCAATGGTGCCGAAGCTCTACTACGCTGGCCTAATACTGAGTTTAAAAACATTTCCATAGAAAAACTAATTCTACTTGCCGAACACACCGGTATTATTAATGAATTAACACTTTGGGTGATAGAGCAAGCCTGCAAAGACATTGCAAAACTGGCAAATGAGGGCGTAACTGAACATAGTATTAGCGTTAATTTAAGTGCAAAAAACCTAGCCATTGCCAATTTAACCGAAAAAGTAGAAAACCTTTTAATAAAGTATCAGGTTGCCCCTCATTTATTGAAGTTTGAGCTGACTGAATCAGCGTTTGTCGAAAATCAAGATGCGTTAGTCACCTTAGTTGGTGAACTTGCCACACTGGGCGTTAAGGTGGTGTTAGACGATTTTGGTACTGGTTATTCATCGCTTAGCTACTTAGTTAACTATCACTTTAGTGAACTTAAAGTAGATAAGTCGTTTGTGTATGATTTAACCGATAACCGGGCTCATCAGGTCATTGTGCAAACAGCTATAGATATGGCGCATAACTTGGGCCTTACTATCACGATTGAGGGCGTAGAAACTCAAGAAGTTCACCAGCTGCTCAACACCATGAAAGCCGACCGTACCCAAGGCTACTTGTACGCAAAAGCACTCTCTTATGATAATTATTTAGACTTCTTGAACAGCCAATACCGTCTAAAAATGTTAAGCTCCCCTTTTTAACATCTTTGGGGCCAAGTAAAGATGCAAGGTACACTGCGTAAATTAAAGTCGAGCTTAACAGAACCCGTTCAATATCATTTACCTGTAGGTGATGAACTGGTTGATTTAAATGCTTTAATAGGTAAACAATTGACTCTCACTTTTAGTGGCACAATTTTGTGTTCTAACTGTGGTAAAAAAACTAAAAAAAGCTATTCTCAAGGGCATTGCTTTGTATGTATGCGCAAGCTTGCAAGTTGCGACATGTGTATCATGAAACCTGAAACCTGCCATTACGATCAAGGCACCTGCCGCGAGCCACAGTGGGGCGAAGAAAACTGCATGATCCCGCATTATGTGTATCTAGCTAATACATCAGGTTTAAAAGTAGGCATTACTCGCCACACCCAAATACCTACCCGTTGGATTGACCAAGGGGCAACCCAAGCATTACCTATTTTTAAAGTACAAACTCGTTTACAGTCGGGCTTAGTGGAAGTGGCGCTCGCTCAGTTTATTGCTGATAAAACCAATTGGCGCAATATGCTCAAAGGACAAAACGACGTTCTTGATTTAAAAGCAGCGGCTGCTGAGCTTATTCCACAAATTAGCGAAAAACTAACAGAGCTGAGTGAATTATTTGGCGCAACCGCTATTGAACAGCTTGACCAAGACGTTGTGAATCTTGATTTTCCTGTAAGCGAATACCCAAGTAAAATTAGCTCATTTAACTTTGATAAAAACCCCGTTGTTAGCGGTATTTTACAAGGCATTAAAGGCCAATATTTAATTTTTGATAGCGGCGTTATTAATATTCGTAAGTTCACCTCTTATGAAGTGAGTGTAGGTACAGAGTAACCGTTAGTAGCTTGGTTATAAAATGCTATCCATTGCTGCTGCGTTAATGGATGGCAATAATAATAGCCCTGAATAACATTGCAGCCTATTTCGACTAAGTGTGCCTCTTGCGAGGCATGCTCAACGCCCTCAGCAACCACATCCAATCCTAAACTTGTCGCCATGGCTATAATGGCCGCCACAATTTGGCTATTGCCATACTCATCAGGAATCTTAGCAATAAAGCTCGCATCAATTTTTAATGTGTTAAACGGTAATTTGGTTAAATAACTGAGTGCAGAATACCCCGTACCAAAATCATCCAGCGCAATATGCACGCCCAGCGCTTTGAGCTGTTGTAGTTGCTCTTTTGCCTGTGAAAACGAGCTAATAAAGCTGCTTTCGGTCAGCTCAATTTCAAGTAAGCTGCCAGGTAATTGGTAACGAGTAAGCATCGCTTTAATATTATCAGCCAACTTACCTTGGCTTAAATGACACGCAGAGACATTAATCGCTAAACGTCCGGCATCAATCCCCTGCGCTTGCCAAAGGGTTAACTCTTTACCTGCTTGGTTTATAACCCATAAATCTAAACGCACCACTAAACCTAGCTCTTCAGCAAGCGGAATAAACTGCGCTGGTGAAATAGTGCCTAAATCAGGGTCATGCCAACGCAGTAGTGCTTCAGCTCCCATAATCAACCCTGTTTTTAAACATTGCTTAGGCTGAAAATAAAGCTCAAACTCATTATTTTCTAGCGCATGTTGAAAGCGACTCATCATCGCTAAACGCTCTAAAGATCGTGCATTCATTGAGGGTTGAAACAACTGAAACGAATTGCGACCGACATCTTTTGAGCGGTACATGGCAATATCAGCATGCTTTAATAATGTTTCACTGTCCAAGCCATCATCAGGGTAAACAGCCGCCCCTATAGACGCGGTAACACCAACCTCAAAGCCTTCAAGCTTAAACGGTGTATTTAAGTGATTTAAAATACTCTCAGCAAGGGTGATAGCGCCTTCGACATTGTTTATTTCGCACAATACAATAAACTCGTCCCCCCCTAATCGCGCCAGTGTATCTCCCTCATTGAGGGTGTTAATAATGCGCTCAGAGACTAATTTTAATAAGGTATCACCGGCATTATGGCCTAAGCTGTCATTCACCTCTTTAAAACGGTCAAGGTCAATAAACATTACCGCTAGCATCTGTTTATCTCTGTGCGCTGAGGCCAGTGCCATAGAGAGTCTATCGTTAAATAAACGCCGGTTAGGTAAGCCAGTTAGCTCATCAAAATACGCTAACTGCACCACTTTTTCTTCTGCGCTTTTTCGCTCAGTTATGTCACTAAAAATAGCGGCGTAAATCACATCACTATGACTTGGCTCTTTTATTTCTATAATACTGAGCCACTCAATATAAATATCGCCAGATTTTTTACGATTATGAATTTCCCCCTGCCATACCCCTGTTTTGGCAAGCGAATCCCACATTTTTATATAAAAGTTTTTATCATGACGCCCTGAACTCAACATATTGGGTCGCTTACCTATCACCTCATATTCTTTGTAACCGGTTAAATGGGTAAATGCGGGGTTTACTTGCATAATGACGCCGTTAGCATCAGTGATCATGATGCCATCCAAAGAGGAGTCGATAATTTTATTGGCTAAAAATAAGTTACGCTGCGAATGCTGCAATGCAATATCACGCTGCTGAAGTACTTTTTCAAGCTCACAACAATAAGCCGTTTCAATTTCATTAATTAAGTTTTCAAGCGATAATACACCGTTAATTTGATTATTTTCGCTTACTACTAAATGTCGAATGTTACTTTCAGACATCAACCTGTAAGCATCAAAAAGGCTGTCTTGGGGGCTTATCTGATAAAGGGGGCGACTGGCTAAATCCCAACAAACAAGATGATTGTGCTGCTCGGTGATGAGCTTAAGTAAGTCGCGCTGGGTAATAATGCCATGGGCATTTTCATCCTCATTAAACACCAAAATCACTTTCTCTGCATATTCACGCATCATGCTCACCGCGTCATTGATTGCCAATGAACTCGGTACTATCCGTATGTTTTTATTATATTGATCATTAATAGGTCTAAATTGTAAGTAATGCTCTAGCCCTTGATTGTTTACAATATCCGTAATGCTGATCACGCCGCTGGGAATGTCATTTGTATCGGTTACTAACAAATGCCTTACACCCTGCTTATTAAACACCATGGCCGTCTCGGTTAATAATTGTTGGCTGGGCACACTCAATACAGGGCTCGACATAACGCTTTCAATCGCTAACTGCCTAAGTGAGCGATTAGAAAAGTTAAGTGTTAAACAATCGGTTTCAGTCCATACGCCTATTATTTGTTGCTGTTGTTTTACAAAAATAGCGCTAACATTGTGCGCTCGCATTAGTTTCACCGCTTCAATTAAAGGGGTATCCTTAGCGCAGGCGATCACCTTATTGGTAAAAACATCGCATACTTTTTGATAGCGGCTAGTGTGAGGCATTGCTTCTACTTCCAAAATTAAACCAATTAATGATTATAAATTATTCAGTAAAAAAACAATTTGATTTAGGACAATAGATGAGCATCAGTTACCCACAAATTATTATTTATAATAATGAAATTGAGCTAATAGAGCACGCCAATGATTTACACGACTTTATTTACACTATGGAAGCAAGTGAACAGCAAAAAGTCATTATTTTAGATAAGGTTAGTGGCTATCAAAGCTTAAGCGGCCATTCGCTCACGGCGCTCAGTGCAAGCCAATTAGCAGAGCTAGTAAAAGAATATTTAGCAAAAGAAGGGCAATGCTGCTTAAGTAAAATAGAGCAGCTAACTCCAGATCAGGCATTCAGGTTACTCGCCGAAATCAACTAGCGCTTTAACGTGTGCAATCGCGCTGCGCCCGAGGGCCGACAGTGAGTATCCTCCCTCTAAATAAGAAATAATACCTAAACAATGATGCTGTTGGCTAAATTGCGCTAACTGCTCAGTAAGCCATATATAATCACTTTCAACAAACTTAAGACTGGCCATGTCATCTTCTAAATGTGCGTCAAATCCCGCGCTTATAAAAAGTAGCTCAGGCTTAAATTCTGTTAATTTTGGTAGCCATTGCTGCTCATAAAGTGCTTTTAAATCAGCACCATCACTAGCTATCGGTAAAGGTGAATTTACCAGTGTGGCGTTATTTTTAATGGCGGTATTAGGATAAAATGGATATTGAAATAACGAGCACAGCAACACATTTTCATCATCCATAAAAATATCTTGAGTCCCATTGCCATGGTGTACGTCAAAATCAACAATGGCAATGCGCTTTACCCCTTTGCTTTGTGCATATTTAACCGCAATCGCAAGGTTATTAAACACACAAAAACCAGAAGAGCTATCTCGGTTAGCGTGATGCCCTGGCGGGCGTACTGAACAAAACGCAGCGTCTAACTTACCCTCTAAAATCTCATCAACAGCGAGTAAGCCTGCTCCGACTGCACGCTCAATGGCCTTTAAAGAGTCGGGGCATAACCACGTATCTCCATCTAGATCGCTGAGCCCCTCAGAGGGGATCATGTCTTCTACATGCTTAATATGCTGCTCACTGTGCGCCAATAAATAATGTTCGCGCAGTGCTTTAGGGGCTTGTTTTTGCTCTATAGCCACATCCAGTCCACTAGCAAGTAAACGGTCATTAATCGCATCTAAACGCTCAGGGCATTCTGGATGATCTTCAATCATTTTATGTTTACGACAGTGAGGATGAGAAATAATCGCAGTGCGCATAGCTAACTCCAAAAATAAGTTGCTCATCAAGTATAACAAAGCCACCTTGTGGTGGCTTTGCGACTTTGGTTGATACTAAACGACTCTTTAACCAAAGTTATGGTTATTTAGCTTTTAAGTCGAGGTTTCTAAAATCAAAGCTAAAGTCGGTTACCTGCGTTGAAACTGCATTCATTTTCGCTGATTCTACGCGGTTATCGGCGCTCATAGAAAAGCGAATAAAGGCATCTGCCTCTAATAACTTTTCATCCCACTTCACAATAAAAGTATTACCTGTGTAATGCTTTAGCTCACCTTTAAGGCGTTTTGTATGGGTAAAATCAATGCGTAATTTACCATCTAGTTCTTCAACGATTACATCGCCATACCAATCATCATGTAATGTACCGGTGTAGTTTATATTAGGCAATTGCGGTTGAATATCTGTTGGCGCTTTTGGAGCGGCGTTAGCATAGACTTTTTCTTTACCTGCAAAATGCTTTTTAGCTAACTCTTCAACCCAATCTTTATCTTCAAGCTCGAGTACATCTTCAAGTACTTCATGAGTCACTGCCGATAATGCAGAAAATGCTTGTTGGTTGCTTAATATCACAATCCCCACGTTTTTTTCTGGTAATAAAGTCACCTGCGAGACCATACCTAAAATGCCGCCACCATGTGCCAGCTTTTTAACGCCGTGGTAATCTTCTATACTCCAACCTAATCCGTAGCCTCTAAATTGTTGATGATACGCTTCATAGGCACTTTTAGATGCCATTGATGTAATATGTGGATGCCACATTTGTGCTTGCTGCTTTTCACTAAATAGCTGCTCGCCATTAGGCATTTTGCCACCAGCAAGTTGAGTACGGAGCCATTGGCTCATATCATTTACGCTTGATGCAATGGCGCCTGCCCCTCGAAAGTCTTCAAGGTAATTAACAAAAAAAGGATGCAATTTGCCATCCATTGGGATGTGTCCGATCGCCCAGTTTTTGTTGTTTTTTGCGATACGCGAAAAGCCAGCGCGCGAGTTGGTCATATTTAGTGGCTGTAGAATATTTTTTTCAATGTAGTCGTTCCAGCTCATCCCCGATATTCGCGCAACAACTTCACCAGCGGTAACAAACATTAGGTTGTTGTAAGCATATTGACTACGAAAACTGCTCGCAGGTTTTAAATATTTCAGCCCAGATAAAATATCGGCTACCGATTTATCTGTACTTGGCCAAATCATTAAATCGCCTTGACCAAGCCCTAAACCGCTACGATGACTAAGTAGATCGCGTATGCGCATTTCACGAGTAACGTAAGGGTCGTACAATCTAAACTCAGGAAGATGGTCAATTACGCGGTCATCCCAGCTTAACTTGCCTTCATCCACCAGCTTAGCCAATGCTGCACTGGTAAATGCCTTGGTATTTGAAGCAATACCAAATAAAGTGTCTTTATTCACCTTGCTATTCGTATCAAGGTTGGCAACACCAAAGCCTTTAGCGAATACAACTTTGTCATTTTCAACAATGGCAACGGCCATTCCGGGTACATCAAAACGTGTCATTGAGGCGTTGATCACCTCTGAAATTTTATCGGTATCAACCGCTGCAGAGCTCGTAAACGCCCAGCCAGCCAATAATGCGGCTGTGGCTAATTTTTTTAGTTTCATAGTGTTACCTTAGGTTATTATTTTTGTTTAGTCTTGATGAACCGCAAATTCTATTTCGGCGCGCGCTTTATTAGTATCTTGCTTACTCGGGTAAGCTAAAATGCGTTGACTGTAGTGTTCGGGTACGCCCGCCTCAAGTGCGCCGCGGTATACATGCTGCACGTACCAATCATAAGGTAGCAGTGTGTCGTCATGTGTGTTTGCTATGTAGCAGTGTACATTAATGTCATCGTCATCTAGAAGGCTCACGGTTAAATCAACACAGTCGTAATTAGGGCCTTCAATTTTATCTAAGATCTCTTTTTCGGCTTCATTAAGCTGATACACCACCCCATATACCACAGCATCGGGTTCATTGGTGGGCACAATAGTGCATTTACCTGAACCATCTGAAAAGGCCATATTAAAGGTTAACTTATAGCCCTTTAAAAGTGCCGTACCCACACGTTTTGCATTAGGTAAACGTGCCAATAAACGATTAGATGACATATTAGAGCCAAACGAAAAATTATATAATGCCATACTATTCCTTCTTTAAATAACAACTCGCACAGCCAGTGCGATTAAAATAATGCCAATGCCGCGGTCGAACCAATAACCACTTTGCTGAAAAAAATCACGTACACGCGCTTTTGATAACAATAGTGATAAAATAGAAAACCAAGCCCAGGTAGCAAGCGCCATATAAACGCCGTATCCCATTTGTATTATTACCGGTGTAGTTGGGCTAATCACCAAGGTAAACAACGACATAAAAAACAGTGTTGCCTTAGGGTTAAGTGCATTGGTAAAAAAGCCACGTCGAAACGCACGCCATGATGACTCAGCTGCAAGGCTGGGTTTTGCAGTCGGTTCTGATGAGGTATTTGTAGGTTTAGCAGCGCGCAGTGCCTGCACGCCTAAATACGCTAAATACGCGCCCGCTATATATTTAAGCGCCATAAACAACGCAGGTGATTGAGTTAACACCAGCGCAACTCCCAATACACAATAGGCTATGTGTAATAAAATAGCCGCACCAACACCTGCACTTGTCCATAAGGCATTGCGCCTGCCGTGTTGTACACTTTGTTTAAGGACTACCGCAAAGTCGGGCCCAGGGCTTGCTACCGCAAAAAAATGAGCCACCGCAATTAATAAAAATTCATCGATATAGTTCATACTTAACTGGCTTGCTCTGGCGAAAAAGCCAATAATAATGGGTTAGCCGATTGATTAACCAAGGCTTTTATTTCTTTTTGCGCTTTTTTAAATTGGCCTCGTAAATGCGGTTTTAAATGTTTTTTAGAGTGTTTATCTTGCTTAAAGTAGCTCACTAACGCATGCATAAATACGGTATGCGTTTCACTGAGCGCCGCTTCGCGATTTGCATACGGGTTATAACATGAGCCACAGCTACCTTTAAACTGGTACACGGTATTGCTCATCATTACCCCAAAGCCTAAAAAACATGCCAAGGCATCAGTGGCTTGCGGTAAATACTCTTTACCACCTGGGGGCAGCACCCCTACGTGATGAATTAATATGGTGGCAAGCGTACCGGCAAAACTCGCCACTAAGTCTTGCGGTTGATTAATTTGATTGGGATTAAACGACACATTAATAGTATGACTGGCTGGTACTATTAAATGACACTCTTCGCCACGTAAATGCTGACTAAATTCAAAGTGTGGAAACACCTGTGGTTGTAATTGTTGCGGTGCAACCAAGGTTACTGGCCATTCATTCATACCAGCGTATTGCTTAACACGCGCAAACACTTTGCTGGCCATTTCCTCAATACTTGAAACCGAGTCAGGAAAAAACTCAACCGTTGGCAAAATAACTTGGCTGTGTTTGGTAAAAAAATCCAAATCAAAGTTTTCTGCTGCCCATATAAAGGTATCAACCAGCCATTGTTGTTCTTGTTCTGCCAATAAGGGCTTTGATTTAAATAGAGTTAACATAAACTACTCTTGCCCCTTCGCCCATTGCCATGCTTGTGTATTGTATAAAGGCACCGTAGAGAGCGCATGATGATGACTGCCCGTAGACTCTTTCGTTGAGTATGATAAATATAATAATGTATGGGTTTTAGCATCATAAATACGGCGCACTTTTAATGACTTAAACAAAATACTCTTAGATGATTTAAACACGACTTCACCGGATTTACTGCGGTCGATAGACTGTAATTGGTCTGGCGTTATTGGCCCGGTTTGACGACAGGCAATCGACATATCTGATGGGTCTGAAAAATCTAAATTCGCCTCAATATGGCTAATATGACAGGTTACACCGGTCACTAGCGGGTCTTGCTGTGAATTAACCACCACATCTTTAGTGGTAAATAGCCCAAGACTCACTGAGGCAACATCATCAGAACACCCTGCAAGCCCTGCTAAGCATACAATTAAACCACCCATTTTGAGATACTTCATAGCAAGTCCTTCGTTCATATTAAAAATTAAGTTACGCCTTATACTAAACGCTTTCACCGCGATAAAACAAATTTTATCCACCAACTCAATACTGTAATGGTTTAAAGGGTATTTCGCAGCAAGATACACAATAAAAAAGGCACGCCCGAGGGAGTGCCTTTGCAAACAAATACAGCTAAAGGTTATTAAAAGCTATATTGTGCACCTAGATAAACATAACGACCGGCACCGCCGCCGTAGCCACTATAAAAGTTACCACGACCACTTGGGTAAAATGCCCCTTTGTCGTCAAATACATTGTTAATACCGCCAAATACACGTAAGTCACTTTTATCAGTCAGTGCCAGAGTGTAAGACGCTGATAAACTATGCTTTAAAAATGAGCCATAATCTTGATACGCAAGTGGCTCTGGGTTTGCAATACAACCGGCATCGCCCGCAGCACAGCGCTCATCGTTTGCAGCAACATACTCAAGGTAGTCTTTCTCATCTTCTTGGCTTGCTTTAAACGCGCCTACGTAATTTGTACGCCAGCGGATACGTAAATCATCTATTTTCCATACAATCGACATAGCGGCTTTATCTTTTGAGCGCCCATAACCTGCATACTGTGAAGTAACACTGTTACCATCTAACCCTTCATAGGTTTGCGAGTTTTCAATAATGTGATTGTAATCAAGCTTGAATGACAAGTTGCCATAGCTGCCGATGTCATATTTGTAAGTTGCAACCACATCGTAACCGCGCGCAGTTAACTCATCCAAGTTATATTCACGCTGTAGAATTTTTACAATGTTACCTTCGTCGTTACGGGTAATATCGTTACAGTATTCGTTATCACTGCCCCACGCAGCCTCTGAGTCATAACATTCGCGCATGATGTTTTCGTTACTTATTTCATCAATTGCATCAACAATGGCAATATCGTAGTAATCCACCGCTAAGTTAAAGCCATCTAAAAACTCAGGAGATACAGTAATACCAAAGGTATAGGTATCGGCTGTTTCTTCTTTTAAGTTTGGATTACCAGTATTTGGCGAGTAGTTATTGTCTTCACTTTCAAATTCAAAGTTAGGATCATCAGCTAGCTTTTGTGCCAAGGTTGGCTCTAAACGACAGTTATCGTGTCCTGGGTTTGTTGATGTTGCTGTTAGACCATCACAAATATCATCAAATGAATCAAAATCGCCGCGAGGGGGTGATAATAATTCCGTGATAGTCGGCGCACGCTGTGCACGTGCATAATTGGCACGTAACATGTACCCATCAATTGGTTGCCATAAAAGGCCTAGCTTATAACTGGCAACAGTGCTGATATTATCAATGCTGTAATTTGCTAAACGCAGCGACGTTTCTGCCGACAAACTTTTAGCAAATGGCGCATCTTTAAGTAGTGGCACTGCAAGTTCAGCAAATGCCTCATACACTTCTACTTCACCGTAAAAAGAAGGCACAACATTAAACGTAATACCGCCCGCTTTCATATCATCACTGGTATCTAGGCTTTGTGAGTCTTTACGGTACTCTGCACCAAATACTGCAGACACATTACCTGCTGGTAATTCGTATAGGTCACCAGTGATATAACCCATTACCGTATATTGTTGAATCTCAGTATCAATAATTGGGTTAGTACGGATCCAGTCAGCCATTTCAGGGGTAATAGACCCTTCACCAAATAGATTAAGCGGGACACATCCTTGCGCTCGCGCTTCGGCGTCTTTACATTGAATAGTGCCATCGGCTAGCTTTTCAGCTTGCAGTGCTTGATTAACACGTACCGTGTTTAACTCGTTACTACGAATTTGATGTTGCTTGAATTGCCCGTATCCAGCAGAGATATCCCAATCCCATGTATCATCAAACATCATGCCCTGTAGGCCTGCCCAAGTTCGGATGGTCGTACGGTCGTTATCAGTGCTGATATTACCTACTTCACCAAAGCGACGATCCCAATAAATACGGTCTTTGTATGGGTTGCTGTCAATAATTTCTTGTGGCACGTATGGGTTATCAATAGGAATGTAACCGGGCGCAATATCATCGATAGGGTCGCCAGTCACTGGGTCGTAGCGAGGTACGTAAGCCCCTTCGTATTCATCTTCAGGTGACTTATCGTTGAACGAGCCACTTTTGCTGTATTGAATTTGGAAGTAGCTCATAATGTCGTCTGTTACATCATAATCTACTTTTATCGCGGTCGAAAAGTTATCACTAGGTACATCAAGCATGACGTATTGTGACGAATTTATACCATAAATTTCTTCATTACCTTTCCAGTCATCACGCAGCGTTTGCCCGTCATACCAAAACTGGGTATCGTTTCGGCTGCTTTCTAAAAATACACCGCCTAAGGTACCATCGCTTTTGCTTGCCCAATCAGCTTGTGTAATACCACTCATACACTGATAACCATCGGCAGTGTACATTTGATTACACATCAACTCATCATCGTAACTATGCGCGGCTTCTATTTTGGCGCGGTCACGGTCGTAAAAGGTCATGCCAAAATCACGATCCCAGTTTGAGCTGACAAATACATAACCGCGGTCATCAGCAAATGACGTTCCGTAGTTTAAATCAAGCGTAAACTCACGACCGCCACCATCTGTTGTTTCACCGCCACGGGCTTGAAATTCAAAGCCTTCTTTTTTTGACTGGGTAATAATATTCACTACACCGGCTACCGCATCGGCACCATAAGTGGCCGATGCACCACCACTTATAATTTCAACGCGCTCCACCATGCCACTTGGAATGGTATTTAAACTCACATAGTTACCACCATAACTATTTGATACCACACGGCGGCCATCAATAAGCGTTAGCGTTCTGTTAGCGCCTAAGTCGCGAAGCTGCACCGTTGATAAACCGGTCCCCGAAATACTTGATTGGCTGGTTGTGTTACCAATACTTTCGCTCAGTGCAGGCATGTTATCGATTAATACATCTGAAAGGTTGCCTAGGCCTGTATCCTGAATCGACGCTCTATCCATGGTTACCAGCGGGGTTGTTACCGAAAAACTATCACGCTTTAAACGCGAACCCGTTACGGTTATTTTTTCTGGTGCTTCTTGTACTACTTCTTCGCTTGCTTTAGCCGTTGATTGACGAGCAATAGCCTCGTCATTTGCTATTGCATGCCCAGATAAACTGGCTGTTATAGCCAATGCTAAAGCGCATTTTTTTGTTGATATATTACTCACAAACTTCCCTTATTATTTATTATTCCATTAGTACAAATCGTTTTTGATTAACTTTTTAGTTATTAAATTTGTTTTGTACCAATTGGTTTATTTTACTAATAACATGTTGTAAGTAATCGTGAATAAAAGCACAATGAGAGGTGTCTCGTTTATATCCCTATTTTATATCTATTTAATATCTATTTATTTATAATCATACACTTAAGGTTTTCGTGTTAGAATGATGTAAAATCGAATGTTAACCAACTATCGCTTTATTTTGCATTAAACACTGCCTAGTAACGTAATTAATCAAGAGGTTTAAATACACAAACTATGAATACTCAACAGACATTTTCAATTGGAAAATGCCAAATATCGGTGTTTGAAAATAAGCTGTTTTGTGCCGATAAAACCTGTGTATTACAACCTAAATTTATAGAACTACTTGTTTACTTGGTAGAGTGTTATCCAAACGCAGTGACGCGTGAGCAACTAATAGAGAATGTGTGGGGTGGTAATCAATATGTGGGCGAAAAAGCACTGACAAATGCCATATGGCATCTTCGTAAAAGCTTTAAAGAACTCGACCCCGACAATACCTATATAGAAACACTGCGTAAAACGGGTTACCGCTTAGTACAAAAACCAACAACGCCAGAGCCTGTTAATAGCATTAACAATACGCCGCTTCGCTCTGGGTATATTTACGCTAGCGTACTTGCTATTGTTATATTATTAGGTAGCTATTGGGGTTATAGCGCCCTTTTTGAAAACGCAAAGCAGCCACTTGCTCAATCGCAACATGCAGCACGTTTGTACGATTACATTGAAACAATTACCAC
Organism: Pseudoalteromonas sp. ND6B; assembly: GCF_000764215.1. Taxonomy (NCBI): domain Bacteria; kingdom Pseudomonadati; phylum Pseudomonadota; class Gammaproteobacteria; order Alteromonadales; family Pseudoalteromonadaceae; genus Pseudoalteromonas; species Pseudoalteromonas sp. ND6B. Next base: position 28,205 of record NZ_JQFL01000053.1, read on the forward strand.
CAGCCCAGGAAGAGAGTTGTTTCCGGCTATTTCTAATGACAGTCATTTTTTAGCGTATTCGTGGCGTCGCCCAGGACACAAAGCTAATTTATACTTACGTGATCTTCATTTACCAGAGCAAGCTGCAATAGCACTTACCGACACCCCATTCATTGAGGGCAGAGCGGTATTTAGTCCTGATTTAACGTTTATTTATTATTACCGCCGTATAGCTGCTCAAGGTTGTGAAGTCATTCAGCAAAATATTGCCTCGGGCAATACCACTGTTTTAGGGCTGTGCGGTAATAAAACAAGTACCGATATAGACATTAATGCCACAGGCACTAAGCTGGTTTATATTAGTGAAGATGAAAAAAATAATAATCTTACCCAGCTTAACATTGTCGATTTAACCTCATCGCCATACACAGTTACTCAAGTCCCTTGTACGTCGGCATGCCAATATACCGATGAGTCGGTCGTGTTTTCACCAGATGCGACACAGCTGGTGGTATCGCGTAATTTACCAACGGGTTTTGAAGAATTATTTTTAATCGACATAAAAACAGCTCATGCCAAGCAATTAACTTCAGGTTTTGTTGATATGAGAGGCGTTGATTGGCACCCTAATAAGCCACAACTCGTCTTTTCGGGTGTTAAAAAAGGCAAGCGCCAAGGTTATTTTTATAACCTTAAAACACAACAAATGATCAATGCGCACATCGATGGGTTAAGTTACCCAGAATATGCACATGATGGCAGTTTGTATTTTCATCAATGGAATATCGACTCTGCATTAATGCGTGTAGAAACCAGTAATGCGGTTGCAAGTTCCCCTTTTCCGGTATTATCAAGCGACTTTAATACGCGCTTTCCTGATTACAGTAAAGCCAGAAAAAAGTTAGTTTTTGTATCTAACGAATCGGGCTCAATGGAATTATGGACTGCAAATCAAGACGGCACCTCACGAAAACAGCTTACTAATCTCAGTGCAAATATTTACAACCCGGTGTGGTCACCTGATGGTAATTACATTGCCTTTGTTGCTTCTCATCTTGGTGAGCATGCGCTATACCTTTATGACTTTAACACCCAATCAAGTCAGTCATTACCCACAGGCTTTAGTTACCATGGAAAACCGAGTTGGGCTGCAGATAGTAAAAGCCTATTGGTAGCGAATGATAAACACGTTTATCGCTTCGACTTAAAGGGCAATAAACTCGCACAGGCCATAGATTCACCAACACTATACGCTTATGAAAACAAGCAAGGCGCTTTAATTTTTGCAAACCAAGCAACCAATCAGTTATGGATAAAAGACCCAGATAGCCAAACTGAGCAACCACTTGTTAGCGAAATTAATTTATCAAATCATAATTCGTGGTATTTTTTTGAAGGCGACACCTTAGCGCAATCGCGTATTTACTATTTTAATGTAAAACAAGGTGATTACCGTTTGAGTTATTACGACTTCTCAACCAACAGCCATCATGACGTAATACGCCTTCCCGAACGCGCATTTAGTCGCACCTCTGGCTTAACCTTTATTACAAATACCAACTGGCTTGTGTACTCTTCGTATAAGTCACCACAAATTGACATAAAACGTATCAACCAAAAATATTTGCCATAATAAATCTAAAATTAAACACGCTACAGGTCTTGTAATTGCTTAAATAGTTTATTGCTAAAAATATGTTCAAGCCACATTTTTAAAAATTAAGCGTTATGGGGTTAGCGTGTACAAACCCGTTTGGTATAATTAAATAAACCAATCTAAAGAGGATACGTTAAATGCCACACATTATTATTGAACACTCAGAAGATCTGCCTTTACTACCTCAAGTTCTTGTGGAAAAAATCCATACAACAACGTTTGAAAGTGGCTTATTTGATTTAGAAACAATAAAGACTCGCGCTATTGCTTATCAGCATTATCAGTTAGGTGTGGGTAAAGAAGGGTTTATTCATATTGCGGTGCATATTATGGCTGGGCGTTCCATTGAGCAAAAGCAACTACTAAGTGAGCAATTACTAGCCTGCTTGCAAACGTATTGCAGAGCCTCTGACAGTTTAAGCGTAAATATTTACGAAATGGATCACGAGATTTACCGTAAAAACTAACCGCCATTACAACATCATAGTTATAGGCGAGAACTCTATAACTATGATGGTTTCCTCGCTCAACTGATTTTTTAATTAAATCGTGTTTAAAGCGTAAACTTACCCAGTAAATCCCTTAAAATATTCGATTCTTTATTTAAACCGTTACAAAGATGCTCTGACTTTTTCATATTTTCTTTGGTTTGCTCTGCCGAATCAGAAATCATCACAATATTTTGGCTAATTTCTGAGGTTGCTAGTGTTTGCTCTCGCGTTGCAGTAGCCACTGAGTTGTTTAACTCGCTTAGTAGTACAATTTCCTGTGAAATACCATTTAATGTATGGCCGGTTTCTTTTAAGCGCTCGGCATTTTCTAGGGTGTTTTTGCTGCCCAATTCAATCGCTGTTACCGTGCTTGACGCTTTAGCATTTAACGAATCAATCATCTCATTAATTTGCTCCGTAGACTCCGCGGTACGTTGCGCAAGCGTTCTTACTTCGTCAGCAACTACCGCAAAGCCACGGCCCTGCTCACCCGCTCTAGCAGCCTCAATAGCCGCATTTAACGCCAATAAGTTAGTTTGCTCGGAAATCCCTTTAATTACATCTAATACATGAGAAATTGATTTAATCTCTGTCGAAAGCTCTAACACCGAGGCCACAGAATTGGCCATTGACGCTTCCAGTTGTTCCATTTGTTTAATCGTGCTTTGCACAAACTCAACCCCTTTGTGCGTCGTTTCTTCGGTTTTAGTAGCAATATCTGCCGCATTACTGGCACTACCAGAAATATCCTGAACCGTAACCTCCATCTCATTAACGGCTGCCGCCACCGTTTGCGTACTCGATGATTGCACTTCAGCTAAATTTGCCGCACCTTGCACTTGCTCAAGCACATCTTGGGAAATACCTTTAACATGAATTGCCGACTCAGAAACCTGTTTGAACATATAATGTAACTGCTCTAAAAACAGATTAAACTTAACCGCTAAGTCTGAAATTTCATTATTATCATCAGTAGGGAGTCGCGCTGTTAAATCGCCATCTTTTTCTGTTAACGCATTCACTGCTGCAGTAATGTTTTCGATTGGCCTAAATATTTGCCCTACCAACACGCGTGCTGACGCTAAACCAACAAGCGCAATAATTACACCAAAAATGATATTAGTATTAATAGCACTATTAATTGCGCCATATAATTGCTCTTGGGGAATTTCAGCAACTAGATGCCAACCTAATGAGTTTACAGGCGTACTTGATACAACATAGTCATCACCATCAATTACTTTACTTTGAATTGCCCCATTTTTAATCGGCGCCAAGTCAACAGATTGCCCTATTTTAGTTTTATTACCATGCAGCATAATCTCGCCACTACCAGAGACCAAATAAACAATGCCGCCCTCACCTATCCTATATTCACTTATGAGATCCACCATAGAATCGAGCGAACGGCCTATTCCGGCAATTCCTTGTCTTTGCCCATCAAGCTCAATGGCATAATTAATAAATACCATCACCTCAGAGCTACCTTTATCTATGTCGAGCGCTACTTCAAATGGTCTATCCGATGCTAAAAAAGCATCAAACCAAGTATCACTACTGTCTATTTGCCTAGAAATACCTTCATCGGTGTAATAATTGCGGGAGTTTTTAGAAATAATGTATGCGTTACTGGCTTGGTTTTTATTTTTTATATGTTTGAGGTAATCAATGAATTTACCTCGGCTTTGCGCATCTTCATTATTATTCATCCATTGTTGCACAAATAAGTTTTGCGCTATTTCTTTGCCAACAATAATAGGAGTCGATAACTCTAATTCGATTTGGCTTTTCACTTCACTAAGCGCTGTTGGTAAATCTACTTTGGCTAGTTTTTCTTCTGTATTTGAGCGAATACTATTTGAAAATATTAGAGTAGATATTGCTAAAGGAGCAACAACAGCCAAAATAAGGCTAAGGTATACTTTTCGTTTTAATAACATAGAGCACCTAAGGGGTAACAAAGCGGTATTTTATATACTGCACACAATTAACAGTAGCGACATTAAAGGTCATAAAATAAAGATTTTTATAATAAAATCCCATAACACTTTAATAGTAGATTCAACTGTGTTTATTGCAATGTATTCAATAAAATTAATAAAAAAATCAGTGCGCTGATAAAAATACAATAGAAGTAATAGAAATGAAGTTTTATAAACTAGGAAGGTGAGTTTCTATTTACTTGGAAAGCTTTGAAAAGTGGTGGCCCCTCCCAGACTCGAACTGGGGACCTAACGATTATGAGTCGTGTGCTCTAACCAACTGAGCTAAGGGGCCATCTTTGTATAACTGTAAGCAGTTAATTTTTGAAGCGTTTAGCCACAGAGCGACTAAAGCGGGTTGCAGTATAAAAAGTTTTTAGGGGCTTGTCACTAGCAAAAAGCTTTATTTTAACAATCAAGGGGCTAACTGCTCAAATAGTAAGCTTTGAGGTTTTGTTAGTGATGAGTTTTGTAAAACAAATCCATTTATTAATAGCAGCCTGAGTAACTAATACACATACCTTTGGGAGCACTTAGCAACTCAGTATTAAATGTCCTGCTATGCTGCTACATTATTTTTTGGCAATAATGTAAATCGCATGAATTAATCCAGGGAAATAGCCGAGCAAAGTTAGCAAAATATTTAACCAAAAATGCATCCCTAGTCCTACCTGTAAAAACACACCCAGTGGTGGTAATAAAATAGAAAAAATAATTCTAATGATATCCATAATTTAATCCTTATAATGTTAGCAAAGCAAAAAGCCCAGCAGGGCTGGGCTTTAGTATAGTGTATTATTCTGCAATAACAGTTAATTCATCAACTACCTTGCGAACATCTTCAGCGTTTTTAGCAATTTCCATCGCTAATTGCTTTTCAGCATCAGACTCAACTGTACCTTTAAGAGTTACCACACCATTATCGGTATCAACATCAATGTCTGTACCACCTACTTCAGAATCAAATAAGTAACGTGTTGTGATCACTGTAGTGATTTTAGCATCTGTTAAATCACTTTCAGTGTCGTTACCCATCATTTTAGAATCATGCTTCTTCATGTCGGTGTTTTTTACCACAGTTAGACTGTTTTCAACGTCAGTTACACCATCTAGGCTTAGTACGAGTTCTTCAGCAAGCTCTTTATCTACTTCGCTGTTTACTTTACCTGTTAGCATTACCTTGCCGTTTTTTACGTCCGTGTTGATATCAAAGTTATTTAGATTGGTGTTCATAAGCAATACTGTTTCTGCTTTCCCATCAATCCAAGCATCTTTGCTTTCGTTTTCCCAACTGCTTGCCTGAGCGCCCATTGCGGTTGTTCCTAATACTAGGGCTGCAATCATAGACTTATTAAATGTTTTCATAATCGTTCTCCTTTTGATTAAAGACACTTAAGCTAATGCGAGCATCGGGCCAACATTTTTTAACCTTTAATTTCAATAGGTTAATTTAAAATAGTAGATATTGGCTTAAACCTACTAAGTAAACATTTACAGACTATTGCGTAAAAGTTTCTCGAATAGCGAAACTTACTAAATAATTGTATATTTGGTTAATCTTTCGTTAATATAATAAAGAATCAAAAACCCAAAATCATAAACCACTGAATTTAAACAATTTAATATTTGGTATAAGGCTTGCTTTGAAATAACCAGCAATCATAAAAGGATAATTTAAATGTCTGTTAAAATTGAAGACCGCCCTATTGAGCAAGTTCGTGAGCAAGTGATTGATCAGCTCATTTATAACTACAGCCATGGTGTTATTTCTGTAGAAGCATTTGAAAGGCGCTTAGACGACGCCATGGCAGCGAGTGACAATAAAGCACTTATGGATCTCGTTGAAGATTTAACCTTAAATACTGACCAACAATATAAGGCGCAAAAGCACTCTCAGTTTGCACCTAATTATAGCGCGCAGCATGAGACTGATGAAGAGCCACTTACATTAAGAAGCATTCTTGGTTCGAGTGAACGAAGCGGCCAATGGGTAGTTCCTCAAAACATTTATATAGAAAACTACATGGGGTCAATCAATCTTGATTTTACGGATGCTATTTTTACCCATCAACATGTCACTATTCACGTTAATTGTTACTTTGGCAGCGAAGAAATATATGTACCAGAGCACGTTAATGTAGTTTCTAAAATGTTTTGTATTTTAGGCAGTTTTGAAAATAAAACAGTGTCACTTAATAAGCGCCAAGGGCCAACGATTCACATTGAAGGAAAAACTGTTTTGGGCTCTGTGGAAATTAAAGTTAAGCGCACTATTAAAGAAAAATTTATTAGCTTTGCAAATGATCTAAAAACTCAACTTGGCATAAATGGTAAACATTATTAAATATGCTAAACATTGAATGAAGCCATAATCGTTGGCTTCATTCATATTATAAGTCGTTATTTCGCTCACTAGGTACATCACTCATGTACTCTACAAACTCAACTTCAAACCCTGCAGGGTCAATATAATAAATGTTTTTTCTAAATGGATTTACAGCACCTTCTTTACTTATTGCAAAGCCCGCATGTTTTAGGCGCGCTATTACTGCATTTAAGTTATTGGTTACATAGGCAAAGTGTGCCAAACCAATTTGATGTCCTGATAGGTTGCGGTTTTTCCCTTCACCGTGATCGCTTATAGCAATATATTGATCGTTATCACCAAAATGTACCCAGCGCCTTGCTTTACCATACCAAGTTCCTTCCCCCTCACTTCTAATTGACCAATAGGGAAACGCTGCTTGGTAAAACTTAAGCATGGCGTTTATGTCACTAACAACTAAATTTACGTGTTCTAATTTCATAACTTTCTTCCTATTAATTGAATATAGAACATCATAAAACCTCAAGTTAACTTTAGGTAAAGCGCTAATTTACAAATTTATTGTCTGTTTTTATTCCGATAAATATATTGAAAGATCATGGCTGTACAAAAAACACTCACAAGTATTTAGGCTTTATGGTTTACTTTATGGCAAAAACCGCTAAAATACGCCGGCTTAAATATATAAACGTTCTTTTACAACCCAAAGGTAATACCATGCATCCAATGTTAAACATTGCGGTTCGCGCTGCGCGTAACGCAGGCAAGCTTATTCTTCGTGCAAGTGAAGACTTATCAAAAGTTGAAGTGCAACAAAAAGGCACTAATGATTTAGTTACGAACATTGATAAAGAAGCCGAAGCCGTAATTCGTGACACTATTTTACGTTCTTACCCTGATCACTGCATCGTTGGTGAAGAGTTAGGCGAACACAAAGGTAAGGATGCTGATTACCAATGGATTGTTGACCCACTTGATGGCACAACTAACTTCATCAAGGGTATCCCTCATTTCGCAGTATCTATTGCACTTAAAGTTAAAGGTCGTTTAGACCAAGCCGTAATTTACGATCCAATTCGTGGCGAACTTTTTACCGCTTCTCGTGGTCAAGGCGCACAGTTAAACAGCAAACGTTTACGTGTATCTAAAACGGTTGAACTTGCCGGTTCTGTTCTTGCAACAGGTTTCCCTTTCAAACAAAAACACCACTTAGATGCCTATTCTGAAGCGTTTAAAGCATTATTCGTACATACCGCTGATATTCGTCGTGCAGGTTCTGCAGCACTTGATATGGCGTATGTTGCAGCGGGTCGTGTTGATGGTTTCTTTGAAATTGGTTTAAAACCGTGGGATACAGCAGCAGGCGAGCTATTAGTTAAAGAAGCTGGCGGCATGGTTGTTGATTTTGCTGGCGGTAATAACTACAACGTGAGCGGTAACGTTATTTGTGGTGCACCTAAGCTAACACAAGCGATTGTTCGTGAAATGCGCCCAGTATTATCTGAGTCGTTATTACGTTAATCGTAATACCGCACTAAAAAAAGGAGCCGAGGCTCCTTTTTTGCTTTTTGTTAGCCACTTTTTTTACTATTGGATAAACGCACAACAGCGGGTGCAGGCCTTCTTCGATTACAAATAAATAAGTAGCTGTGACGATAACGTTTTGCTTCTTTTTTAGCATCTGTGGCTAATGCCGCTACTTGATGGCTATTTTTACACTGCTGCAGATCCGGCTCAACTAAACCTATCGATAATGTAAGTAAAGGTACAAACTGCTTTTCGCCCTCTCGATTAGTTGCCCAATACCCTTTTCCAGCAATATGCTCTGGCGTAAAAAATACGCGTGACTGCAATTCAAATTGCGTGATAATGGTATTACAAACCTCCACCGCATCTTTTTTTTCAAACACCACCATAAAGTCATCGCCACCAATATGCCCGACAAAGTTAGCGCTGTGCGCACACGCTTTTACAGTCACATCGGCCAGAAGTTTTATCACGCTGTCCCCACTGGCATAACCATACAGATCGTTAAATTGTTTAAAATGATTTAAATCGATATAAGCTAGTGAAAATGGCTGTTTATGTTGCAGACGCTGCTCTATTACTTCACTAATTGCCACATTACCCGGTAACATGGTCAGAGGGTTAGCATGTTGGGCGTGGCGGATTTTTTCAGCGGTAATGTGCTTTAATATGTCCCTGAGCGGTGCCAAACCTAAATATTTATTATTACTTGTGATAACAATATGGCGACGAATATCAAAGTCTTGCTCTGTTATTTGCTGAGAGACAATATCAAGCATTTGATTTTCATCAACCACCAAAGGCTGTTTATCCATTAACTCAGTGACTTCACATTTATCATAAAGTGCATGCCCGTATGGCGCGGCAAACACTTCTGTTAGCTGATCTTTGTGTAACAGCCCTATTGGCTGCTGATTGCTATTTAAAACGGGTAAGCTAATTATGCGTTTGTCTTGCTCAAAAAGGGCATGAGCTTCTTTACAACGCGTATGACTGCTAATGGCAGGCTGAGCAACAGCAAGCACCCCGATAGCCATTGATTGTTCAAACTTTGAACCTGCTTGAGTCGATGTAAATGCTTGTAACTGCTTACAGTTATAGTCATAGCTTGGTTGTTGGCTGGGTCTTTCTAACAAAAATCCCTGAACATGACTTATGCCTATACTTTTAACTAAATCGAGTTCTTCAGTACGCTCAATTCCCTCAGCAATCACCGCTGTATTTGTTGCCCGCGCTAACACCACAATTGATTTTAGAAATTCTTTTTTAACTTCGCTTTGATCGCAATGATCAATAAAGTAACGATCAATTTTTACAATATCTGGGCATAACTGCGACCATTGCTTTAGACCGGAATAACCTGCACCAAGATCGTCAATAGCAATAGTGAAGCCTAGCTCTCGATAATGAGCAATGGTTTTTAACAGTAAAAAGCCATCATCTACTTTTTCTTGTTCGGTGACTTCAATCACCACACGATTAGCCGCAAGACCAAACTGTTCAATTAAATGTAAAGTTTCGCCTTTAGGGTGGCTCGGATCGAGTAGAATTTTTGGGCTGACATTTAAAAATAACTTCCCTTGTAGATTTAGTTTTACAAAGTTTTCTATGGCGCGAGAACGGCATAAAAGCTCAAGCTCTGAGATCAATTGATATTTATGAGCCGTTTCGAATAGCTTATTTGGCATCGCTAATGGGCTATTTTTAGGGCCTCGACTCAGCGCTTCATACCCAATAATAGATTGCTTAGTTATATCAAAAATAGGTTGGAACAAGGTTGTTATTGCCCCTTGTTGTAAAATTGACTCTAAGGCTTTACGTTGCTCAGTCACTACTAGCTCTGATCAAAATTAAATAAGAGTAATAAAATATCAAGCTCGTATGACAATTATATGTCTTACACGCTAAGCAATAAAAAACCGCTCACAAGGAGCGGTTTTTTAAAAAGGATAATTTAATCTCAATTAAGGCATTGAGTCTAAATCGGCACCTTCTTTTTCAATCACCTCTGGTATTAAATCTTCTTTACTTACGCCCATGGCAATAGCCACCGAGCTGGCAACGTAAACTGAAGAATAAGTACCAATAAATACACCAAATAATAGTGCGGTAGCAAAGCCATGAATAGTTTGGCCGCCCCATACAAAGAGTGCAATCAATACTAAAATAGTGGTAATTGATGTAACTAAAGTACGATTAAGTGTTTGCGTAAGTGACAGGTCAATAATTTCAATGGTGTCGTCAATACGTACTTTACGGAAGTTTTCACGGATACGGTCTGATACAACAATGGTATCGTTTAGTGAGTAACCTATCACGGCGAGTATTGCAGCCAAAATAGTTAGGTCAAACTCTAAACCAAGCACCGAGAATAAACCAATCGTAATGATTACATCGTGTAATAGTGCCCCCACCGCACCTACAGCAAAGCGCCATTCAAAGCGAAATGCCACGTAAATTAAGATACATATAAGCGCAGTTAACATGGCAAGGCCACCCTGCTCTTTTAAGTCTTCACCTACGCTTGGGCCTACAAACTCAATACGGCGCATTACTACGCTATCATCAGCTTGTTTAAGGGCAGCAATTACTTGGTTACCAATCACTTCTGCTTTTACATCATCACCGCGAGGGGCTAAACGGACCAGTATTTCTTGGCTTGAGCCAAAAAGCTGCACAGATGCATCAGCAAAGTCGTTTTCAGCCAGTACATTACGTACTTTTTTCAGATCGGCAGGTTGTGAAAAACCTACCTCAACTGCTGTACCGCCGGTAAAATCTAAACCGAAATTTAAGCCTTTAACAAAAAGTGACGCCAGCGACGCTATGATTAATAACGTAGAAAAGCCCATTGCCACTTTTCGAAGAGACATGAAACGAAGGGTTTTTCCGCCCAATCTTAAAATTTGCATGTCTGCTCCTTAAATTGAAAGTTTATCAACACGTTTACCACCAATAAATAGGTTGATCACCGCACGGGTACCTACAATTGCTGTAAACATAGAGGTTAAAATACCAATTGCTAGGGTTACCGCAAAGCCTGCAACAGGACCGGTACCAACAGCAAACAAGATAATCGCCGCAATTAATGTGGTGATATTGGCATCAAAAATAGTACTAAAGGCGCTATCGTAACCAAAATGAACCGCTTGTTGAGGGCTGCGGCCATCAGCGAGCTCTTCACGAATACGCTCAAATATAAGTACGTTCGCATCAACAGCCATACCAACGGTTAGTACAATACCTGCGATACCCGGCAGGGTAAGCGTTGCACCTGGAATTAACGACATTACACCAATAATAAGTACTAAGTTGGCAGCCAGTGCGATATTCGCAACAAGACCAAAACCTTTGTAGTAAATAAGCATAAAGGCCAGTACAAATGCAAAACCTAAGGCTACAGCGGTCATACCTGCTTCAATGTTTTCTTGACCTAGGCTTGGCCCAACCGTACGTTCTTCTACTATTTGAATAGGCGCAACCAGTGCACCCGCGCGAAGTAGTAAACTTAAGTTATGTGCTTCAGCGGGGTTATCAATACCGGTAATACGGAATGAACGGTCAAGACGCGCTTGAATGGTTGCTACGTTAATCACTTCTTCCACTTTAATTGGTGGAAGTGCTTTACCTTCGCTGTCTTTTTTACCCGATGGCTTGTACTCAATAAACACGGTAGCCATACGTTTACCAATAGCACGTTTGGTGAAGGCATTCATTTTTGCCCCACCTTTACTATCGAGTTTAATGCTTACTTGTGGACGCTGGTATTCATCTGCACCTGACTGCGCGCCAGTAATATGGCTACCTTCAAGAATAATGCGCTTTTTTAGTACCACAGGATAACCATCACGGCTCATGATCATTTCAGTACCCGGTGGGATACGACCTTGAGCAGCGGCGCTTATGTCAGCATTTTCGTCAACTTCACGAAACTCAAGCGTGGCCGTAGCACCTAAAATTTCTTTAGCGCGAGCGGTATCTTGAATCCCTGGTAATTGCACAATAATACGTTCAGCACCTTGGCGCTGTACGTTTGGCTCTGCAACCCCAATTTGGTTGATACGATTACGAATAATCGTTTCGTTTTGCTTGATAGCATAGTCACGAATTTCTTTTAGCTTTAGCTCACTCATAGTGGCAAAGAATGCGTTATCGTTACTGCTATCATCAATGTAAACGTTTAATGGGTAACGGCTTTCTAAAAAGCGCTCTGCGGCTTCTTTATCTTCTTCGTTACGCATTTCTACACGCATACGCTCTGAGCCTGCTACACGGCGCACACTACGATAACGTAGTTTTTCTTCGCGCAGGTCGCTACGAAAATCTTGCTCCATTTGCTCAAGCTGATTATCAACCGCAGTGACCATGTCGATTTCCATGGTGAAATGTACACCACCACTTAAATCTAGGCCTAACTTCATTGGGTTACCGCCAAGCGACTTTAACCAAGCCGGTTGTGCAGGAGCCATATTAATAGCTGAGATATAATCGTCACTAAGTGAGTTACGCAATAAGTCTTGCGCTTTTAGTTGGTCTTCAACGTTTTTAAAACGAACAAGAATTTGCCCGTCTTCGAGTTTCGTCGATTTAGCGCTGACGTTATCTTTTTTGAGGATTGCGTTTACTTTGTCTACAACACTGAGGTCGACATCGGTGCCTTTAGCGCCAGAAACTTGTATGGCCGGATCGCGGCCATACAAGTTTGGTGAAGCATATAAAAGGCCAATGGCTAACACAGCTAAAACAAGTAAATACTTCCAAATTGGAAACTTGTTTAACACGGGGCCGTCCTTATTATTTTTATAGCGACTTCATTGTGCCTTTAGGCAGTACAGCAGATACTGCTGATTTTTGTACAGTTACTTCTGCTTGCTCATTTAATGAGATCACGATGAAGTCTTTATCTTCAGCAATTTTTACGATTTTACCCACTAAACCACCTTGGGTTAGCACTTCATCGCCTTTTGCCATCGCGCTCATTAAGCTTTTATGCTCTTTTACGCGCTTTGCTTGCGGGCGGTAAATTAAAAAGTAAAAAACCAAACCAAAAATCGCTAACATAATTAGCATTTCCATACCGCCGCCTGCTGCAGGTGCGCCAGCGCTTGCATGTGCGTTTGAAATAAATAAACTCATAATACTTCCTCTTTAATTTTTAAATTTTAATTTGTTGTATCAGCTAGCTCTGGCACTTCTTGGCCTCGGCGAGCGTAAAAATCGTGTACAAATGTCTCTAGTTGACCTTCGCTAATAGCATTACGCAAACCTTCCATAACACGTTGATAGTATCGTAAGTTATGGATAGTGTTTAGTCGTGCGCCAAGAATTTCGTTACATTTGTCTAAATGATGCAAATAAGCACGCGAATAATTCTTACAGGTATGGCAATCACACTCTGGATCAAGTGGGCCAGTATCTGTTTTATGCACTGCGTTACGGATTTTTATGATGCCAGTAGTAATAAATAAGTGACCGTTACGTGCATTGCGCGTTGGCATTACACAGTCAAACATATCTATACCACGGCGAACCGATTCAACTAGGTCTTCTGGCTTGCCAACACCCATTAGGTAACGCGGTTTGTTTTCTGGCATTTTATAAGCACAATGATCAAGAATATTAATCATTTCATGTTTAGGCTCACCCACCGATAAACCACCGAGTGCATAACCATCAAAACCAATCTCTTCAAGGCCCGCTTGTGATTGTGCACGAAGCTCAGGATACATACCGCCTTGAATAATACCAAACAATGCTGATGGGTTGTCGCCATGCCCTTCTTTAGAACGCTTAGCCCAACGAAGAGAAAGCTCCATAGAGTCTTTGGCTTCTTTTTCGGTGGCAGGATATGGCGTACATTCGTCAAATATCATCACGATATCTGAGCCAAGATCACGCTGCACTTCCATTGATTTTTCTGGCGACATCATAATTTGGTCACCATTTACAGGCGATTGGAACATCACGCCTTCTTCAGTGATTTTACGCATTGCACCAAGGCTAAATACTTGGAAACCGCCTGAGTCAGTTAAAATTGGGAAGTCCCAATTCATAAAGTCGTGTAAATCACCATGCTGTTTAATGATTTCAGTACCAGGGCGCAACATTAAGTGAAATGTATTGCCCAAACAAATTTGTGCACCCGTTGCTTTTACTTCATCAGGTGTCATACCCTTAACCGTGCCGTAAGTACCTACAGGCATAAACGCCGGTGTTTCTATTACACCTCGGTCAAAAATCAAGCGGCCGCGGCGCGCTTTACCATCAGTGCAGTCTAATTCAAATTTCATAATATCCTCTGTGTCGGAAAAACAGTCCAACAAGCTATAATTTAACCGCTCGATTCTACCCTTTTTACCACCCTATTACTATTAGCAGTGAGAAATTCACTGTGCTTAGGAGTAAATAAAAACCGATGACGCTGTAAATTATTTACGGGTCAAAAACATCGCATCGCCATAGCTAAAAAAGCGATACTGTTGTTCAATCGCCGTATTGTAAGCGCCCATAATGTTGTCTTGCCCTGCAAAGGCACTAACTAACATGATCAGAGTTGATTCGGGTAAATGGAAGTTAGTTACCATGGCATCAACAACGTTAAATTGATAACCCGGAAAAATAAAGATATCGGTATCGCCAAAGTAAGTATCTAGCTTGCCGCCATGTATTTTTGCTGCAGACTCAAGTGAGCGTACTGAAGTTGTACCTATAGCAATCACTCGCCCGCCTTTGGCTTTGGTGCTTGCAACCGCATCCACCACATCTTGTGGCACTTCAATATATTCAGAGTGCATGATGTGCTCATCAACACTCTCAACTCTTACAGGCTGAAAGGTGCCAGCACCAACGTGCAAGGTTACAAACGCCATTTGCACGCCTTTATCTTTGAGCGCAGCCATGAGTTCATCGTCAAAATGAAGACCTGCCGTAGGTGCAGCAACAGCGCCTGGCTTTTCGCCATATACCGTTTGGTAACGCTCACGGTCGGCTTCGTTATCTGGGCGGTCAATATAAGGAGGAAGCGGCATGTGACCGACATCATTTAAAATGTCGAGCACATTTTCACTGCGGTCAAACTCAAGCTCAAATAAGGTATCATGGCGTGCCACCATAATAGCTTTTGCTTTGCCCTCTAAAATGAGTACATTACCTGGCTTTGGGGATTTACTCGCACGAATATGCGCAAGTACGCGGTGTTCGTCTAATACGCGTTCAACGAGTACCTCAACTTTACCACCAGACTCTTTTTGACCAAACATACGCGCAGGTATAACCTTGGTATTATTAAAAACCAGTAAATCGTTTTCGTTTACAAGCTCAAGTATGTCACTAAATATTTTATGCTCAATCTCACCAGTTGGCCCGTTTAGGCTCAATAAACGGCTACTCGTTCTATCTGCTTTAGGAAAACGAGCAATTAATTCATCAGGTAAGTCAAAGCTAAAATCAGCTACGCGCATTGTTAGAATTCCACATCATTTAAAATCGCGCCAAGTGTATACCCAAACCACCTCAAAATGCGAGTTTCAGTTGGAATTAAAAGCGATTTAGGCAAGGCATTGATTGCAAATAATAGTGGTTCTATTATTAATATCAATAACGCAGTATAAATCGCTTTTAAACCAACCCGTGGGCGTTTCACAGGGGCATACTCTCATCGTTGCTACTTCTTGAAAGGGATTACCATTACTGCAAAGTATCGCCTTGATATTAAGCCCCTGTGAAGCGCTGAATTCTGCATTTTGAGGTGGTTTGGGTATATTTAAACCACCTCAAAATGCGAGTTTCAGTTGGAATTAAAAGCGATTTAGGCAAGGCATTGATTGCAAATAATAGTGGTTCTATTATTAATATCAATAACGCAGTATAAATCGCTTTTAAGCCAACCCACGGGCGCTTCACAGGGGCATACTCTCATCGTTGCTACTTCTTGAAAGGGACTACCATTACTGCAAAGTACCGCCTTGATATTAAGCCCCTGTGAAGCGCTGAATTCTGCATTTTGAGGTGGTTTGGGTATTTAACTATTACTAATGAAGCTCAAGATATCCCACATATTCCCCCTAATTAGCCACCAATGAACTACATTTAAAATAGCGGTTAAATACGCTTGTTCTTATCGCTAAATATCATTACTCTTACTGTTTTATGATCTGCATCTCTCGGAGTGGTACCTACGTGGCAAAACAGCTTAAATTGCTAATATTGAATGCAAGTAATGATGAGCGCCAGACTATTCGTGCCACGTTAGAGAGGCTTAATGTGTTTGAGTTCATTGAAGCATCAGACAGCCAAGACGCCCTAAAAATATTAAAAAATCAAAGCGTAAATATAATCATAACTGGCTTAGATGTAGGTAAAATTGATGGTTGGCGGTTTTCCCGTATGATCCGCTCTGGATTACTAAACACGCCTAAAAATACGCCTATTTTACTTATTCCGCCTATTTATTGTGAACGTATCGCCGAGACTACTGCACGAAGTTATGGCATAGATGCGGTACTGCCTTTTGAGCGCCAAGATATTCTGCCGCAAATACTCGCAAATGTGTTGTCGAGCCATTTAGAAAAAAGTAGTCGCTTAAACCTGTTGTTATTAGAACCCTTTGCCAGCAGGGCAAATGATATGAGTGAACAATTAAAACTTAACTTTGCTATCACCCATGTTACAACTGAGAAAGCGGCGCTAAGTGCTTATAATCAGCAGCCTTTTGCTATCGTGCTACTGGATGCCACAGCGGCACAAGCAGAAGGCTCAAATCAATTAGTCGAAAAAATTCTGCAGCATAACCCTCAGCAAGCCATTGTTACTATTATTGACAAAAACGATGCCGATTACGCCGAGCAGTTATTACTTTCAGGCGTTACCGACTTTATTCGCGCCCCTTACGACCCCTCATTTTTAAATAAAGTCTGTGACCACGCAGCTCGTCGTGAAGACTTTATGGTCAGCTATGCTGAATTTGCTAATAAGGTACAGCAGCTAAGTATTAGTGAAGTAAAATATCGCGACCTGTTTTCAGCACATCAACGTATTTTATTGCACCTAAATACCGTGGTGCTTGAGCTAGACCAGCAAGGCAATATTCGTTTTATAAACCCTGCATGGGAGTCGTTGAGTGGTTTTGGGGTTAAATCGACCTTGAAACAGCCATTAACTGCATTTTGTACCAAAGAGTATAAACAGTCGTTACAATCCACTATTGATGACATTTTACAAGGTGGCGCAAATAAACAAAAAATAGAAGTTAAACTGCAACAAAAAAACGGCAATTCGGTGTGGGTTGAATGCCGCCTCCAGCTAATAAAAAATAGCAGTAATAACGCGACCATTACCGCCACACTCGATAATATTCATGAGCGTAAGCAAGCTGAGCTTCAATTACGCCATTTAGCATTGCATGACACGTTAACCGGCCTACATAATCGTTATTACTTCGACCAACAACTTAACTATATTTGCCAAAGCGAAAATACCTATGCAAATATTGAGCATGCGCTTATTTATATCGATCTTGATCACTTTAAAATAATCAACGACAGTAAAGGCCACCAACAAGGCGATATTGTTTTAAAAGAAGTGGCACAACTGTTTATTGCCAATATTAGTAATGAGCACCTGATCTGCCGTGTGGGTGGCGATGAGTTTGCGGTGATCCTTAAAAATACCAATTTATTAGATGCACATTTAATTGCAGAGGGGATTTGTAGTGCCATTGAGGGCAACCAATTTAAGTCAGAAGATCAAGTGTATTCAATTAGCTGCTCTATTGGCTTAACACAAATTACTGCTGATAACTGCGACCCTAATGAATGTTTAAAGCAATCAGATATTGCGTTATATATTGCTAAAAATTTAGGCCGTAACTTAGTACATTGTTATTCAAAACAAGATGGTGAAAACAATGCGCTGCAAACGGGCTTAGAATGGGGCCATGGCGTACGCCAAGCTCTACAACAAGACAGTATAGAACTTCATTATCAACCCATTTGGGACTTTAAAACTAATCAGGTTGCTTACTTTGAAGTACTACTGAGATTAAAGCTCGACGACGAACTTATTTACCCAAATCAATTTATTCCCTCATTGGAAATGCTTAACGACACCTTTTTAATGGATCAATGTGTTATTCGTAACAGTATTGCGAGTGTTGCTGCGCACCCAGAGCTTCTTCAGGTTGCAATAAATTTATCGGCACAATCATTTTTAGATGAGCGTTTACTGCCGTTAATAGAGTCAAGCCTCGAAAAATATCAAGTGCCTCCGTCAAAAATTATTTTTGAAATAACCGAATCGGCTAGCATTAATAATTTGGCTGCCACTCGTAAAATGATTGAACGGTTAAATAATTTAGGCTGCCACTTTTCGATTGATGACTTTGGTACCGGATTTAGTACCTTTAATTATCTTAAACAATTACCAGCCCAACATGTGAAAATTGACGGCTCATTTGTCCGCGATATGCTTAACGACTCCATTGATTTAGCACTAGTAAAAGCTATAAATGACATCAGTCGGTCACTAGATAAGCGCTCTGTGGCTGAATATGTGGAAACCGCTGAAGTATTTTTTGCACTCAAAGAAATAGGCGTAGACTACGGGCAAGGCTATTTTATTGCTCGCCCTGTCCCTATCGACAAGGTATTGATTGAATTAGAAAAAATAAAGAACAACCCTATTTTTTATCAAGATACCCTCACATCACTATAAACATTAATAAACAAATTTAAGCAATTTATTACTACCAAAATTGCCCATCTAACCTATACTTTGCTTATCGGCAGCACAATGTCATGAAAATTAAGTGATTACCTTGATTTTACATGACATCTTTATTTCTTATCGTCTAGATGTCTATACTCTTAAAGATGGACATTTGGTCATAAGGAGGATGTTTATGACGCAACTAATCACGTTATTATTGTTTATACACTTTGCTATTGCGCTTCAATGTTACAAGTATGCCCAGATTAAAGGCTACCCTGTAAAAACCTTTACAGTGCTTGGACTGGTGCCTTACTTCAATGTTGTTGTGTGGGTTTACTTATTGTTTTTACCGCCTCTAGAGAGCTACCATGGCCAGCACAAGCAGCCACTTTAATTCCCTGTGTTATTGAGCGTATTATCTCTAATACGCTTTTTTTACGTTACTTAGAATCAACACTGCACTGCTTTTTCAAAAAGACCTCTAACTGTTGGCTAAACAATTTAAAGTCACGAATCCGCCCCGTTGTTTTTCGCCACAGTACACCAATATCACGATAAGCATCACCTTGTGATGGCGTAGCAAGCATGTTTTTGTTTTCTAAAATACCCGCGTTAATCGCCATTTGCGGTAAAAAAGTCACGCCAAGTTTATACTCAACCATACTCAATAAAGTATGTAAGCTAGCCGCCTCAAAGGGATTTATACAGCTAGAGCGGTTTAAATGGCACGCACTGAGCGCATGCCCAGTCATACAGTGCTCTCGCTCAAGTAAAAATACACTCGCTTCTGGTAGTAAATTAAAGTCTTCAATGCCTTTAGCTGGTGTGTAGTCTTTATGGTGCACTAAGCTAAAATGATCTTGTGCAAGTACTTGTGTATGAAATTTATCGGTTTCGTAGGGCAGCGCTAATAGTGCCAAGTCAATTTGCCCATGCTCTAACTTATCAAGTAGCTTGTCGCTGGTATCCTCCACTAAAACTAACTCTAAGTCAGCAAACGTTTGCTGACAAAAGTGATAAAGAGGCGCTGCAATAAAGCTCGCAATCGTGGGAATAACACCTACCGTTAATGTGCCGCTAAGCGGCGTTAAAAAGCTTTTGGTAAGCTCTTTTAAGCTAATAGTGTCGTTAATGATTTTTCTTGAACGCTCAACAACCTCTTCACCAATGGTGGTAAACATAAGGCTGCGATTTTCTCGTTCTATAAGCTGACACCCTAAGGTCTCTTCTAAGTTTTGAATTGCGGTGCTCAGCGTTGACTGGCCAATAAAGCAGGCACTTGCTGCGCGGCCAAAATGTTGATGCTGATGCACAGCTAATAAATACTGTAGCTGCTTTATACTAGGGAGATTGGTCATTTTTCTTTCCACAAATAAAAAGACCCCAACACCAAGGGCGTTGAGATCTTTTCAAGCTAAAAGTCTTTTAAGTACTTTTTATTAAACCCCAAAAGCGGTTCTTAGTACGTAGAAAATAACAATAGCAAGGGCAGCACCAACTGGCAATGTAATTACCCAAGAAACTACAATATTTCTTATTACACCCATATTAAGTGCGGCAATACCACGTGCCATACCTACACCCAACACGGCACCCACTAGGGTTTGTGTGGTTGAGATAGGTAAGCCTGTGCCCGATGCAATAACAACGGTAGATGCAGCGGCTAATTCAGCAGCAAAACCACGGCTTGGTGTTAAATGTGTAATTCCTTCACCAATGGTTTTAATTACTTTTTTGCCTAAAATAGCAAGACCGGCAACAATACCTAAACCACCCAGTGGTAATATCCACCAAGCAATAGCCGCTTTCTTCGCGATTTCACCATTATTTTCAACAATGTTTACAACAGCAGCTAGTGGTCCAATTGCATTAGCAACATCATTAGAACCATGAGCAAATGCCATACAACAGGCTGTTAGCACCATAAGTACTGCAAACACTTTTTCTACATTGTTAAACTGCATTTCTCTATCCGCTTTAGGATCGATATTTAAACGAGAAATCGCAATTTTACCAATAACAGCAACTAGTACCGCTATACCTATAGAAATAGCAAAACCTTCAAAGGTACCTAAATTAATACCAATGTGCTTTAAGCCTTTTTTAATGGTCACAAGTGCCATAATAAAGCCAGCTAAACCCATGTATATTGGTACAAAGCGCTTTGCATTTTTAAGTGGAGCGTCTGTATCAAATATCAGCTTTTGCGCACTCATAAATATTAAGTACGCTATAAAACCTGATATCGCCGGCGTTACAATCCAGCTACCTACAATACCGGCAACCTTACCCCATTGAATAGCCTCTGTGCCTACTGCAACCAGAGCAAAGCCAATAATAGCGCCAATGATTGAATGAGTCGTCGATACCGGCCAGCCTAAAAACGAGGCCATTAATAACCAACTGCCCGCGGCAAATAAAGAGGCGATCATACCTAAAATCATCAATTCAGGAATGTCGGCAAATGGGGCCGCATCAATAATCCCTTTACGAATTGTTGATGTTACTTCACCACCGGCTAAATAAGCACCTGCAAACTCAAAAATCATCGCGATAAAAATCGCTTGTTTAATGGTAAGTGCTTTTGAACCTACTGATGTACCCATCGCGTTGGCAACGTCATTTGCGCCAATACCATAAGCCATAAAAAAGCCGACTGCTGCGGCAATTAAAATTAATACCGTGCCGTAAGATGCAATGATATCCATTGTGTAACCTTAATCTTTCGTGTTTGAACTGATTTTAAATTAACGAGCTAACATCAGCTCAAGACGTGATCCTACGCGCTCTGCAATATCTGCAAGCTCGCCAACCCACTCAATGATTTTGTATAAAAACATTACATCTACTGGATTTAGCTCACTTTCTACTTTACGCAGTTGGCGGCGTATTCTAATTTGCATTTCATCCGTGTCTTGTTCTATGGCATCCAATTCTACGAGCATTTTTTCAACCAGAGTAACTTCTCTGCCTTTAAAGCCCGTTTCTAACAATTCTTCTAATTCATTAATCGCTTTAGATGCTTGTTTTGTTGCATCAACACAACGAGTTACATACGCCAAAAAGTCTTCTTGAATCTCTTTTGGTATGATCATCTCACGACCAATTACACGCCCAGCAATGTCTTTTGCCTTATTAGCAATTTTGTCTTGTTGGGTTACTAATTCGAGAAGGTCTGTACGCTCTACCGGCATGAATAATCCGCCAGGTAGTTGTAAGCGTATAGTTCTTTTCATTTCATCGGCTTCACGTTCTAAATTACGAATAGTTAAACGTAGCTCTTCAGCTTGTTGCCATTCTTCTTTAAAAACATGATTAAAAAAAGGTATCAAACTTTCGCTTGCTTGATGCGCTTTTCTGATGTGTTCTTCTATTGGTTTTATAGGTGATTTTGCAAAAACACCTAAAAAATTTGTTGGCATAACTGACCCTTTAATCAATTCAATATGCTGTTCAGCGTGAATTTTACAGCATTAAGCTAGATTGTGAACGCTTTTTCTCATTCAATTATTTACAAAAAATAAAAAAGGCAGTGTATTACTGCCTTTCTTATTTTCTAGTTATTCGTATCACTACAGTGATTTTTCAATATCTTCTTGAGATGTATGACGAATATCTTTACCGTTTACAAAATAAATGACATATTCAGCGATGTTTTGACAACGATCACCGATACGCTCTAATGAGCGAACAGACCATACTAAATCCATGATTTTTGGAATTGAGCGCGGATCTTCCATCATGTACGTCATTATTTGACGGGTGATAGCTTCATACTCTCTATCTACTTTAGCATCCTCTTTATGCACTTCAAATGCACGTTGCACATCCATACGTGCAAATGCATCTAAAACGTCATGCAGCATTTTAGATACTTGGCGACCCATATTTTCAATATTTACTAATAAATCTTGTTGATCCTTAGTAAATGAGTCTAGTGCAACTTTAGCAATTCGCTTAGCTTCATCACCAATTCGCTCTAAATCAGCAATGGTTTTTGCTATTGCAATTACTAAACGTAAATCACTGGCTGCCGGTTGGCGCTTAGCAATAATACGGGTGCAATCTTCATCAATACTGACTTCCATTGCATTAACTTTGTAGTCGTTTTCACGTACTTTTTGTGCCAATACCGCATCGTTTTTGCTAACTGCATCAAGCGCGCTATTAAGTTGTTGCTCAACCAACCCACCCATACTCAGTACATGGTTTCGCACATCTTCTAACTCTTGGTTAAAACGACCAGAAATATGTTTATTAATGTTGTGTTCCATAATGACCTTCTTTAATAATTCATTGTTTTAGCGTTTTAACCCGACTAGCCGTAGCGTCCGGTAATATAATCTTCAGTTTTTTTCTTCGTTGGTGTGGTAAATAACGTATTGGTATCTGAATACTCAATGAGCTCACCCATATACATAAACGCGGTTTGATCAGATACCCGCGCTGCTTGTTGCATGTTATGAGTAACAATAACCACAGTAAATTTATTCTTTAAATCATTAATTAGTTCTTCAATCACTAAAGTTGAAATCGGATCGAGTGCTGATGTTGGTTCATCAAGTAATAATACCTCTGGTTCTATCGCAATTGAGCGAGCAATAACTAAACGCTGCTGCTGACCGCCCGATAAACCAAATGCGCTATCGTGAAGTCTGTCTTTTACTTCATCCCATAATGCCGCACCACGTAGCGATTGCTCTACCACTTCATCAAGCTTACGCTTTTCTTTAATCCCTTGCAGGCGAAGACCGTAAACCACATTCTCGTAGATTGATTTAGGAAACGGGTTTGGACGCTGAAACACCATGCCAACATTACGACGAAGCGCAGCAACATCTACGCTTTTGTCGTAAATATTTTGCCCGTGCAGCATTATTTCGCCTTCTATGCGACAAATATCAACCAAGTCATTCATACGGTTAATACAACGCAGCAAAGTTGACTTACCACAACCCGACGGACCGATAAATGCCGTTACTTGGCCTTTCGGAATGTTCATATTTACTTTACTCAGTGCTTGTTTATCACCGTAGTAAAGGTCGAGATCTTTAATTTCTAGCGCTTTTTGTTCGTCTGTTAAATTATTTAAATCTAACTTCAAGCTTGGCTTTGCTTGGTTTACTTTTGGAGCGACTGTAATCATGTTTGTTACCTATACTAAATTAATGCTCAAGCGATCTGAATTTTTCACGTAAATGGTTGCGTATACCAATGGCGGTGATGTTAAGGGTAATAATAACCGACACTAACAAAAAGGCCGTTGCATATACCAGCGGACGCGCCGCTTCAACGTTCGGGCTTTGAAAGCCAACATCGTAAATATGAAAACCTAAGTGCATGAATTTTCTATCTAAGTGTATGTATGGAAAGTTACCATCAAGCGGTAACGTTGGTGCCATTTTTACCACACCCACCAGCATAAGCGGTGCAACTTCACCCGCAGCACGAGCAACCGCTAAAATTAACCCCGTCATAATAGCAGGGCTGGCCATAGGAATAATGATTCGCCATAACGTTTCTACCTTAGTCGCGCCCAGTGCTAATGAACCATCACGTACTGTGCTTGGAATACGAGATAAACCTTCCTCGGTTGACACAATTACTACAGGCAGAGTTAATATAGCCAAGGTGAGTGCCGACCACATCACACCGGGTGTACCAAATACAGGCGTAGGCGATGACTCTGGGTAAAATAGTTGGTCAACACTGCCACCTACCATATACACAAAGAAACCTAGACCGAATACACCATATACAATTGACGGAACACCCGCTAAGTTAATAACCGCAATACGGATCATTTTAGTAATTGCGTTTTTAGCTGCATATTCATGCAAATAAATGGCGGCAACCACACCAAATGGCGTCACAATCACAGCCATTAACATCACCATGAATACCGTACCAAAGATAGCAGGAAATACACCGCCTTCGGTATTGGCTTCACGTGGGTCATCTGAAACAAACTTGCCTAACTGCACAAAGTAATGGCCTAGTTTAGCAAAAAAGCCCATATCGTTTGGAAACCATACATCCAACACTTGATAAAGCGGGATAGTAACAATCTCACCACGCATATCTTTCACAGTTACTTGGTCACGCTTAGCTTGGTTACGCAGTGCAAATAACTCTTTTTCAAGCTCACCATATTGCGCACGTAAATCAGCACGGGCTTGAGCAAGTTCAGCTACGCGCTCATCAGTTAGCTCGTTATCAAGCAAATAGGCTTTTTCCTGCAAACGTAAACGCTCTAACTCGTAGTTTATATGACCAATATCACCATTTTGTAAATCCAGTGCTTCGTCATTTAAGTCAACCGCACGCTCTACAAGATCATGTAATGTTTCAACTTTATCTGTAGTTATTGTTTCACCGTCTTTGATTACTGATTCTACATAACCGTAAAAGTTACCGTTTTTGCTACGCTCAAATACCGCGAGTGCTTTTGGTGCTGAGCTTTGTGTAATATCAGTTTCAAGTATCCAGCGAAAGTCTAAATCTACATACTCACGGTTACCGGTTTTAATTAGTAAACGCTCAACCTCGTCTTTTTCAAATTTAGAAACATCAATACCGGTTGCCGCTAAACGCGACTTAGGTACTAATTCACGGTCGTAAATTTCACCAATAACGGTTTGTTTAGTAATCGAGCCTTCAAGCTCATATTGCATAACTTGAGATGGCCAAAAAAAGCTTAATCCCTTCCATGCAATCATGGCGAGTAAACCAATTACTGAAATTAAACTGATGCTGACGGCACCACCGGTCATCCAAATCCAAGGAGAACCAGACCTAAACCACTGCTTTACCATGTCGTGTTTCTCCACTTACATTGAGCTATATTTTTCACGCAGCTGCTGACGAACAAATTCAGCAACGGTGTTGAAAATAAAGGTAAATATGAATAATACAAAGGCGGCTAAGAATAGAATTCGATAATGCGAACTCCCCACTTCCGACTCTGGCATTTCGACGGCAATATTAGCGGCTAAGGTACGCATACCTTGGAAAATACTCCAATCCATAATCGGCGTATTACCGGTTGCCATCAGTACAATCATGGTTTCGCCTACGGCGCGACCTAACCCCATCATGACCGCAGAGAAAATACCTGGGCTAGCCGTAAGTAACACCACGCGAATTAGCGTTTGCCACTGCGTTGCACCTAATGCTAACGAGCCATTTGATAAATGCTTAGGAACGCTGAATACCGCATCTTCCGCAATTGAGAAGATAGTGGGAATAACCGCAAAGCCCATCGCAATACCAACCACAAGCGAGTTACGCTGATCGAAAGTCATACCAAGCTCATTGGTTAAGTATTGACGCACATTGCCATCAAACATCCACAGTTCAATACTTTCGCTCATCGCAAATGACAACCAACCAATAAATAACACCACAGGAATTAATAAAATTGAATGTGAGCCTTCAGGAATTTTATGGCGAATAGCTGCAGGTAATTTAGTCCAACCTAAAGCGGTTGCTAAAATACCTAATGGCAGTAATACGAGTAAGCCAACAATAGCCGGCAGGTGCTCTTCAATTAAAGGCGCTAACCACAAGCCAGCTAAAAAGCCGAGTATTACCGTTGGCAAAGCTTCCATTATTTCAACGGTCGGCTTAACTACGCGACGTAATTCGCTCGACATAAAGTAAGCGGTGTAAATAGCGGCTGAAATAGCAATAGGCACAGCAAATAACATTGCATACATAGCAGCCTTTAAAGTACCAAATGAAATTGGTACCAGTGAGAACTTAGATTCAAAATCATCACTTGCAGACGTTGATTGCCAAATATAACCCGGCTCAGGGTAACCCTCGTACCATACTTCTTGCCAAAGCGCTGACCACGTTACTTCTGGGTGTTCGTTATGAATTTCTAATACCGTTAGCTTGTTATCAGCCAAAATCAATGCCGCATTTGAACGCGGAGCAATAGCAAACTGTTCAATTGCACCTTCACTGACTTTACCTTGCCACAACTTTGCTTCACTGGTTGTGTAATAAACACCTAGCTCACCATTTTGACCCGTTGTAAAAAAGGTACGGCGGTAGAATTCAGTAAAAACATTGAGCTTACTTTGCTTAGTGGTTTCAAACGAACGAATTTTTTGAAACTCGCGACCTGAGTCAGTGTTTACTTCAAACCACTGCGATATTTCACCATTATCATTGGCCAACATCAGGGAGTTAGCACCAGCTAATAATTGTGATGACACAATATTAGCGTTTTCTTCGTTGGCAGATAATAATTGGATTTGCTCTACTTCACTTGGGTAGCGAGTATCGAATACGTAAATTTGATTAGCAGAGCGAACAAATGTGCGGGTGGTATCCGGCGACATTAATAACTCATCTACGCGACCATCAACGTTCAATTCGGTACGTTCAACTTGCCATTCGACTTCACCGGTAAACATATTTTCTTCGGCTACAAAGCTGCTAAATACCACACGTTTATCGGCGGTAAGTGCCACAACGGCTGTTTTGTCCTCATAATGGCTAAAGGCAAAACGCTTAATAGCAGCACCTTGTTCATCAACTTCTAACGCCATCTCACCCAATGGATAACCTAAACGCGGGCTTAATTTACGTTCATTATTAGGGAAGGTGACTAAAAACTTAGGCGCAACAATAGTCACGGTGCCATTTTCTAAGCCATACGCATAATGACCTTGAAAAGGAGCACTATTTGCAAAGCTGGTTACCTTCGCAGGTAAAGTGGCATTAAGTGTTTTTAGTTTTTTACCAAAGTTTGCTTTATCAACACTATAGAAGTTAACTTGGCCTTGATTATCAAGTAAGTAAGCAACCTCAGTTTGCTCTTCAACACCAAGCCCAACTATTTGCTCAGCATTAGCAACATTAAAGCTAGCGCGCTTTTCAACTTTAGCTGACTCGAAAATAGGCTGCACTACATAAAGAAGGTAAAAAAAGATCAATAGCAGTGCTATTAATACCATTATACCGCCTGCGGTTATGCCAAACTTAGCAAACCGGTCTTTAAATAGACGGCTTCGATCCGTATTAAAAGTCGGTTTATTCGGATTTGAAGTCATCAAAACACCCTTATATCTTAACGTTGGGCGCATTATATTTCATCAAAGTGACAGTAATGTTACAGTCGTAATAATTCTTTACTGGAACCACAAAATAATATTAAAGTATTGTTTTATTAAATAATCGTATTTATTTATGTGTTATTAATAAACTAAATCAATTATTAATTGGACAAACTATTTATCCAAGACAATACTCAATGGGCATCTAATATAACAATAATAAAGTAACCTATTAAGATATAACAATCCTTTTGTGGTTAGCTTTTACATACATTAAGAATCACATACATTAGATCGCATCACTTAATGCCTATGCATTTATTTTTTCATTTGGGCTTAAAAAGAGAACTATTATGAAGCAGTTGGTAATAACCATTTTAGGGGAAGATCGCCCCGGTTTAGTAGAAAGTATTTCATCGGTTATATTGGAAAACCACGGTAATTGGTTAAGCAGTAATTTAAGTCATTTGCTTGGCCACTTTGCTGGCATTATACAAGTTGAGGTGGCTGAAGAGCATTTACAGGCATTTCAAGATGCGCTTAATGGGCTTCCTAAATTAGATGTCCGTATTGAAAAAGGCAACACCGAAATTGAGCCTGTTGAACTCGAGCAGCTTAATTTTGTGATCACCGGGAACGATCGTCCCGGTATTGTCCAGGAGTTGGCAAGTGTTATTCGCCATAAAGGCGCTAATATTACGAACTTAAACTCAAGGCAGCAAAGTGCGCCAAACTGGGGGGTGCCAATTTTTAGTGCCGTTGCCACCGTTAGCCTGCCTAATGGGCTTAACAAAGACGAAGTAATTAACGCACTTGAGTCAATTACGAGTGACTTAGTGGTTGATGTAGAGCAAAGTTAAATGTGCTCTATTATTTTACATACGAAAAAGGCGCTTATTACAGCGCCTTTTTTATGCGTAACACTTGTTGCTACATATCTGCATGACGATTAATGCTTTGCATCATCTGCTTCAAACCTTGCTCTTCGAGCTGTAAGATCTCCCCTAGCTTTTCTTGAGCCTCAGGTGACTGCGCTTTATCTGCCAAATAACTGTATGCATTTAATACTTTTTGATGCTGCTGAGATAAATACTCTTGAATCGCTAGTTCATCTAGCTCATTACTGCGATCTAAATCAGTAAAGCTGATAATTTCTGAGTGCTCTGAAAAATATTCATAGCAGTATGTATCTAAAGTATTTATTTCAGTGATTGCTTTAAAGCCAATTAAATCCTCAGCGAGTTTTTTTTCATACTCAACACAATAATCGATTAACTGTTTGTTATGCTCTCCAAGTAAATCCCTTACACTAAAAAAATTAGCCGCCATTTGTGTGTGAAATTGAACGGTCCAATCGAACACTTCTTGAATTGTTTTAACTTGCATGTGCGTTCCTTACTATTTAACCCTAATGATTAAATAGATGCGTGAATCATGCCAACAAAAAAAACAATAAAATCAGTAGGTAAAGTAAGGATGGGTAACTTGTACTGATTTTTTACAGTACAAGTTACACAACCAGTGTAAAAATTATAGGTTTCGCTTTCGCCATAATAAATACACCGCGGGTAACACCAGCAATGTTAAAACAATGGCGCTAAACATACCGCCAACCATGGGGGCGGCTATTCGACTCATTACTTCACTCCCAGTGCCTGTGCCATATAACACCGGTAACAGGCCAATCACTATGGTTGCTACCGTCATCATTACCGGGCGAACGCGCAAACCAGCGCCCTCTAATATCGCCTGTTTAAGCTGCTCAATACTGATGCTTTTTCCTAATTGAGCGGCGGCCTGTACCTGCGCTTTATACGCTTGATTTAAATACACCAACATAATAACGCCTATTTCTACGGCCACCCCAGCAAGGGCAATAAAGCCGACCCCCACAGCAACAGAGAAATTAAAGCCTTCTAAGTACATGAGCCAAATACCCCCTATCATCGCCAGTGGTAATGTCGCCATAATAATAAATACTTCAGTGAAGCTTCTAAAATTCAGGTAAAGCAGTACCACAATAATGGCTAAGGTAAGCGGCAACACATAACTCAGTTTGGCTTTGGCACGCTCCATGTATTCATATTGCCCTGCCCAAGTTATAGAATACCCTGCGGGTAAAATTAGCTGCTCGTTTAGTAACTGCTGAGCACTTTCTACGTAGCTGCCAATGTCAGTATCTTTAATGTCAATAAAGCTCCAACCATTTAAACGGGCATTTTCACTTTTTATGCCAGGAGGGCCATCGCTAATGTATACATCAGCCACGTCGGCAAGTGCAATGCGTTGCCCAGCAGGGGTTACAATAGGCAGTAGCATTAACTCCTCTGGGGAGTCACGATACGCTTGCGGATAACGAATATTAACCGGGTAGCGCTCTTGACCCTCAACCGTTTCAGTCACGTTCATCCCGCCAATAGCGGTTGCGACCACTTGCTGCACATCTGCAATATTTAAACTATAACGCGCTGCTTTTTCGCGGTTAATATCGACCTTAATATAACGCCCACCTGCCACTCGCTCTGAGTAAACCGACGCCGTACCAGGAAGATCTTTAAGCAGCACTTCTATTTGTTGGCCAATTTTTTGAATTTCACTCAAATTCGGCCCCGCGACTTTTATACCCACTGGGGTTTTAATCCCTGTAGCCAGCATATCTATTCGCGTTTTGATAGGCATTACCCAAGCGTTTGTGAGTCCTGGAAATTTTACTAAAGCATCCAGCTCTTGTTTGAGCTTTTCGGTGGTCATGCCTTCGCGCCACTGTTCTTTAGGCTTAAACTGTATAAAGGTTTCAATCATGGTCAGTGGTGCCGGATCGGTTGCCGTTTCCGCTCGTCCAATTTTACCAAATACGGTTTTTACCTCGGGCACAGTGGCAATCAGCTTATCGGTTTGCTGTAATAGCTCGCGCGCTTTACCAATAGAAATCCCAGGGTAAGTGGTTGGCATATACATTAAATCCCCCTCATCAAGAGGTGGAATAAACTCACTGCCTATTTTATTTACCGGATAAAAGCCCACTAAAGTAATAATCAGTGCCACTAACAAGGTGCTTTTGGGGAATTTTAAGACTGTGTTTAACAGTGGCTTATAACTATTTACCAATAAACGGTTTACCGGATTTTTATTTTCAGATATCACCTTACCGCGAATAAAGTACCCCATCAGTACGGGTACTAAGGTAATTGCTAAGCCGGCAGATGCCGCCATTGCATAGGTTTTTGTGTAAGCTAATGGCGCAAACATTCGCCCTTCTTGAGCTTCTAAAATAAACACCGGCATAAAGCTAACTGTAATGATTAATAAGCTAAAAAATAATGCAGGCCCTACTTCACTGGCAGAATCAATCACCACTTGCCAACGATTTTCATCGGTCAGCGGTTTTTTCTCCATGTGTTTATGCATGTTTTCAATCATCACAATCGCACCATCGGTCATGGCACCTATCGCTATAGCAATGCCCCCTAACGACATAATGTTGGCATTAATCCCTTGCCAATACATAATAATAAAGGCGGTGAGTATGCCTAAGGGCAAGGTAATAATAGCCACCAGCGATGAGCGTACATGGAATAAAAACACCACACACACTAAAGCCACTACAATCAGTTCTTCCGTCAATTTAGAGGTGAGGTTATCAACTGCGTCTTTTATTAAGTGAGAGCGATCGTACACAGGTACAATTTCAACCCCCTCAGGCAGGCCTTTTTTAAGTGACTCCAATTTAGCTTTGACGAGCTCTATAGTTTTTTGCGCGTTTTCACCAAAGCGCATAACCACTACGCCACCAGCCACCTCGCCTTCGCCGTTAAGCTCGGCAACACCACGGCGCATTTGCGGACCTAAACGCACATTAGCAACATCACGTAACTGCAGTGCAGTACCGTTAGCGTTTATACCTAGAGGAATCGCTTCTAAATCAGCCACACTTTTTACATAGCCAGTGCTGGTAACCATGTATTCGGCTTCTGCCATTTCAACAACTGATGCCCCCATTTCTTGGTTGCCTTGCTTAATGGCAGTTTGAATAAGGCTTAGCGGAATACCATAGGCACGTAACTTATCGGGCTGTACGTTAACTTGGTATTGTTTCACCATGCCACCTACCGATGCTACTTCGGATACACCGGGCACAGTTTGCAGTTCAAACTTTAAAAACCAATCTTGTAAACTGCGTAGTTGGCTTATGTCATGCTTACCTGTGGTATCAGTGAGTGCATATAAATACACCCAACCAACTCCTGTGGCATCGGGGCCTAGCTCTGCAATTGCCGTATTGGGTAAACGCGCAGATACTTGACTTAAATATTCTTGAACACGACTTCGCGCCCAATATAAATCGGTGTCTTCGTCAAAAATAACGTACACGTAGGAGTCACCAAAAAACGAAAAACCGCGTACTGTTTGCGCCCCTGGTACCGATAACATCGCCGTGGTTATAGGAAATGTGACCTGATCTTGCACTACTTGCGGCGCTTGCCCAGGGTAAGATGTTTTAACAATAACCTGTACATCAGATAAATCGGGTAAGGCATCTACTGGGGTGTTTTTTACAGCATACAAGCCGCCACCAATAAGTATTGCGGTCAGTAACAGTACAAAAAAACGATTAACAACAGACCAGCGAATAATTGCAGTAATCATAACCACTCCTACTCGTGCTGACTGTGCATAGCATGCACAGAAGTCATTGTATGGATCACAAACTCACCTTGCTCAATACTAAAGGTAAATGTAACTTCATCATTTAGCTTAAACGTCTCAATGGTTACATTTTTTGCTAACACAAAGTCCATAGTTGCAGGTCCGCGCCCCCACTTTTCAATCGCTTCACGGCTAATATTCATAACCCGCGTGCTAGGGTCAATGCTGTTGATAATCCCATTCACAGTAGCCATGCTTGGGTCACTATCACTCATTGCCATTGTGCTGTGCGAAGGTGCTTGCATACGCTTAAAGTCAGAGCTTTTACTCGACTCTGAATCAATTAAAAACTGTGCTGAAGTAACCACTTCATCTTCAGCCATAACACCCGATAAAATCTCAGTATGAGTCGCATCGCTTCGCCCTAAGGTTACTTCAACCGATTTAAAACGCCCCTCACCAAGCGCAATTACAATGCGGTTTTGGCTACCAGTGCGAATAACCGCCTCTTTAGGCACAATTAACTGCTTTTCAGCTTTTTGGCTATGAATACTCACTTGCGCAAACATATTTGGTTTTAACTGATGACCTTCGTTATTAAAGCGCAAACGCACTCGTAAAGTACGATTTTTAGCATCTAAAGTAGGGTAAATATAATCCACTTGCCCTTGCCAACGTTGACCACTTAAATAATCGAGTGTCATGGTTACCGGTAAGCCAACACGGATCAGCTCAGCTTGGCGTTCAAATACCTCAGCCTCAACCCACACTTCGTCAAGCTGAGCAATACTCATCATTGATGTATCTGGTTTAACGTAAAACCCTTCACGAATATTAAGCTCATCAACAACGCCACCTTGGCGAGAATAAAAAGTAATATTTTGTAGCACTTGCTGACTTTTTTGTAAGCGTGAAATAAAACCCTCAGACACATTAAGCGATTTTAAACGTGCTTTAGCCGCCCGAATTAACACCGGATTATTGCGCTTTAACGCTAAAACAAACTCTTCTTGGGCATTGACTAATTGCGGTGAATACAAGGTATAAAGTGGCTCATCTTGTTTAACCTGATCGCCTGCTGCCTTCACATATAATGTCTCTACCCAGCCCTCTACCCGCGGATGAATATGAATGAGCTGGTCTTGGTTATACTGTACATAGCCTACCGTGTTGACTTCATTTTCCAGCGCTGCAAACTCCACCGATGCCGTGCGTACACCTAAGTTATTAATCACGGTAGGTGAAATTTTAACACTGCCGGGGCCTTCATTTGCATCACTGTCTGACTCTTCATAAACAGGCACTAAATCCATACCCATAGGTGATAAACCCGGTTCATCACGACGATAATTACTGTCCATTGGTGCCACCCAATAAAGCGGCTCTTTTTTACTACTGGTTTTGTCATTGCTTGGCATAGTGTGCTCAGCTGGCAAGCTCAATAACACCCCGGCCGTCAGCGCTGCACTGCATATAGCCACCAATGACAATTTTAAATTAGTATTCATAGGTTAGCTCCTGCTGTGTTAAGTTCTTTAAGCTGGCGTCATCAGCACTGGCGTAATAATTTAACCGTGCAATAATAATTTTTTGATCAACGTGAATATTCAGTGCGTCTATTTTGGCATTTAATTCGCTGATCCGCGCTTGCATCACATCCGAAAAATTACCATCATCGCGGGTATAAGCATTCAGGGTCGCTTGGGATTGCTCGGCCATTTGCGGCAATAATTTAGTTTTATAGAGCGCTGCTCGCTGACTTAACCGTGTTAGTTGGCTAACTTCCTTAAAGTACATTCCTTGCAGCTTTTTAAGAGCAATTAATTTTTGTGTTTTTGCCTCTTCGCTATCAGCAATCGCGGCATTAACGAGTTGATCTTGGCGATTATCGGTAAATAGCGGTAAATCGATACTCACTCCCACAGAGAAAAGGTCTGCTCGCGAGCCCCCCATTGGCATATCATCACGATAACCATATCCCATATTCACACCAATTTGCGGTTTATAGCCTTGCTCAGCCACACTGATTTGAGTTTGCTTTGCCTCTATTGCATCATCAATCGCCATAATAGCGGGGTGCTTTAATAGCAATGCCATTAATTGCTGAAACTCTAACTCCGTGTAGTTTTTTAACGCTGAAACCTGTGAAAAGTCCTCACCAACAGGCTGGCTTAGCATGTCGATGGGCAACCATTGTGCTAACCGCTTTTTAGCACCTTGTAGCTGTTGATCAAGTTGCATTAGTTTATCTTCAAGGCGGGTTAGCTCTAATTGCGCACGAATAATATCTTGTTGGCGTGTTTTACCCACCGAGCTTACATAACTTGATTCGGTAATATCGATTAGCTGAGTAAACAAGGCTTTGTCCTGCTCAATAAGTGCAATAGTTCGCTGCGCTCTGAACGCATTGAGCCATGACTCGGTCACTGTGGTTTTTACCTGCGCGAGTCTATCTTTACGAAGCCAAGGCTCTGCCGCAGCCGACTGAGACAGTGCCTTTTGTTGAAGTGCTAAACTATCGCCTCGGCTTAACGATTGGCTAATTCCTACTTTAAATTGGGTCATATTTTCTTGATCAAAAGCAAAACCATTAGTGGGTAAGTTCATTAACCCTAGCGTGAGTACCGGATCAGGTAAGGTACCTGCGGCAATACTTTTTGCTTCAATTGATGCTTGTTTTTGTTTGCTGGCTTTAAGCCAAGGCTCATGGTTTAAGGCATAGTTAATTGCCCCATTTAAACTCAGTTCAGCACTGTGTACAGAGACACTAATGCTCAATAAGCTGCTCACACAAACGGCTTTTAATACTGCGAAGTGACTCATCACTTGCTCCACTTAAATTTAAAAAATAAAAAACGATTAAATTTTTAAGCAGATAGATGACAAAAAGCTAAATGGCTAGATTTTGAATACACCTATCCTGCGGTTATGCAGGCATAGGAGGACGATAAAGAGATCGTGCAAAATTAGGTTGGCGCTGCATGACAGCAAGGTGCACTTTTTCAGAGGGTAATTTGGAAGCTATAAATAGCGAGTTTACATGCAAGGCCGAATGCGAATTACAAGCACTCATCGGGCAACTGCAATCTTGGGTTAACGTGCTTTGCTCACTACAGCAATCCATAGACATGGTTGTTGTATCAGCGTCGTCACTCATTGCCATTTCACTATGCTGCATCGATGCATGGGTTGCCATGTTCATATGCGGCACATCACATACCATAGATACAGACGCAACGGCTTGACCCACAAAAGTGAGTAACAAAGTTAGCGTGAGTAAAATACAGTAAATACGTTGCAATGAATTAACCTAATAATAAATAGACATTTAAAGTTTATGGTAACTGCGTTTAAAACTCAATCATTAACTGGTTTTTACCACTGGCTTTATCAAGCTACTAGCCGCAATGGCGAACAGGCAATAGCCGGTAAAATACCAAAAACCAGTACCAAACTCAGCATGCATATTAAGTAAGTCTTCTGAGTTCGCGTTTGCATTACCAGCCATGTAAGCCACGATTAATGCAATAACAAACACATCCACCATACTCCATTTACTTAAGCCAATTATCACTTTACCAAGCTTGTACTTAAACGAAGTCTCCTTCAGTGCACAATAAAACAATTGAAGCAGCAGCTTAATAGTTGGGATCACTATTGAAAAAAACGCCACTAATATCGCCACTAAGTAGTTTTTGTTATTGGCCAGTTCGTTAACGGTGCCCCAAATACTACGCGTTTTTTGATAAGCGCTGATCTCACCTTCAAGTTTGTCTAATCCCAACATACTCGAGACCATCATTAGCATATTACGGGTGTTTTGATTTCCTTCATCTGCCAGCATTTCAATACCGGCTTGAGCAAGTTTAGATTTATCAATTTTGCCTTCCATACTCAACACCGGCTGTGTCACCCCGGGGATCAATAAAGCTAAGGCAATTAAAATAGTCGTGATAGGTAAAAGTAAACGCATGGTGTAATACTAAGTAAAATCAATATGTGCCAATCATACCCAAACGTTTTGCGTTAGTCTTGTTCAATAATGGTGGCTAATAACTCATCCGCATATTGGCGCGCATCTAACATGGCTGTATACACCAGCTCTATGTCTGATGCAGGGCGAATAGTCTCTAGCAACTTTTTAGCCAATTGCCAGTTATCTTCTTCTACTGCTTTTATTAAATGTAATGAGTTCCCCATCATGCCATCAAAACTTAAAAGTGCACCAGATAACTCAGCCCCTAAACTAAACTCTTTGGCAATAGCTTCCAGTTCCATATCTAAAATAGCATCAAGCACCGACATCAAGCCGACTAAATAGCCTTGCTCTGCAATAATCTTTCCGCCGGGCTCTAAAATCAATTGCATAAACTGCGCTCTACATAAACCTAAACGAGTAAGTTCACTAGGCTTGTCTGAGCCAAGCTCGCTCAGCGCCAGTACTCGTACAAACTTTCTAATAGAATCTTCCCCTAAATACACAACCGCTTGTGGAATTGACGTAATCACTAAATTTTTATTAGCAGAGCGAGCATTAACTAGTTTGAGAACACGTGCGGTTAAACCCACATCTTTAGAAATACGTTGATTAATTTCATTAAAATCCAAGTCAGGACGAGATGTGCAGCGCAATAAATCAAAAACCGCCATTTTTAACGGCTCAACATTACCGTAACTGAGCATTTCTGGCCGTGCAAAAAAGAATCCTTGAAAGTAATCGCATCCAGCTTCTTTAAGCTGCCTAAATTCGTCATAGTTTTCGATTCGCTCTACCACTATTTTAACCTCAGGGTGATTGCGTTTGAGCTTTTTAAGTAGCATGGTGGTTTTTATTATAGGCTCTTCTACTTCAAGCTTTATATAATCAACCAAACTGAGCAAAGGTTGCCATTTTTCATGCGCGTCATAATCATCTAACGCAAATACATACCCTGCTTTTTTTAGCTCAGTTACTCGTTGAGTAACAAGCTCGATATTTTCAGTACGCTCAACAATTTCAATTACAGTATTTTCAGGCTGCAATAATGTAGGTAAATCCTCTAAAAGCCCTTCGCTAGATAGGTTTATAAACACGGTCTGATTAAGCGCCAGCTTTTCCACCCCAACCAGCATTAACGCATTAAAAAAAAGTCGCCCAGTGGCTTGCCCGTCAGTTGTTCCTACAGGAAAAGCATTATTAACTGAATCGCGATAGAGCAACTCATAAGCAAAAATACTTTTATCACCGTCAAAAATTGGTTGCCTAGCAATATATTGAGTAACCAAAATAGATGAATTTTTTACCTCTAGATTATTTGGCATTAATCTTCCTACTTAACAGTGATGTCATCATTATTTTTTATTATTTAACCAGTATAGTGAAACTTTAAAGACTTGCTGCAATTTTAATTAGATTAAAAACAGACAAATAAGACTAAATTTATAACCCTAGAGCAGAATTATTAGTATCCTCATTTTTTATAGGGTTTTTGAGTTTACAACTGCTCTAAGCATACCCAAAGGTTATGGTTATAAGGTATAATGCGATTATTAATTTTTTATAAACTCACAAAAAAGAGTCCCTTATATGAGCATTGAACAAGCCTTAATAGAACGTAGCAGTAACCAATGTGAACTCTGCGCAGCAACAGACGACCTAACTGTATACGAAGTTCCTCCTGTTACCGAAGCTCATTCAGATAAATGTATCTACACCTGTCAAACATGTAAAGATCAAATTGAAGGCAATAGCGATTTAACCCCGACCCATTGGCATTGCTTAAATGACAGTATGTGGAGTCAAACACCTGCGGTACAAGTTGTTGCTTATCGCATGCTGACACGACTAGCAGCCGATAATGGCTGGGCACAAGACGCACTTGATATGATTTACCTTGAAGAAGACACATTAACATGGGCTCAGCAAGCGCTTGCTGAAGATGATGATATTAAACACATTGATAGTAATGGCGTAGTGCTACAAGCTGGCGACACCGTTACGTTAATAAAAGATCTAGATGTGAAAGGTAGTAGCTTAACTGCAAAACGCGGTACTGCTGTGCGTAATATTGGCTTAACCAGCAACCCAGAACATATTGAAGGGCGTGTTGATGGACAACGTATTGTAATTTTAACTAAATACGTTAAAAAATAAGTAACGAATCAAGGCGCCTAGCGTCTTTTTTTATATCTCAACTTTCTGTATTGGCTGTATTTACAAGTTAAGCGATGATTAAGTAACTTAGCCGTATGCTACTGTTTATATCCGTAATTATATCTAGGAACTGTTATGTTCTCACCAAAGCCAAACTCAATCTTAAAGTCGGTTGCAGGCCTATGTTTTTTAGCAAGTGGCACACTTATGCTTAGCGCATGTAACGATGACACCGCACAGCAAAATAGCGCTGTGAAACAAACAACAGCCTCTCTACCAGTACAAGTTAGCTACCTAGATCGCAGCCTATTAGCGCCTAATTCACAGCTAACCGTTACCTTGGTTGATGTGTCAAAAATGGATGTAGCAGCAACCGTTATTTCTGAGCAGGTAATTG
This sequence comes from Pseudoalteromonas sp. ND6B, assembly GCF_000764215.1. NCBI lineage: Bacteria > Pseudomonadati > Pseudomonadota > Gammaproteobacteria > Alteromonadales > Pseudoalteromonadaceae > Pseudoalteromonas > Pseudoalteromonas sp. ND6B. The sequence goes on from NZ_JQFL01000053.1 coordinate 67,119, forward strand.
ATTTAGTAGGCGCACCTCCGTATAAAGTAGAGCTTGAATACAACCTTGAAAAAATTGATCCAGCCCATCGCTACAGCGTGCGCGCAACCATTAATAATCAAGGAAACTTACTATACACCAGCACAACAAGTAACTCGCCTTTTGCTAATACGGCCTCATCAGAGCCTTTAGAAATTATTGTTTCAAAAGTAGCGCCAAAGCCAGACGTTGACTTAGTAAATACCTACTTCAAAGCCGTTTCAATCGACGGCAATCCCGTTGAAGTGAATACTAAAGAGCCATTTATTCAATTTAATAGTGACAACACTGTGCACGGTTTTTTAGGGTGCAATAACTTTAATGGCGGTTATGAAGTATCGAAGCAAACGGTTACTTTTACGCAGTTAGCAACCACGCAAAAAATGTGTCATGACAATATGGAACAAGAAAGCGCCATGGCGGGTGTGCTGCAAGCAGCAACGCAATGGCAAATTAACGGTGAAAAATTAGTATTACAAAATGAGGCAGGCAAGCAACTTGCAACCTTTAACGCTGTTTACTTTTAATTAAGCGTAACAATACCCCGCATCTAAGCAGAACAGTATAAAGCCCAGTTAAACTAGGGTCTGTTGATCTTTCAAGGTTAAATTTGCAGCAGTCTGTTTGGTATTTAGGCAAGGCAGAGCCTATGTGGTGTGGTTATTCCCCATAAATAGGCGATAACGCAGCATCAATGCCAAACAGGCGCTGCCCGAAGAGTTCTGCCTAAGGGCGATTTACTCTTTGTTGCCTACATGGATGTAGGTAAGGGCGTGAGCAGGGCGCGGAAGCTTTGCTCGGTTTTTACTTAGCCCACTAGGTTACAAACCTCGCGCCGCGATTAAACCGCCCCTAGTTTGAACAAATTTTAATCCGCAAAGGTCAACAGACCCTAGGCTTATTTATTTTTATTCGGCAACTAACTGCTCGCTGCGATAAAAGCCACTTGGCTTACTCAACAAGCTTACTAGTTCAGGTAACACGTCATCCATTACTTGTTTTAATTTCCAGGGTGGATTTATCACTATCATTCCAGAGGCGGTCATACCATGTACTTCTGTATCTGCTTCAGTACCTAATTCAAATAATTGAATATTTTTAATGCCCGCGTCAATTAAACCCTGCTCCATATTATCAATACGTTCTCTGTCCACAACCGGATACCAGATCATGTAAGTCCCTGTTGCAAAGCGTTGATGTGCTTTAACAATGGTTTGTACTACCGTATTGTAATCGTCTTTTATTTCATAAGGTGGGTCTATTAACACACAGGCTCTGCGCGAAGCTGGCGGTAACAAACCAATTAAGCCTGCAAACCCATTTTCGCCGCGTACCCGAATAGAACGCTTACCTTGCATGTTTTCTTCAAGTAAGACTAAATCTCGCGGATGCAGCTCAAAAAACCAGCCCTTATCTTGACGGCGTAAAAAGTGCTCGGCTATTTTTGGTGAGCCCGGGTAAAACGCCAGCGATGCGCTCTCATTAAATGATTTTATTAGCTCAATATAGTCATTTAAGGCACTGTGTTGGCTAGTATGTTGCCACAGTTTTTCAATGCCATCTTGGTACTCTTGGGTTTTTTGCGCGTCAGGTGCAGCAAGCTCAAAAAAACCAGCCCCCGAATGCGTATCAATATAGTCAAGCGGCTTATCTTTAATTGTTTGATAACCCAGTACTTGCGCTAACACTAAATGTTTAAGTACATCGGCAGGGTTACCCGCATGAAAGGAGTGTCTGTAACTAAGCATTATTTATTTTCACCATACGCTATTTAATAAAATCAGTGAACCATAAGCACACTACTTTGACAATCGATACCAGCAAAAGCGGGGGTTTACGTGAACCGCTTCTGAATGAAAAAGCCAATAGCGTGAATTATCCCTTAACATAGAATAAAAATCACCTAAAACCAGCGTAAATGCTGGCAAATAAACACACTTTGCTTTACATTTGCATGACATTAATTACAGTTATATGAGCGCATTTATGAACAACAACACTCTTCAACAACTCGAACAACTGATCGACCAACTAATTACCCGTAATAATCAGTTACAAACTGATATTTCAGAGCTTAAAGAGCAAAATAGCAAGCTACTTGATGAAAATGAGTTATTGCAGTTAGAAGCCCTTGAAAATGAAGAAAAACAAAAAGATGCAAGTACCACCTTGTCATCATTGTTAGATAAATTACAAAGCGCGCAACAGGCAAGCTAATGTCTGAGCTGCAAAACCAGCGAGTCACTGTTGAATTGCTTGGTAAAGAGCAGCAATTTGCTTGTCCTGCGGGGCAAGAAGAGGCACTAAAAGCGGCCGCCAAAAATCTGAATGATTTAGTTGAACAAATGAAACAACGTTCAACAGTCAGAAACGATCAAAAAGCATTACTTATGGCTGCCTTAAATTTAAGCCACGAATTGCTTGAAGCGAAAACTCAAAAATCAGTTGAGCTTGAATATCAAGATCAACTCATTGATAAATTGAGTCAGTACTTAAGCTCGAACTCTGAGCACACTAAATAAAAGCGCATTTTGCGCTTTTATTGTTTTTACCGTCAAAAATACAGCTAGAGATAAAGATGCAACCATTTTTAAGTAAAGCTCAAAAAATAGGTAAGTGCTTACTGCCTTTAATTTGCTTGTTTATGCAAACAAAAAGCGAGGCAGCAATTGAGTGGCAACCGTTGTCAGCTAATATTCAATTTCTTAAGCAACCTGAAAGACTTCGTTTTTACGACTCTAACCAAGTATTAATTGAAGGCAGTGAATGTGCATTACTCGTTGATGCCAGTGGTAACTTTGCGGCGGTAGAACAACTGGTAACTGAGCTAAAACAACGTCTAAAGACGCCTTTGTGTTATTTAGTTGCAACCCACTTTCATGACGATCACTTACTGGGGATGGCGGTTATGCAGCATTACTTCCCAGACGCAAAACTTATTACTCACCAACAAGTCGCTAACGACTTTTCGCTTTACCAGCAAGCTTTAACAGACAAGCTAGAGGGATTCGAGAAAAGCATTGAGCTGAGCTATCAACGATTAGCCACCTTACCCGATGCTGAGCAAGTTCAATGGCGAGAAAAGCTTACCCGCGCTAAAAAGCGCTTATTTCGCTGGCAAGACTATCAATTAACACCACCAAAAATGAGTATTAGTGAATCTAAAACGTTAGATTTAGGTGGCTATACACTCACTATAAACCCGCACCAGGCACATACTAATGGCGATTTAACACTACTTGCCGACAAAGGTAAAACCTTAATTGGTGGTGATATCATCGATTGGTTACCCTACCCTGGGCATGGCGAGCTTAAGCAATGGCAACGGTTATTAAAAAAATATATAAATAATAATACGCTGTCACTTTTTATTCCTGGGCATGGCGATTTAGTCGATAAAGTTAAACTAAAACAGTCACTCACGTTTTTAGAAGCGATTACGGAGCATGCTAAAAACAACCCTGAAGCTAGTATTGAGCAATTACAAAAAAACTTCCCTATTGAGGCACTAAAACCTTATCAACAAGAACCACTTGATATAAAATCAAGTCACTTATTTTTGCAATCGGGATTACTTCGCGCTAAAACAGTCAATAACTGAACACAATGGATTGTGTTAAAATATGGAAATATATTTTTTAAAAAGGAACAAAATGCGTCACTTGATCTTATGCTTTGCCATTGTATTGCTATGCAGCTGTAAAACCACTCAGCCAGAGATCATTGCGCCTGCAGTTCCCACACCTGTAGAGTCAAAACCGGCATTATCAAATACGCCGACCTCTAAAAACACTCACAAAGTCATTAATAAAAAAGCCACAGCCAAAGCCTCTGAAATAGCTCAACCCACAGAGTTATGGGCACATATTGCTGATAACTTACATTTACCGGTTGAGCAAAATCAGGCGTTAAAAAAACGCATTAACTGGTATTTAAAACAGCCTAATTATTTAAAAATAGTGTCTCGACGTGCAGAGCCTTTTTTATACCATATTGTAAAAAAAGTTGAGCAAAAGAGCTTGCCGATGGAGCTCGCCTTGTTACCGTTTGTAGAAAGTGGCTTTAGACCTACCGCACGCTCAAGCGAACACGCTGTGGGTGTGTGGCAACTCGTTGCAGCAACCGCGCATCATTTTGGGGTTAAATCAGATCAATGGTACGACGGACGCCAGGATGTATTAGCCTCAACCGATGCGGCACTTGATTACTTGAGCTATTTACATAAACGTTTTGATGGTAATTGGCTGCATGCTCTTGCGGCCTATAACACCGGTGAAGGCCGAGTTAAGCGCGCTATAAAACGCAACCAAAAACGAGGTAAATCAACTGACTTTTGGGCACTAACACTGCCAAAAGAAACCGCTGACTATGTACCAAAACTATTAGCACTGAGCTATTTAGTGAAACACCCTAAGGCAAAATTTAAACGGCCAAAGCTTCCTTATAAAGCACTGACTACCTCGCTAAATGTGGCAAAACAGTTTGATTTTTCAGTTATGGCCAAGCTCTCTGGCATGGGCGCCAAACAACTGCATGCCCTTAATCGGGGTTATTTAAAAAATCAAAGCTCTCCCCATGGACCACACACTCTGTTATTACCTATAGAGCAACAAGCTTTATTAAAAAACCGCTTTTTTAAAGCCAATTTTGCAGGCGAATACATCGTTAAAAAAAATGACACGCTGTACAGTATTGCTAGGCATTTTGGCCTGCCTTTAGAAGTATTAAAACAGCTCAATAATAAGCAAAATAACTTTATTGGCGTTGGCGAAAAGCTTATTTTAGGGGAGCCGCAAACTTTGCCTGAGTCACTCACTATTAACTATAAAATAAGCCCTTATCTAGAACAAAAAGAGCAAATCATTCCAACCATCGAGGTAGATTACCACGTAAAACCCGGTGACAACCTTTGGAATATAAGTCAGTTATACGGCGTTGCTCATAGCGATTTAGCGCGTTGGAATAAATTATCTGCCTCAAGCGTATTAAAACCTGGTACTCAGTTGGTTTTATTTATACCTCAAGCCGCTACGCCAAAAACTACACCGGCGAAAAAAGACCTGTTACTCGACTTACAAAATACATTAAATCATCCACGTTAAGTTTCTAAAGCGCAGTATTTCGCGTAAAATTGCCTTTAATTAATTTAAAACTCAAAGAGACAAGCATGCAAATCAGTAAAAATTCGGCCGTTGAATTTCATTACACCCTAAGCGAAGCGGGTGAACAAATCGAAAGCAGCCTAAACGACGCGCCATTAAGTTATATTCACGGCAGCGAAGGCATGCTTCCAGGTTTAGAAACCGCACTTGAAGGTAAAGCCGCTGGTGATAAATTTAGCGTTACGTTATCTCCAAGTGAATCATACGGTGAGCGTGTTGATGACTTAATTCAGCGCATTCCGCTTAAGCACCTTCAAGGTGATGTAAAAGTATGGAAACCAGGCATGACTGCTATGGTGCAATCAAACCAAGGTCGCCACCAAGTAACCATTGTAAAAGTAGGCCGCTTTAATGCTGATTGTGATTTAAACCACCCATTTGCTGGTAAAACGCTGACTTTTGATGTTGAGGTTGTCTCAGTTCGAGAAGCAACAAACGAAGAGATTTCTCACGGCCATGTTCATGCTGAAGGTGGTTGCGGCCACGCACATTAATTGCTAATTAAAGGAACAAGTATGTCAAAAGTTGCAATAGTAACCGGTGGCTCTAAAGGCATTGGCTTTGCTGTGGTTCAGCGATTATTAACGAGCGGCTATCAGGTTCATAACCTAGATATTGAACCCAGTGAGAGTGGTGTTTTTCATCAATGTGATGTTAGTAATGTAACCGCCGTACGCCAGTGTATACAGGCTATTATTGAAAAAACACAACGCATTGATGTACTTGTTTCAAATGCTGGCAAGCACCTAAGTGCCACAATTGAGCAAACCGATGAAGCGACATTCGATGCGTTAATGGCACTGAATGTTAAAGGTGCGTACGCGGCTATACAAAGCGTATTACCAGCCATGAAAGCACAACAAGATGGCGCTATTGTGTTAATTGCCTCAGATCAGGCCATTATTGGCAAACAAAACTCATTTGCTTATAACCTGACTAAACATGCACTGGCTTCGATGGCTAAAACCACCGCCTTAGATTACGCAAGCTTTAATATTCGCACTAATGCCGTGTGTCCTGGCACCATAGAAACACCGTTATTTCATAATGCGATTGATGCATACTGCAAAAAAAGTGGCGCAAATAAGGCAGATATTGTTGCCGAAGAAGCTGCTTTACAACCCCTTAATCGTTTAGGCCAAGCCGATGAAGTTGCAGCACTGGTAAACTTTTTAGTAAGTCCAGAAGCCAGCTTTATTACCGGCAGTTTGCAACGCATTGATGGCGGTTACACAGCGCAATGAGTACTAAAATTATTGACCCGCATGTGCATTTTTTTAATTTGCTGGAGGGTCAATACACCTGGCTGCAAGGTGCTAACCCACCCGCTTGGCCTAACTTAGATAAAATAAAACAACCGATTAGCGTTGCTAAACTAATCAAAAGTACGGACTTTGAACTCGTTGGTTTAGTGCATATAGAAGCTGGCTTTGATAATGAGCAACCTATTAATGAATTAAACTGGTTAGCAAAGCATATAAAAAGGCTACCTTACAAAGCGATTAGCTTTGCAACAATTAACCAGCCAAATAACGCATTTAAACTAGCACTTAAACATCTAAAACATTCATCCCTTGTCGGCATTAGAGATATCACTGAAGGTCATGATGCCACGCGCTTATTGAACCCTCATTGTCTCGATAACCTGCGCCACTTGTGCCACTTAAAACTGCATTTTGAAGCGCAATTTGAAATAGAAAACTTCAACATCACCGAGCAACTTATTTCTTATGCCAACCAAGTTAGTGACTTACAAATAATCATTAATCACGCAGGGCTTGCACACAACCTTACAAACTGGGCAACTGCAATTGAACTACTTGCAAAACAGCCTAATGTTGCGATGAAGTTTTCAGGCTTTGAATTGCTTATGCTTAATAGCGAGCAGCAAAGGCAGTGTTTAACACATATTTTAAAGCATTTTGGTATGCAAAGAGTGATGTTTGCCAGCAACTTCCCCGTGTGCCAAATTAACATTAACTACAATGAGTTATGGCATCATTATCGAAGCCTATGTAGCGATGATCTTACATGGCAACACTTGAGTTACAAAAATGCAGCGCGCCTCTATCAACTCTAAATAAAAACCGCTATATTTAGCTCAACAGTTTAAAAAACGAGCATGCGTATGGCCATTCTTAATTCATCTTCTCTCAAATACACATTACTCCCTTTTTCGCTAGCCGCTTTATTAACAGGTTGTGGCGGTGGAAGTAGCGACAATGCGACTAACCCAACAACAGACAATAGCGGCTGGGCTTCTGGTGTATTTGCTAGCTCAGGGCAATTTAAAGGTCAATGCCAAGCAATTAATGAAAAAAACTGGCTACGCTCTTGGAGTAACGAAACCTACTTATGGTACGACGAAATTATTGATACTAATCCGGCATTAACGTCAGGCGTCATTGATTACTTTAATACTTTAAAAACGGAGCAACTGACTGAGTCGGGTGCGAAAAAAGATAACTTTCACTTTAGTTTGCCAACCGATGAGTGGCAAAGACAAAATCAATCAGGCCTAAGCTTTGGTTATGGCTTTAATATAAAAATAATCGCTGGTAGTGCGCCGCGCCAAGCAATTGTTAGCTATACCGAGCCAAATACCCCTGCTAGTAATCAAAATATTATTAGGGGCTTTGAGCTTTTAGAAGTTGATGGTGTTGATTTTATTAACACGACCTCATCAAGCGAGGTAGCTATTATTAACGCAGGTTTATTCCCAGAACAAACAGGTAAAGTTACCGAATTTGTATTTAGGGATATCAGCACTAATGAAAATCGCATTGTTACGCTCACATCTCAAAATATCGAGTCGCAACCAGTAATGAACGTACGTACTGATTTAGCAAACGGCGATGTGGGTTACTTTCAATTTAATAGCCACAACGCGATAGCCGAAACGCAGCTTTACAACGCCTTTAACCAACTCGCTGCCAGCAGCATTAAAGATTTAGTCATTGATGTGCGCTATAACGGCGGTGGTTTGTTACAAATGGCCAGCCAAGTAGGCTACATGGTGGCAGGTAGCAATACCCAAGGCAAAATATTTGAACGCACTATTTTTAACGATAAATATCCCAATACCAACCCTATCACAGGGCAAACACTGACCCCCATGCCCTTTACAAATCGTTTTGTCGGGTTTGAAAATAACCCTGCAATAGCTGCAGGCACCCCATTACCAACGTTAAATTTAGATCGGGTATTTGTACTCACCACCAGCAGTACCTGCTCAGCCAGTGAGGCTATAATTAACGGGCTGCGCGGAGCCGATGTTGAAATCATTCAGATAGGGGCTGGCACCTGTGGTAAACCGTATGGCTTTTACCCAACCGATAACTGCGACACTACTTATTTTACCATTCAATTTACTGGCGAAAATAACAAAGGTTTTGGTGAATATTCAGATGGCTTTGCACCGCAAAATACCATTGATAATGCGCGCCAGCCCGTACTTATTGCTGGCTGTGCTGTTGCCGATGACTTTAGCAAACGCTTAGGTGATGCAAGTGAAGGCTTACTTAATACCGCACTTAGTTATAGAGCAACCGGCAGCTGCCCAGCCCCAAGCTCAATAAATAGTGTTCTCGGTTTTGCGCCCACTATCGCCACCGATATGCCTGAAGTAAAAGACGCGCGAATTCAGACTGTACTTAAACAGAATATTATTCTTAGCGATAACATGAGATAAGCAATGAAGATTTTATTAGCAATAACTGCAATTTCGCTATTTTTAAGTGGGTGCTTAGCACAAAGCTCAGAGCCCACACCTAAATTGCAACATGCGTTACTAATTGAGCCTAATAGCGCTAAAGTAGCCGACGCAATTGCGCAGCTGCTGCATAGCTCGCAGGTTCAATTAGCAGACGATGTTTTTGTCACCTCAAGCACGGTTACCCTTGAGCAACTTAATCATAAAGATCCTCAGGGCAACCCTATTTTGGGCAAGCAACTTAATATGCCAGATCAATTTGAGCTCGTGACTAAGGGAGAGCGCTGTTTTGTTCGCCACCTTGATAGCAAAGCAACCATTGAACTAAAACAAGTACTTTGTAAAATAAACCCACAGCGATAAAAAAGCCGGTAAGTGACAACTCACTTACCGGCTATTTCTCAACAGAGTAAACTATTTTATTTCTACGCGTTGTGAGCGCATTACAATTTCATCGTTAAGCTCAATCCCAAGACCTGGTTCTTCAGATACTTCAAAAAAACCATTTTTAGGTTGTGGATCTTGTAAGCATAGCTCTCTATTCCACTTTTTAATCGCGTAAGTATGATGCTCGTGAATTAAAAAGTTAGGGATCGCTGTTTCTAAGTGCAATGATGCCGCCGTTGCAACCGGCCCTCCACATACGTGTGCCTGAATACGCACATCAAAAATATCAGCGTAATCACATACTTTTTTAGTTTCGGTAAAGCCACCACATAAGCCGATATCTGGCTGTAGTACATCAATACTTTGATCTTCTAAATAAGGACGTACACCCCAGCGGTTATACAAGCGCTCGCCGCCTGCAATAGGCACAGCCACTTTGTCAGCCACTTTTGCATGTAATGAATGGTTTAGGTAATTCACCGGCTCTTCAAAATACATACAGTCAAATTCTTCTGCAATCTCACCAATTTGAATTGCCGATGTCGCACCCGGTAAACTGTGGCATTCAAAAATAATATCTACTTCGTCACCCACGGCCTCTCGAATAGCCTGCATACGTGCGCGGTATAGTTTCATCTCTGGGCGAGAAATAATATTTGTGCGGTCGTAATAGGTGTTACCGTCTTTATCGTATTGAATTGGATCGACTTTCACCGCATCGTAACCTTCCGCCACCGCTTTTAGTGCCGCTTCTGCATATTCTTGTGGCTGTACCAGCGCTTTAAATTCACTGTCCCAGTCAAACTGCAGCTGTGATGCATAAGTACGCAGCTTGTCGTTAACTTTACCGCCAAGCAACTGATAAACCGGTAAACCTAATGCTTTACCTTTTATATCCCAAAGTGCCGTATCAATCGCACTCATTGCTGCGTAAACCACCGGCCCACCACCTAGACCCCAAAAACTTTCACGCAACATACGCGACCATAGTTTTTCAGTTTGAAACGGGTCATGGCCAATTAAAAAGGCATCGGCCATTTCTTTGATCATCGCAGCAGCGGCACTGTGTCCTAAATCGTACGCAAGACCTGCTTCACCCACACCGCTAATACCTTCATCGGTATGAATTCGAACAAATACCGGCGTCCATGCAGGACGATCAGGGCAATGAATATCAAAGACTTCAACGCGATTTACTTTCATAAAAATTCCTTATTAACCTTCAGTGGGTTATTTTGCAAAACTAGGATCAAGACGATACGCTTTTCGTAACATGGCAGGCCATGCTAGCTGGCCCCCTGTACTGCCGCTGTGAACGACGTTCGCTTGGTTATAAATGTTATCAATAATAGCTTGAGGCACAGCAGTCGCTTCTTGCGCACTTGATTGAATGGCTAACTGTATTTCACAGGCACGCTGAAGGTCATAAAAGCGCATAAACGCATCGCCTACCGTCGGGCCTACTGTTAAACCGCCGTGGTTGACCAATAGCATATGATTGGTGGTGCCTAAATCTGTTTGCAGGCGTTTACGTTCATCGTCATTCACCGCTAAACCTTCATAGCCATGGTAAGACAGAGACGGCAATGAAAACATCGAATACTGACTTAGCGGTAACAGCCCTTCTTTTTGTGTTGCAACTGCAATCGTTTCTTTGGTGTGCAGGTGTATAACGCAATGAGCATCCTCACGTACTTCGTGAATGGCACTGTGAATAGTGAACCCTGCAGGGTTAATATTAAAGGGTGTATCGTCAATAATGCGGCCATTTAAATCTACTTTGACTAAGTTAGATGCAGTGATCTCATCAAACGTTAAGCCAAAGGCATTCACTAAATAATGATCAGTGCCCGGTAGGCGAGCAGAAAGGTGCGTATAAATTAAATCCCCCCAACGAAAATGGTCAACTAATCGATAACATGCGGCTAAATCAACACGTAGTTGCCACTCTTGTTCTGATACTTTATTTTTTAAATTGAGCTGGGGTAAATCAAACATAACAAGCCTTTTAAAACACAGCATAGCGCTAGTGATTGTAGATGTTTAGAAGTCTAAATGAGTATTAGCATGATGGCAATCACCAAATAAAAAAGCCACACATAGGTGTGGCTCTTTTTAATTAGCGTTAACGGTTATTGTACTTTTGATAGGTAATCGGCAATCGCTTCAAATTCTTCATCAGTCACAGTCGCAACCATCGCTTTCATCGCCATAGACATACCGTTGTTACGAGCGCCTGACTTGATGTCTTTCATTTGCGCTACTAAATATTCTTTGTTTTGACCATTTAGTTTAGGGTACATCGCCATAATAGGTGCTTTACCTTCTGCACCATGACATGTTTGACAATTTTTAGCTGTGTAAAGTGCAGCGCCATCTGCAGCGGCTGCTGAAAATGAAAAACTTGCGGCTAAACCAATACCCGCGCCTAATAAAAGTGTTTTTATCTTGCTCATTGTATTTACTCTTCTTTTTACGGTTAAAAAAACGGTTGTGATTATTGTAGTCAATAAATCTTTAAAAAGCATACGTCCTTGGTAAGGTTTGACGATCAATCAGAACAAATACGTGTATCCCTCATAAAACACATACTAGCTTGCTTTAACTGAGCAGATACTTAATAGGCTTACCAAATAAGATCGTCTGGCACTTCAAAATCAGCATACGGATCGTCTTCATCTTTGGCTTTATTTTCAGGCTCAACATGAAACACAATATACTTTTCATCCACCTCAGCCACTTTACGCGCAGGCTCATCTTCTAATACGTAAAACTGACCTTCTAACACACAAATAGCTAAACGCCCGCCCGAGAGCGCCTTTTGCGTTTGCTCATTCACATCAAGCCCTTTCACTTTATTTTCATAAGTGAAGTTAAAGGTACGCTCACCGCGAATTGACTCTTGATTATGATGCTCTAAAATTTGCTTCACACGCGCGACTTGTTCGCGCTGCTTTAATTCTTCTTGGCGCGCTTTATTGAGCTCTTCAGCTTTTTGCTGCTGCTCCAACTTAGTTTGCTGAATATGCTTTTGTAAATCGTTCGGGTTGCTCGTCGCTCCCTTCTTTTGCTTTTTCTGTTGCTTGCGCTTTTCTGATTTAGCAACTTTAGCTTTATGTGATGTTGTTAAACCAGCTTGGAGCAATTGCTCTTGTAGTGACCCCATGGCGTGTTCCCACTAAAAACGAATATTAATGCTATTTTAATCACCAACGAGCGTAAATAACAGCGCTATTGGTATTAATCTAACAAACTACTGAAAACAAAGCATGATTTAGCGCAATAAAGGTTAATTTATGAAAACCCTAGCAGTTTTGTATATAATGCAGCTCAACTAATAAGCAATGTATATGGCAGTTAATGCGCTTACCTCACCTACTCATCTGTTCAGTTTTCATTTTTTTTGTTTTATACGCACCACAGCCATTATTAAGTTTATTTGCTACTGAATTTAATGTTGCTCCTGCTGTTGCAGGCAGCTTAATGACGGCCACTATGTTGCCTTTAGCTATTGCCCCTTTGGTGTATGGACTGTTTTTAGCTAAGCGAAACCCTTTATTGATATTACGCTTCGCTATGTTGTTACTGGGTGTGGGTTGTATCTTATTTATTTATGCCCCGAGTTTTGAATTACTTCTACTGGTAAGGTTTTTACAAGGACTGACTTTACCTGCCGCATTGACTGCCATGACCAGCTTTATTGGTATGAGCTATCAAGCCGATACATTACAAAAAAATATGACGCTATATATAGGTAGTACGATTGTCGGTGGTTATTTTGGTCGTGTATTGGCTGCGCTCTTTAGCGATGTTTGGTCGTGGCAGAGTTTTTATTACCTAATAGCAGCCATGCTGATTATTCTAGCGTTAAGTATTCCCCATAAACGTTTTAATCTCGTTAAATCAACCGAGGTTTTATCACCATTAGATTATATAAAACAACTTAAAGAGGGCTCTGCACTTAAGCTCTATGGTGCCATTTTTTGTATGTTTTTTTGCTTTGCAGCATTATTAAACTACTTGCCTTTTATTTTAAAAAATACCTTTTTAATTAATAACACGCGCGACATTGGCTTTGTTTATAGTGGCTATTTGGTGGGTGCTTTGGCTTCTATTTTCACTCCTTGGCTATTAAAAAAAATGACTTCAGCCTGGCGATTGTTGGCCGCGGTATTCGTGTTTTATAACCTCAGTATTGTGTTATTAATGAGTCATTCACTGTTGTTGTTTTTAATTGCATTCACACTCTTTTGCGGCGCTATGTTTGTGATTCATTCCACAGCGGCACCACTGGTTAATAAAATCAGTCACGCACCGCCAAGCGTTACCAACGGGTGCTATGTATCATTTTATTACAGCGGCGGCGCACTGGGCTCGTTATTACCAGGGGTGGTTTATCAAACTCATGGACAAACGGCGTTTATGGCAACATTACTCGCTGTATGTTTGTGTGGACTGGGGCTTATTTTGTGGGCTCAACGCGATGGCAAAAACATCACCCGCGGCTGATGCTCAGTAAAGTCAAAAAAACGCAGTAAATCAGGCTTAGTTAATAACCATGTTTGGGTATTTTCAAACGGGTGGCAATGAAATAAATCGCCAAACCAAATATCTTGATCAAGCCAAAGCGTTACATCACGCTGTTTGTCGTTCATTAAGCTGAGCATTGACACGCAACCCGGTGCAACCTTTAAGTACTTAGCCAAGCGCTCATTAGAGGCAAAGCCTAAGCGCGATAGCCCTTGCTGTTTGGCAAGTGACTTTAAATCCAACTGTTTATCATGCGCGGTGATCACTAAAAAATGACGCTTACCTTCATTGTCTCGCAAAAATAGGTTTTTTAAGCGTGTTCCTGGGCGATTTACCATCAGTTCATCGGCATCTAAACTGCCATGTAGCGCTGGATGTTCTATTACGTCATATTCTATATTTAGTTGGGTTAACACTGCCGCTAGTTTTTGTTTATCCGCTAACATATTACAAACAACGCCCTCTTAATTGCACACTTAAATCACGCCATAGTACTTCGTTTATTTCATGCTTATCTGCACAATAGTTACGCTGTGCTAGTTCTTTATTAAGAAACTCTACCGCTTGATCTTCTAATTGTAATTTTAAAACACTCGACTCTTCAAAATGCTCTTGCTCAGCAAAACGCTGAACATCACTGCGGGTTAGTTTTTTATTAATATTAATTTGCTCACGACTTTTAGCCTTTACAGAAACCACATAAGCAAAAAGCTTGTTACCTTGCTCATCAAGGGTGTCATAAAATTGTTTATTATTAATTTCGTAGGGCGGTTCATCTACTGAACTGGCACAACCAAAAAGGAAAATCATGAAAACTAACGCGTATTTTTTCATTATGTATTGTCGTTTTAGTAAATATTTAGCTCGAGTTTAACAAAAATTAGTTAAAACGGAAAAATTTGTGAAAAAATACTTGACCAAAAACGTAAAAATATTTAAAGTTCACCCCGCTTGAGACTCAGCACTTAAGCATTTACATTGTATGTAAATTAGGAATGTGGGGCTATAGCTCAGCTGGGAGAGCGCCTGCCTTGCACGCAGGAGGTCAGCAGTTCGATCCTGCTTAGCTCCACCACTTTCCTACTCTCTCCCCTAAGTAATATCCTTATTTTTATATTCTAAATAAATTCCTCTGTTAATAATTTTTTGCCCTGTTTTAATCTTTATGTTTGCTTAGTTGTTTGATTTTGCTAAATCGAGATCAAAAATGCCGAGCAAAAGCCCGGCATTTTTATCGTTTATTAGGTTGGGTAAGTTATTCGCGAACTTGACCAACACCATTAACTAAATATTTTTCAGTGGTTAATGACTCAAGCCCCATAGGACCATAAGCATGTAGCTTAGTCGTTGCAATACCAATCTCTGCACCTAAGCCTAGTTGTGAGCCATCAGAGAAACGTGATGACGCATTAACCATAACAACCGATGCATCCACACTACGTTGGAATAACTCTGCCGCAGCATCGTTTTTAGTACAGATAACTTCGGTATGATTTGAGCCAAATTGAGCAATGTGCTCAACGGCTGCATCAAAGCTTGGCACTATACGAATAGCAATTTCTAAATCTAAATATTCTTCACCAAATTCGTTATCTGCAAGCACAGTGGCATTATCAAAATACTCAGCCGCTTTGGCATCGGCATTTATTTTTACGCCTTCTTGGCGAAGCACTACCGCGCACAGGTTTAAAAACTCATCAGCAACATCTTGGTGTACTACTAACCCTTCTAAGGCATTACATACGCCAGTACGTTGAGTTTTACCGTTAAGTAGTAGATTAAGTGCCACTTCTAAGTCTGCATCTTTATCTACGTATAAATGACACACGCCTTTAAAGTGCTGAATAACAGGAATTGTACTGTTTTCTGTTACATAGTTAATAAGCCCTTCACCGCCACGTGGGATAATTAAATCAATACTGTCGCGTTGCTGCATTAATTCCATTAGTAAAGCACGGTCAGGATCTGGAATAACTGAAATTAGCGCCGTTGGCAAACCATGTTTAGTAAGCACGCTGTGCATTACACTAGCAATGGCTTGTGAGCTTTTAAGCGCTTCTTTACCACCGCGCAAAATAACACCATTACCCGACTTAAAGCACAATGCACCCGCGTCAGCCGTTACATTAGGTCGTGCTTCGTAAATCATACATACCACGCCCAGTGGTACACGCATTTTTCGAATTTTAATGCCATTTGGACGTTCAGTGATATCACGTAACTGGCCAACCGGATCATCAAGTGAAACAATCACTTCGATACCTTCAGCCATCGCTTCAATGCGCTCATCATTCAATGTTAAACGGTCTATCATTGACGCTGCTAAATTATTGTCACGCGCAGCGCTTAGGTCACTTTCGTTTTCTTTGATTATAAATTCTTTTTGATCTCTTAATGCCGCTGCCATATCGGTTAACACGTTGTTTTTAGTCTCGGTATCGAGTAAAGCAAGTGTATGTGCAGCTTTTGCTGCTTGGCGTGATATATCCGTAATTAAACTCATGACTTCTCCAATAATGCGATATCTTTTTCTGAAATAATTGGTCCAATTGAATCCTGCATTTTTTCGCTGAATTCACTCTGCTCGTTGTCTGCAATAAAGTTTAACAAGCAGCTACTGTAATTTGCTGTGGCTTTAGCTAAACGCGTACCATCTTCACTGCGAACTAAGATAGTATCGCCCACAGCAAACTCGCCATGTACTTCCTTGATCTCATCGCCTCGTAAACAGCCGTCTTCGCCTTCTAGCGAATCATCAAATGACCCATCGACAACCACTTCACCTTGTTCATTTGCGGTATGTGTCATCCAGTGAATAGAGTCTTGCATTGGTTTTTCATAAGGCAAGAACACACTACCTGGATTTTCGCCCGCTAATAAACGAGTAAAGGTTTCTTCTTTAAAGCCGTTAATAATATACGTTGCAATACCATGTGATGTGGCTTTTTCTGCCGCTTCAATCTTGGTTTTCATACCACCGGTGCCTACTGCACTGGTAGCACATCCTGCCATAGCATAAATAGAATCATCAATTGATTTTATTTCAGGCAATAATACGGCATCGTCATGCAGATTTGGGTTTTTGTCGTACAGCCCATCTACATCTGAAAAAATCATTAATGCGTCAGCGTCAGCGGCAGCTGCCACCATCGCTGATAAGTTATCGTTATCACCCACTTTTAAATCATCTGTTGTCACCGCATCATTTTCATTAATGATAGGTAGCACGCCGTGTTCTAACAAGGTAAATACAGTTTCACGAATACTTTGATAGCGCTCACGGTCACGTAGGTCACCATGAGTTAATAGTAGCTGCGCCGAAGGAAAATCAAAGAAACGATCCCACATGGCCATCATTTCTGTTTGCCCTGCTGCTGCCATGGCTTTTTTCATAACAACTGAGCGCGGCTTCTCTGATGGAAATAAATGCGAGCCTGCCGCTACAGAGCCTGATGACACTAAAATAACCTCTATACCACGTGCGCGACAGTGAACGATAAACTGTGCGATGGTTAACAAGTAGCGTGAACGACAGCCATTTTGATCGGGTGCAATTAAGGCACTGCCAACTTTAAGTACGATACGTCGCCAATTTAACTTTTGCATAAATGCTCAACTTTCCATTTTATTTGTATTCATCACACTGATGAATGAAACCAGGTCGCTATGTTTAAAACATAACGTCGAATTTGTTTATCATTGCCCACACTTTTTTTACACACGCGTACACCGTCTCTAAAACCATTGTTTTAAATTGAGATGCAAAAAATAAATAGTATTAACCCAATAAAATTGGATTGTACTAACTAAAAAAATATAAAGTGTTGTTTATGTATCGCTGTAAAAAGCTGTGTGCGGCTTTTTTATTAACAACATACATAGAGCCTCTTAAGTCTGGTACACCAACAGATAGGGTGATGACTTAAGGACCGAGATTTAACCGCCACGATGGGGATTAAATATTGAAAGGTAATAATTCAACTCAAACTTTAATTTATATGCGTTAAGCAAATAAACACCTTGAGCAAAACTATACCAAAGAGTTCGGTAAATGATATTTTATGTTCGAACATTATAAAACATCGCTGAAACAATCACTAAGAGACTTAAGATATTTATATCTAACACGTTTACTTACTTAAACAACAAACTTTATTAGATAACTAATTATTCGAACACGAAGTATAATACGTTAAAATAGCCGCTTAGATCAAGGCTAAAATTAAAGCTAAATAGGTCATAACAGACAAGGCATGCACATTTTGCAATAGATATCATAAAGTTAGACTACTATAAATAGTAATTATAGAGACTATAACTTTGATAACACTCTCACAAAAGACGTTAACACTAAATAAATAAACATTATTTATTAGCTAAATTTAATTTACACGTGTATACCCACTGTATTACTGGTTGGTAACCGTTATACTTTTAAACATTATTAAAATTAAGGAGTTTTTACTCTATGTCAGCAATTTATATAGCCGGTATTGCACTGTGTTCAGTGTTAGCCCAATGGGTCGCTTGGGCGTTTAGAGTACCCGCTATTCTGTTTTTATTGCTTACAGGGCTTTTATTAGGGCCATTTAGTGGCGTATTAGACCCTGATGCATTATTAGGTGATTTACTTTTTCCTGTGGTCTCTTTGAGTGTCGCTGTGATTTTATTTGAAGGGTCCTTAACTTTACATTTTCGAGAACTTAAAGGGATCAGTAAAGTCGTCAGAAACCTCTGCTCTATTGGTATGCTTACAACTTGTATTGTTATTAGTTTTAGCGCCTATTGGTTACTCGAGTTAAATTGGCGAGTTGCTGCAGTACTTGGCGCAGTGCTTGTTGTTACGGGACCAACCGTTATTGCTCCATTACTTAACTCGATGCGACCTACCCAGGATATCGATCGTATTTTACGCTGGGAAGGCATAGTAATAGACCCCATTGGCGCTTTATTTGCAGTGTTAGTGTTTGAAGCCGTAATGCTGGTTGGTCAGGGTGAAGTACTTAGCCACACTATCGTTGCACTGGTTAAAACCGTTGGCGTTGGTTTAAGTATTGGTGTGGTTTCGGGTTGGATCACGACGCAACTAATGCGCCGAGAATGGCTGCCATTTGAGCTACATAAGTTTGGTATTTTAGCGTTAGTGTTAATTAGCTTTTCTATTTCAAACCACATAAGCCATGAGTCAGGCTTACTGGCTGTGACGGTGTTTGGCATTTGGTTAGCTAATCAAGATGACTTGGAAATAGATTCGGTACTCGAGTTTAAAGAAGATTTGTCAATGATTTTAATCTCGACTTTATTTATTTTATTGGCCGCAAGACTACAACTCTCTGATTTAATGATGCTCGACAGCGACGTATTTATATTTTTAGCTATTGTGCTATTTATCGCCCGCCCATTGTGTATTGCTATTTCAACCTTTGGTACAGACTTACCGATGAAATCGCGCCTAGTACTTGCTTGGATTGCACCTCGCGGTATTGTTGCAGCAGCCGTTGGTTCAGTATTTGCGCTGAGTATGATGGAAGCGGGAGTGGCCGATGCCGAAAAAATGGTGCCACTCATATTTACTGTTATTATTGTTACTGTGGTATTGCAAAGCTTAACGGCTATCCCTGTTGCGAAACTACTTGGAGTGCGTCAACCATCCCCTAATACTATTTTAATCATTGGTGCAAACCATGTATCGCGTGCAATTGCACGTGGCTTAAAAGAGCAAAATATTCCTGTTCATCTATCAGATCCTGCTTGGGAGAACTGTAGAATGGCGCGCATGGATGGCCTTCCTTGTTATTACGGTAACCCGCAATCGGAGCATGCTGAACGTTATTTACCTTTAACCACGATTCGCAGTGTTTTAGCGCTTTCACCTAATCGCCACCACAACGCATTAGGGGTGCAGTACTTCTCTCATTTATTAAATGAAAAAAATGTATTTTCACTACGTTCCTCTTCATCACATGCTAAAGCAAATAAAGACAGTGCGACGTTTTTATCACGACAAATTCTGTTTGGTGAAAACGGCGCATATGCACGCTTAAGCAGTGTTATTGCCAAAGGCGGTAAAGTGAGTGCAACACGTATATCTGAAGAGTTTAGCTGGCAGCAGTATTTAGAAATGAATCCTGAAGCGATCCCACTGTTTATTCTCAAAGGGGATAAAGACAGTGATGAAGACGCACCAGTGAAAATGAGGCCTTTTACCAGTGATATGGAAAAGCCACCACAAGAGGGTGAACGAGTAGTTGCATTGCAACCGCCTAAAATATCGCTATTAAAAGATCCGGCCAATAACAAAGCCAAAGACAATAAAAAAGACGAGTAATAACTAAAAAGCGAGAGTGCTAAAAAAGCACTCTCGCTTTTTTATTTACAAACCTGAACTCTGATTAAAAGATTTACTAACATATTAAATCATAGTCATAATTAGGTTTATTTTCTCTAGCCAGAGTTTAGGTTACATAGGTAAGCGCGCGCGGGTAACGACACTAGCTGGCATTTTTTCAGCAAGTTTAGTTAATGCTCGCTCTATTTTTTTATGTGTCGCTTTATCGGCTACCGTGGTGTTAAACAGCCAACGATAAGCATCTTCAAAGTCTCTTGGACTACCATAGCCTTGATTAAACAAGCCCACTAATCGTAATTGCGCTTTTAAGTTACCTTGCGCTGAGGCCTCACGGAGGTAGGTTATTGCCATGGCTTTGTCTTTTTGGACTAACTGCCCAACATCGTAGTAGCGACCTAGTTGCTCTAATGCTGCCGCTAAGCCCTGCTCAGCCGCTTTTTTCATGTAATACACACCTAGAGCTACATCACGCTCAACACACACCTTGTAGGCAAGCATATCACCGTATAAAAATTGATACGACGGCAATGCCATTTTATTGGCTCGTGCTTCTATATCTTGCACTAACTGGCAATTATCTGCCTTCACGCGGGCTAGATGAGTGTTCTCATTAATTAAAGCTATTAACTCAGATTCGGTATACAGCGGCACAGCTGCAGGGCTTTCTTCAGCTAAGCTATTGCTTATATTAAATAAAGAAAGTGTAAGTAGTGATAATGACCACACTGAGCAACGAGAAGATAAATGCATATTAACCACTTTAAAAATAAACTTACCAAATAATATACAAAGATCGTTCCACTATTAATAGGTGTGCTTTTTTATAGGCATAAAAAAAGCTGCACATGGCAGCTTCTTTTCAACATAAACCCAATTATGCAAATGGGCTACGAAGTATCATGGTTTCAACACGATCTGGACCTGTAGAGATAATATCAACAGGGACGCCCGTGATTTCTTCAATACGTTTAATGTAATCAATTGCTGCTTTAGGTAAACCTTCAAGCGATGTTACACCCACGGTATTTTCAGACCAACCAGGCATTTCTTCGTATACTGGTGTTACTTTATCGTAACCTTCAGCCGCTAATGGCGTAACGTTAGTCACAGTACCATCTTCAAGCTTATAACCAGTACAGATTTTAAGTGTTTCTAAACCGTCTAGAACGTCAAGTTTAGTTAAACAAAAACCTGAAATGCTGTTAATTTGAACTGCACGGCGCATAGCCACTGCATCTAACCAGCCAGTACGACGTAAACGACCAGTAGTAGCACCAAACTCATGACCTTTGTCACCTAAATGCTTACCTACTGGGTCTTGCTTATCAAGACCGTCGTAAAGCTCTGTAGGAAAAGGACCTGAACCTACACGTGTTGTGTACGCTTTAATGATACCTAGTACATAATCAAGGTGTAATGGGCCAAAACCCGCACCTGTAGCAACGCCACCAGCAGTAGTGTTTGAAGATGTAACATAAGGATAAGTACCGTGATCGATATCAAGTAATGTACCTTGTGCACCTTCAAATAAGATGTTGTCACCGGCTTTACGCGTTTGATCTAAAAGCTCAGTTACATCAACTACCATTGCTTTTAAGATGTCAGCAACAGCCATTGCGTCATCAAACGTTTTTTGAAAATCTACTGCATCTACTTTGTAGTAGTTCACTAATGTGAAGTTGTGGTATTCCAATACTTCTTTTAACTTAGTAGCAAATAATTCAGGATTGAATAAATCGCCAACACGTAAACCACGACGTGCTACTTTATCTTCATACGCTGGACCGATACCACGACCCGTTGTACCGATTGGTTTATCGCCACGCGCTGTTTCGCGAGCTACATCTAATGCAACATGGAAAGGCAATATTAGCGGACATGCTTCACTGATTAAAAGACGTTCGCGTACTGGTACGCCACGCTCTTCAAGCATGCCAATTTCTTTCATTAGCGCTTCTGGTGATAAAACAACACCATTACCAATCACACATTTAACATTGTCACGTAATACACCCGATGGAATAAGGTGTAGAACTGTCTTTTCACCGTCGATCACTAAGGTATGGCCAGCGTTATGACCACCTTGATAACGAACTACTAAAGATGCTTTATCTGTAAGGAGGTCAACTACCTTACCCTTACCTTCGTCACCCCATTGGGTGCCTAGTACAACAACGTTTTTACCCATTGCAAATTCACTTAGAGAAAATTAGGACGAGATTTTACCAGAAAACTAAAGCAAAGTTCACCCCGTTTAGCTTATTTTTTCCTCGTGCCCTTAGTAAACATCAGTGTTTAGCTAATAATCACATAAATAACAGTGATTTATAAGATTAAAATTCAGATAACAAAAAGCCCTGCAATTGCAGGGCTTTTTAAATTTAACTAAAGCTGTGATTACTGAGCTTTCGCGCCTTTCATGTATTGGAAGAAATCGCTATCCGGTGATAACACCATCACGTCTTGCTTTCCTTTGAAAGTTTGCTTGTAAGCTTCTAAAGAGCGAACAAAGCTAAAGAACTCAGGGTCTTTATTATAAGCACTAGCGTAAATCGCAGCAGCATCAGCATCGCCTTGACCACGAACAGAACGCGCATTACGTTCTGCATCAGCAAGCATTACTGTTACACGGCGGTCAACACCTGCACGAATCGTTTCTGCTTTTTCCTGACCTTCAGAGCGGTGCTCTTTAGCAACGGCAGTACGCTCAGCACGCATACGTTGGTAAATAGAGCTACTCACCTCTTGAGGTAAGTTAATTTGCTTAACACGTACATCAAGTACTTCAATACCCAGCTCACTAGCACTTTCAGAGGCTTGTACTAACGCTTCTTCCATCAGCTCGCTACGTTCACCCGATACAATTTCACGAATAGTACGAGTACCAAAGTTAGTACGTAGGCCATTATTTACTTTTTGCTTAAGCAGTGTTTCAGCGTATTGCTTATCACCACGTGCACGCAGGTAAAAAGAGCTAAAGTCGTTAACACGCCATTTTACAAACGAATCAACAATTAAGTCTTTTTTCTCGCTAGTTACAAAGCGATCCGGTGTGCCATCTAGCGTTTGAATACGCGCATCAATGCGGCGCACTTGGCTAAAAAATGGCACTTTTAGATGTAGACCTGGACCATAAACTACCGCTTGATCATCGCTGTCTTTTTGTACTTTACTAAATAAAAGTACAATCGCCTTTTGGCCTTCAGAAACCACAAATACTGACGAGAAACACATTACAATGGCAGCTAATAGGATTACTAAACTAAAGTTTTTCATTATGCTTATCTCCCGTCGTTGAAGCGATCATTGTTAAAGCGATCATTACCACTATTAACAGTGCTGTTACGTGACGTATTTACCTTGTTACGTAAATCGTTAATATCGCTTGAGCTAGGTAAAGCAACGCGTGTTGATGAACCCTGTTTTTCCATGATTTTATCAAGTGGTAAATACATCATGTTGTTACCGCCCTTAACGTCAACCAATATTTTAGAGCTATTACCTAATACTTCTTGCATTGCGTCTATGTATAAACGCTCGCGTGTTACTTCTTTAGCTGCTTGGTATTCTGGAAGTAATTTCTCAAAACGAGCCACTTCACCTTGCGCTTCTAAAGTAATACGCTCTTGGTAACCTTCAGCCTCTTGCGTCATACGCGTTACTTGACCACGCGCACGCGGTTCAATTTCACGGGCATACGCTTCGGCTTCACGAATAAAGCGTTGTTCATCCTCTTGGGCTGCAATTGCATCATCAAACGCATCTTTAACTTCCATTGGCGGACGTGAATCCTTGAAGTTAACGTCAGTTACGATTAAACCTAAATTATAAGGTTCAATGATTTGATTTAGCTCATCCCAGGTATTTTGACG
Source organism: Pseudoalteromonas sp. ND6B (assembly GCF_000764215.1). Taxonomy (NCBI): domain Bacteria; kingdom Pseudomonadati; phylum Pseudomonadota; class Gammaproteobacteria; order Alteromonadales; family Pseudoalteromonadaceae; genus Pseudoalteromonas; species Pseudoalteromonas sp. ND6B. The sequence continues at coordinate 91,149 of NZ_JQFL01000053.1, forward strand.
CACAACTTCACGGCCGTTAGTCAGTACTTGGTCCATTTTTGAATGGCCAACAACATAACGCAGCGCACTATCTAATGCTTCTTCAAGGCTGCTGTCAGCGTTAGTGACACTAAACTTGTATAAGTATGGGTCGATTACTCGATACTGTACTTCAAACTCAACGCTTACTACGTTTTCATCTTCAGTTAGCATAAAACCTGATGCTGATAACGAACGAACAGCTTCGATATCGACTGGAATAACCGTCTCAACAAAGGTCATTTTCCAACGCAAGCCTGGATCTGCAATTCGGTCAAACTTACCAAATTGAAGAACGACACCGCGCTCAGCTTCTTTCACCGTATAAATACCGCTTAACGCCCACACAATGGCAGCGATAATAAGTACAAATGAAATACCGGCTCCGCCAAGTCCACCGCCGCTACCATTGCCGGATTTTTTACCGCCAAATAAGCCGTTAAACTTGTTACTGAATTTACGGAACACCTCGTCTAAATCAGGTGGGCCTTGATCACGTCCGCCTTTGTTATTCCACGGATCTTTGTCATTGCCATTATTACCCGGTTCATTCCAGGCCATAGCTATACTCCATTGTTATCTAAATAAATTCGGAAATTGTGTTAAATCTAACAAATCTTATGCATTTCTTATACTAAAACCGACATTAATCTTTCAGTTTTTAGTCGCAGCTAATAAAACTTTCAATCTCTGGGCCAAAATCTTTAATCAAACGATTCCACTCAATCATAGGTAATCGCACATCTAGCAACCAATTACCTTGCTCATCAAAACGTTCGTTATGTACTGCACTTAAGTTAAATAAAGATGCTCTTAAACGTCCATACTGAGGAGCCAGTATTAAAGTTTCACTCAACATCTTTTTAGCTAGTAGGTCACTAATAGCCTCACTTAGCAGCTCGCAACCTTCACCTGTTTTTGCTGATAACCATACCCTTATAGGTTGGCCTTCGTCATCGCGATCAATACGTGGGGTTACATCATCCAGCGCATCAATTTTGTTGTATACAAGTAATTGCGGTACATCATCAGCTTCAATTTCTTTGAGTACTTCTTGTACCTGTTCAATATTTTCTTTTCGACGAGGGTCGGCTACATCTATCACGTGTAATTGTAAATCAGCCTCTCGCGTTTCTGTCAGCGTTGCTTTAAATGCAGCCACTAAGTCATGCGGTAAGTGGCGAATAAACCCTACAGTATCGGCTAAAATAACCGAACCAACATCGCCAATATCTAATTTGCGTAAGGTTGGGTCTAGTGTTGCAAACAACTGATCAGCGGCATACACATCAGAATTTGTAATACGGTTAAATAAGGTTGATTTACCCGCATTAGTATAGCCCACTAAAGAAACCGTTGGGATTTCATTACGAGTACGTGCTCGTCTACCTTGCTCACGTTGTACGCCAACTTTAGCCAAACGGGCGCGTATATTTTTAATACGTGCACGTAATAAACGTCGATCGGTTTCTAACTGCGTTTCACCAGGACCACGTAAACCAATACCGCCTTTTTGGCGTTCAAGGTGGGTCCAACCTCGGATTAAACGAGTCGACATATGACGAAGCTGCGCTAACTCAACTTGAAGTTTACCTTCGTGAGTACGTGCGCGCTGAGCAAAAATATCGAGGATAAGTGTGGTTCTATCAAGCACCCGACATTGGCAAACACGCTCTAAATTACGTTCTTGAGACGGACTTAACTGATGGTTAAAAATGACAACATCGGCATTGTGGATTTTGACAATTTCAGCTATTTCTTCTGCTTTGCCGGTACCGACAAATAGCTTCGGATGTGGTGCTTGACGGCTGCCTTGCACAACCGCCAAACTACTAACACCAGCAGAAGATACCAACATTTCTAATTCGTGGAGATCTTCACGATCCCCCTCTTTAGGTAAGTCGATATGGACTAAAATTGCCTGTTCGCCAGATTCATAGCGGTCAAACAAGCATTACGCTCCTAATTTAAAAGTTTCCAGCTTCAGGTTCTTCAGTGTCTTCATTTCCCTGAACACCTTGGAAGTTGACTGCGCGTGCAGGTACAACTGTAGAAATTGCATGTTTATACACCATTTGGTTAACAGTGTTTTCCAGTAAAATTACAAATTGGTCAAATGACTGGATTTTACCTTGTAATTTTATGCCATTTACCAAAAAAATTGATACTGGAATGCGCTCACGGCGTAGTGCATTTAAAAATGGGTCTTGTAACGATTGGCCTTTTGCCATGTTATTATTCCTTCGTTCTAGGTGTTATTATAATTAAGTGGCTGAACTGATTTAACAAAGATAAATTTTGTCCAACTACTACTAGCTTAGCGAACTTACTACACGATGCAAGTTTTCTTCATCACCTGTTGTTAACCATGTAACATCAGGCCAGCTTCTTAACCACGTTAATTGACGTTTAGCCAATTGACGTGTGGCTGCAATGCCGCGAAAAATCATTTCATCATGATCAATTTCACCCGCAAGGTAATCCCACATCTGTCTATAACCTACACAACGAATAGAAGGCATATTGGGATGTAAATCCTCACGTAGATATAGGGTCGAAACTTCTTTTTCAAACCCCTGTTCAATCATTATTTTAAACCTTTCTTCAATTCGATGATGTAATTCACTGCGATCATCGGGTGCAATTGCAAATTGATGAAAAGTATAGGGTAATGCTGGCTGCTTTTGCTTTTGCAATTCAGTCATCGTTTTACCTGTTATACGGTAAACTTCCAAAGCACGATTAATTCGCTGCGAATCATTTTCACTCATCTTTTGTGCGGCTTGCGGATCAACTTTAACCAGCTCTTTGTATAAATAAGGCCAGCCATGCTCTTTAGCTTGTGTTTCTAGTTCGGCTCTAACGTTTGCATCGGCTTCAGGTAATGGCGACAACCCATCAATTAGCGCTTTGAAGTACATCATTGTACCTCCAACCAATACAGGCACTTTACCTTGTTGATGAAATTTATCAATTTTTTCTATAGCATCACGTCTAAAATCAGCAACCGAATACGTTTCACTCGGATCAAGTAAGTCAATTAAATGATGTGGGGCACGAGCTAATTCGTCGGCATCAGGCTTAGCCGTACCAATATCCATACCTTTATAAACAAGCGCAGAATCAACGCTAATAATCTCAGTATTTAAATACTCACACAGTGAAATTGCCAATGCTGTTTTACCAGCAGCGGTTGGGCCCATTAAAAATATGACCGGTAAATTACTCAACACGAATACCTTAATTAAATTGCGTTAGATAAGAGTTTAGATCTATTTTAACTGCTTTTTCTCGCAAGCGTTCAATTGTTTGCGGATTATTTTGTAAGCGCGTTTGCTGCTCTAAAAAGGCATTGCTCGCATAGAACCGTGCGGGAATTATATTTACCTGCCATTGTAGCCATTCATCAATACTTGCTAACTGAGCCTTACATCCCTCAAGCAATGCATCTATTGCAGCACTTACATCTAATAAGTACAGACTTGTAGGCAGCTTCTTTACCATAACAAACTGCTTTTCTATTAATAACTCAAAACCTAGTAAGGTAAACCAAGACTGCTGAGCAGCAAGAAGCGCCGTGTCTTGTTTTGATACGTTAACACGCACTGGCAATAGGAGTGCTTTACCTTCAAGGCTGCCGTGCTCTTTTATTTGTGTATGCCAATCATCCGCTAATGCGTATTTAAAGTGTGAACAATAAAGTTGATTTTCATCATTGAACACGCAAACGCCCTGTTCAATGCTTATTATATCGACAGTGCGCAGTGCTGTATCTGATACTTGCGTCTCATTAGATTGTACAAATGCTGCCGCAGTATCAAAGTGCTGCGCTTGTTGCTCATTCACGCCCTGATAAAACGCATTCACATCATGGTAATTTTGGCTTTCAGTACGCACCTGTCTACCCGCACCTTGACGACTGCCACCATAAGAGGCACTACTTGTAGATGGCGAATGACTTGGTTGTAATGACGACTTAGGATAATCAAAAAGTTCACTATTGGTCGTGTGTTCTTGATTAAACGATGTAACCGGTGATTGATGCGTGTGAGCGGCTGGCGAATTAACAAACTCAGCTTGAAGTGGCACCACAACTTGTTTGATAGCTTGTAAAATAAAGTCATGTACCAAACGACCTTGATGAAAACGTACCTCATGCTTTGCCGGGTGCACGTTAACATCCACTTGGCGTGGGTCTATATCAATGTAAATCACAAATCCGGGAAGTTCTTGCTCGCCACTGACCTCTTCAAATGCTTGACGAATAGCATGCAGAATAAGTTTGTCGCGCATCATACGATTATTTACATAGGTATACTGAGTAGTATTAGCCGATCCAACTGGCAATACCCAACCGTGTAGTTGCAACCCAGTCTCACCCGATTGAATATGCAATCCTTGCTCAGCAAACGCTTTACCCGCCACTTGTGCGACTCGCGTAATCGCTTGAGCGGGATCAGTTTTAGCGCGATACTGGCGCACCACTTTTTCATTATGGGTTAATGTAATTGATACATCAAAACGGCTCAGCGCAATACGCTTAATAAGCTCATCAATATGACTAAATTCGGTTTTTTCAGTGCGTAAAAACTTTCGTCTCGCTGGGGTGTTAAAAAATAAATCTTTAACTTCAATTGTGGTACCGCTTGGGTGAGCAACCGGCTTTACCTCTACGGCCATATCTCGGCCTTGTGCAAAGGCTTGCCACGCAGCTTCTTGATTTTCGGGTTTAGAGCTTAAGGTTAAGCGAGATACCGAACTAATAGATGCTAAGGCTTCCCCCCTAAAACCAAGAGAACAAATATTTTCTAGGTCGTCTAAGGACTTTAGTTTACTGGTTGCATGGCGAGAGAGCGCTAATGTGAGCTCATCCTTTGCAATACCCGCTCCATTGTCGCGAATACGAATTAACTTGTGGCCCCCGCGTTCAATATCTATTTGAATACGTGTCGCGCCTGCATCAAGGCTGTTTTCTACTAACTCTTTAACCACCGATGCGGGACGCTCAACAACTTCACCCGCCGCAATTTGGTTTGCTAAGCGCGCAGGTAATATTTCAATACTCATAACAACCTTAAATGTGTGCGCTTTTAAAATTAACTCTGAGGAATATCAAGTTCCTGACCAATAAATAGCGTATTTGAACTGAGCTTATTAACTTGTTTTATTTTACTGATACTCACGCCATATCGACCTGCCAACATGCTCAGTGACTCACCAGGACGTACTTTATGTTTTGTTGGGTATTGAGACTTTAATGACGCAAACAGTGAGTCGTCAGGCGGGTTACGTAAATAGTAATTTTTAATTGAGGTAAACATGGCTTTAGCTAAGCGCTCTTGATGATTGGCACTTTTAAGCAGTCGCTCTTCACGTGGATTAGAGATAAACCCAGTTTCAACCAAAATAGACGGAATATCTGGCGACTTTAATACTGCAAGGCTGGCATGTTGCGGCTCTTTTTTATGAAGTTTAGCCACCTTTCGTAGCTCTTTAACTACTTCCTCAGCCACGTTTAAGCCGGTTTTCATGGAGTGATCCATCGACATATCAAGTAAGGCTTGCGCTAAGTACTTTTCATTTGCAGCATCTTTAATTACATCGGCAGCACCGCCAAGTAACTCAGAGTGTTTTTCTTTATCCTCAATCCATTTACCAATTTCTGAATTGGCACGTCGCAGCGACAACACCCATACAGAAGCACCATTTGGCCCAGGGCTGGTAAACGCATCTGCATGAATAGAAACAAAAAAGTCTGCTTTTTTCTGACGTGCGCGGTTGGTACGTGTATTGAGTTTTACAAAGTAATCGCCACTGCGAACCATACGCGAAATCATACCGCGCTCAGCATCAATCATCCGCTCTAAACGCTTGGCTATTTGTAAAGTGATGTCTTTTTCGTAAGTACCTGAAGGGCCAATGGAGCCAGGGTCTTCACCGCCATGCCCTGCATCAATAGCAATTACAATATCGCGCTCTTGGCTTAATTGGCGTTTTTTAGCCGCCGTTTGCGCAGGGGTAATTGCACCTTTAGCTTGGCTTTTATCGTATAAATCGACCACCAATCTATTTTTATAAGGGCCTGTGGGGGCTAGTGCAAATATAACCGGTTTAACTGGCCCATTTAATTCAAACACTAAACGCACGCTGTGTTTATTTTTAGGTTTTGAGTAACGTAACTTACTAACAATTTGGTGTTTTGGTGGCACACCTGGCAATGTTTTCAACTCATCAGTGTTTTCTAAATCAACCACTAAACGGCTTGGATTTTTTAGCATAAAGTAGCTGAAATCGGGTTTATCGTCGAGATCAAACACCACCCGGGTGCTATCAGGGGATGGCCAGACACGCACACTATTAATAGTGTTTTGCGCCCACAATGGCAAGCTCACTGTAAAAACCATGAGGTAAATAAAAAGTTTAACTAAACCACGACTCATTTTGATAATCACTGCCTTAACTATTTTATTATCTATTATTTAGTTTTTCGACAATTGCTACACCACGCTCACTAGCACTGTTAATAACAATTTTACGCTCATCACCTACATAACTTAGCGTAGCATTTAGATCGGGAACAGGAATAAATTCTCCGCCTTTTTCCGGCCACTCAACAATACAAGTTGCCGTTTCTGAAAAATAATCACGAATTCCCATAAATTCAAGCTCTTCTGGGTCACCTAATCGGTATAAGTCAAAATGATAGACATTGCCACGCACAAGCTCGTAAGGTTCAACAAGTGTATAAGTGGGACTTTTAACCTTACCTGTATGACCAAAACCTTGCACTATACCGCGAGTAAATGTCGTTTTACCGGCCCCCAAATCACCATGCAAATAAATAACTGCGCCCTGCTCTATTATGGCAGCTAATTTATTACCCATAGCAACAGTGGCATTTTCATCGACTAAATGAAAATCAAAACTACACGACATGATTACCTCAAAATTTACGAAAAGCGCATATTTGTTAATCATACCAGATTATTTATTTAAGGTGATACTGCCTCTTTTTTAAAGATAAAAAAACCGGCCTGAGCCGGTTTTTAATTAGCATAGACTTTACAGCCCTAATTTCTTCTCAAGGTAGTGGATATTTGTACCACCGTTTTTGAAGTTTTCATCTGCAAGAATGCGTTTATGCAATGGCGTATTGGTTTTAATACCGTCGATTACCAACTCATTCAATGCATTACGAGCGCGAGCAATAGCAACATCACGGTTTTCACCGTAAGTGATCAGCTTACCAATCATAGAATCGTAATGTGGCGGTACCGTGTAATCAGCATAAATATGGCTGTCCCAACGAATACCTAAACCACCAGCTGGATGAAAGCGAGTAATTTTACCTGGTGATGGAATAAAGGTTTCAGGGTCTTCAGCATTAATACGACACTCAATAGCGTGGCCACGAATAACAACGTCGTCTTGAGTGAATGATAATGGCTGACCAGCGGCAATTTTTAGCTGCTCTTTGATTAAATCCACACCGGTAACCATTTCAGTCACTGGGTGTTCAACCTGAATACGGGTATTCATTTCAATGAAGTAAAACTCGCCGTTTTCGTATAAAAACTCAAACGTACCTGCACCACGATAACCAATTTCGATACACGCACGTGTACAACGCTCACCAATGAACTTACGTACTTCTGCAGTAATCCCTGGTGCTGGCGCCTCTTCCACTACTTTTTGGTGGCGACGTTGCATTGAACAATCACGCTCACCTAGATGAACCGCGTTACCTTGACCATCGGCCAATACTTGCACTTCAATGTGGCGTGGGTTTTCAAGGAATTTTTCCATGTAAACCATGCTGTTGCCAAAGAACTGCTTAGCTTCTTGCTGCGTAAGCGCAATCGAGTTAATTAACTCAGCCTCGTTGCGTACAACACGCATACCACGACCACCGCCGCCGCCAGCTGCTTTAATAATTACCGGGTAACCAATACGCTTAGCAATTTGCATGTTGCGTTCTTTATCATCCGATACCGGACCATCAGAACCTGGCACACATGGAACACCGGCTTTACGCATCGCTTCGATAGCTGATACTTTGTCGCCCATTAGGCGAATAGTGTCGCCACGAGGACCAATAAATACAAAGCCACTTTGCTCAACTTGGTCGGCAAAGTCGGCATTTTCAGCAAGAAAACCATAACCTGGGTGAATAGCGACCGCATCAGTTATTTCAGCTGCGGCAATAATGCGTGGAATGTCTAAGTAACTTTCAGTTGCTGCTGGTTTACCAATACAGATGGTTTCATCTGCTAGTAATACGTGCTTAAGATCGCGATCCGCCGTTGAATGCACAGCAACCGTTTTGATCCCAAGCTCTTTGCAGGCGCGCAATATACGAAGTGCAATTTCACCTCGGTTTGCAATGACTACTTTATCTAACATGAGAGTTGGCCTTTTACGTTGCGCTATTATTCAATGATGAATAAAGGTTGATCAAATTCTACTGGCTCGCCGTTTTCTACTAAAATAGCTTTTACTGTACCGGCTTTATCTGACTCAATTTGGTTCATCATTTTCATTGCTTCAACGATACATAATGTGTCGCCAACTTTAACCTGTGAACCGACTTCAACATATGCTGGCGCTTCTGGAGAAGCTGCTGCGTAAAAAGAACCTACCATAGGTGATTTAACTTGGTGTCCTGTAGGACCTGCCGCTGGTGCTTCAGACTCTGCTACAGGTGCTGCTGGTGCAGCCGCAGGAGCGGGTGCTGGAGCATATTGCTGTGGAGCAAATTGCGCGTATGCAGGACCGGCACTCATGTTGTTACGGTTAATACGTACTGATTCTTCACCTTCAGTGATTTCTAGTTCTGCAATACCTGATTCTTCTACTAATTCAATTAGTTTTTTGATCTTGCGAATATCCATAAACGACCCGCCTATTAGTTTGTTAGTTTAAATTTAGTTTGAGTTTTGCAATCGGCTCACCGCTGCATGTAAAGCAGCGTGATAGCCCATTGCACCTAATCCACAAATAACGCCTTGCGCCACATCAGAAAAATAAGAATGATGGCGAAACGTTTCACGTGCATGCACATTACTTAAGTGCACTTCAAAAAACGGAATATCAACGCTTAGCAATGCATCACGTAATGCGACGCTTGTGTGCGTAAATGCTGCAGGGTTAATAATGATGTAATCAACCGCTTGCCAAGCATCATGAATGCGTTCAATGAGCGCTTGCTCACTATTACTTTGAAAATGCGTTAACGCCACATCTAAACTATTAGCAGCGCTGTTTAACTCGCTCATAATATGCTCTAAAGAGTGCGAACCGTACTTATCGGGCTCACGCTTTCCTAGCATGTTTAAATTTGGGCCATTTATAACTAAAATCTTTAATTTTGCAGCCATAATACGCGATATATCCTATAAGTAATGAGTTAAGCGGTTACTAACTAATTTTTCACTAAAAAGTAAGCTGAAAAAAGTAAGATAGCAACAATTTCTCACGTTAACCAACTATTATAGTGATTTCGAAGTAAATAGCAGCAAAATACTGGTCTAATCTCTATTTTGGGGACGAATCTTGAGGGGGAATAATGGCACAACATTAACAATCATGTTGTGCCATATAGAATGGTTATTCAGCGCTGGCACGCACTGCAGCAAGGTGCTTAGCGAAATCATCCGCATTTAAAAAGCCAGTAACACGTTGTGCACTTAGCTCTTCACCTTGAGTATTGAAGAATAAAATACTCGGTAAACCAAACACTGAATATGCTTCCATTAGCTCAATTGTTTCATTATCGCTTTGGGTTAAGTCAATTTGAATCAGTTGGTAATGGCTAAACTCACTTTGTACTTGCGGGTCGGGAAAGGTGTAATGCTCAAACTCTTTACACGCTACACACCAGTCAGCGTATAAGTCCACCATAACCATGCGCCCTTCGCTATTTGCTTGTGATACGGCTTGTTTAAGCTCAGCTAAATTGGCAACATGTTTAAACTCATTGTTTTGCGAGGTTGTTTGTAAACTCACGGCTTGTGTTGGCCAAAAATAGTTTTTGGTTAAATTAAAGCCGGTAAGCACTAATAAAACAGCCATAAACCACAATAAGGTTTTTAATTTACCTTGTGCTTGAGCGCTTTGCCAATAATGGAAATAAAGCGCTGTGGCGATAGCTAATAAGCCTGCCATAAGCATAATAATTTCAATATCTATAATGCGCTCTAGCAAAATAAGTGGCACAACTAACATAATAAAACCAAATAAGGTTTTGACTTGTTCCATCCAGCCGCCAGCTTTCGGTAATAGCTTACCTCCCGATGTACCTAATAATAACAGCGGTAGCCCCATACCTAAACTCAGTACGTAAAGTGTTAGCCCGCCGACTAGGTAATCGCCGCTTTGTGCCACAAATAATAATGCGGCTGATAAAGGCGCTGTAGTGCAAGGTGATGCAATAAGCCCTGATAAAACCCCCATCAAGAACACCCCAATATAGTTACCGCCTTTTTGGTTGTTGCTCACTTGGGTTAGTTTATTCATCATACCGCTGGGTAACTTTATTTCGTACCAACCAAACATCGACATAGCCAGCAGTACAAACAATAAGCTAAAGCTAATTAATACATATGGATGCTGTAAATAGCCTTGCACTTGCCCGCCTAACGCAGCAACCACAAGCCCTAATGCTGCATAGGTAACCGCCATGCCTTGAACATAAACAAATGATAGGGCAAATGCTTTTTTGGTAGATAGGTTCTTTTGACCCGCAATTAAGCTAGATAAAATAGGGAACATCGGAAATACACACGGTGTAAATGCCAAACCCACACCCACGGCAAAGAAAATAGCTAAGTTAACCATTAAGCTTTGGCTGGCTAACTGCTCTGTAAATGTGAGCTCTTTATCAGGTGTTGATCCAGTTGCTGGTTTTTCTGCAGATTGGCTAAGTGCTGCAAATGCACTGCTTGCTGCGGTATTGTCATTAGTATTAGTTTCACTTGCCAGTACACTTAATGGAATGCTGATGATTTCAGGTGGATAACACAGCCCTGCTTTTGCACAGCCTTGATAACGCACCTTAACAACGCCATCTTCACTCACATTACTTAGTTTGCTGATAACGCTAAGAGAATTAAAAAACACCTCAGTTTTGCCAAAAAACTCATCTTCAATTATTTCACCAGCGCCCAACTCAGGCACGTCAATGCTGGCACCTTTGGCAATAATTTCTATTTTATCTTTATATAGGTAATAGTCATCAGCGATATCCCAACCAACAAATAACGTACTTCCTTGCTGGTCAAAATCAAATACAAACGCTTCATTTACCGGTAAAAATGTGTGCTGAGTCGGTTTTAGAAAATCATCAAGGGTATTTTGTGCCGCCCAAGCAGGCGCCATTAATACGCTTAATAAAAAAAATAAAATAAAGCGCATTAATGAAGCACCTCGTCCATCCAATTAAAGTAAGCCAAGTTACCCGTTGCCACATCAACAACTTGTATTTCTGGTACTTCGTAGCTGTGAAGATCTTTTAAGGTTAAAAATACATCGTTCATTTTGTCAGCCTTAGTTTTAATTAGCAGCTTTACTTCAGTTGCTTCAGCTACTTCACCTTCCCATATGTAAATAGAAGTCATGGCCGGTAAAATATTTACACAAGCAGCTAATTTCTTTTCAATTAGCGCCATAGCCAATAAACGGGCTTCATCGTTATCTTTGCAAGTGGTAAAAATAAGTTTAAATTGCGTTGTCATAGTGAACCTTTACTTGTTTACGGGGGTCTAGCCCCATAGTAGCTGATAGCGGGTATAATGTGTAGACACGAACTCTGTCTACATTTTGGGTCTTTGCAGTAAATTGATTTAGACCCGCTACCTATAACTTTACTAACATTAACGTTTATTACTTACTCTTATTAGCTTGAAAATAGACCCGACAACCCTCACTTATATTTCATTAGCACCTTAATAAGTGTCATTTTTTTAGAGAGTCTTATGTTTAGAATTTTATTTTTGCTGTTTATCATCATCCCTATTATTGAAATTGCCTTACTAATTCAGGTTAGTGACGTGATAGGTGGCTTTGCAACAATCGCTTTAGTGGTACTAACCGCCATTGTGGGTGCAAAAATGGTGAAACAGCAAGGAATGGGCGCACTACAAAACGTACAAATGCAAATGGCTCAAGGGCAAATGCCTGCTAAAGAATTGTTTACCGGTATTTGCGTAATTATTGCAGGGGTACTTTTATTAACACCCGGCATTATGACAGATGTATTTGGCTTACTACTCCTTACCCCTGCTATTCGAAACAAATTAGCTGCAGGACTTGCTAGTCAAGCAACTGTAAGAATGAGCGCCAGCATGCATCAAACTGGCACTTCAGGGTTTTCGCAAACTCATCAATCAATGCATCACGAGCAAGATGAAAACCGCCCTAAGACCATAGATGGTGAATACGAGCGAAAAGATTAAAAATTTATCATTTTTTCTCTTGGAATTTTTCACTCCACCCCCATTAATGAAAGCAAATTAGATACACTTTTTTCTGTACTGTTCAGAAACTGTTAGGAGAACTAAAAACATGAACATTCGTCCTTTACAAGATCGCGTAATCATCAAGCGTCTAGAAGAAGAAACCAAGTCTGCTGGCGGTATTGTATTAACTGGCTCTGCAGCTGAAAAATCAACTCGCGGAGAAGTTGTTGCCGTAGGTAATGGTCGCGTTTTAGAAAACGGTGACGTTCGAGCATTAGAAGTGAAAGCCGGTGACACTGTGTTATTTGGCTCATATGTTGAAAAAACAGAAAAGATCGAAGGTCAAGAGTACCTGATCATGCGTGAAGACAATATTTTAGGCATTGTAGGCTAAACCTACTTTTCGTTTAACACACATTTTAAGAATTTAGAGGAAATTAAACATGGCAGCAAAAGAAGTACTGTTTGCAGGCGACGCACGTGCAAAAATGCTAACTGGCGTAAATATTCTAGCAAATGCAGTAAAAGTAACATTAGGCCCTAAAGGTCGTAACGTTGTATTAGACAAATCATTTGGCTCTCCTGTGATCACCAAAGATGGTGTATCTGTAGCAAAAGAAATCGAACTTGAAGACAAGTTTGAAAATATGGGCGCACAAATGGTTAAAGAAGTAGCGTCTAAAGCAAATGATGCTGCTGGTGACGGTACCACTACCGCAACTGTGCTTGCTCAGTCTATTGTAAACGAAGGTCTTAAAGCGGTTGCTGCGGGTATGAACCCAATGGATCTTAAGCGCGGTATTGATAAAGCAATCATTGCTGCAGTTGCAGAACTTAAAGCGCTTTCTGTTCCATGTGCTGATACTAAAGCGATTGCACAAGTAGGTACTATTTCAGCTAACTCTGATAAAGAAATTGGTGAAATCATTGCTGATGCAATGGAAAAAGTAGGCCGTAACACAGGTGTTATTACGGTTGAAGAAGGGCAATCACTTGAAAACGAATTAGATGTTGTAGAAGGCATGCAGTTTGACCGTGGTTACTTATCTCCATACTTTATCAACAACGCTGAAAAAGGCGCGGTTGAGCTAGATAACCCATTTATCTTACTTGTAGATAAAAAAATATCTAACATCCGTGAATTATTACCAACATTAGAAGCGGTTGCTAAAGCAAGTAAACCTCTGCTCATCATCGCAGAAGACCTTGAAGGTGAAGCGTTAGCGACACTAGTAGTGAATAACATGCGTGGTATTGTAAAAGTATCAGCGGTTAAAGCACCTGGTTTTGGCGATCGCCGTAAAGCAATGCTACAAGATATCGCGGTATTAACTGGCGGTACTGTGATTTCTGAAGAAATCGGCCTTGAGCTTGAAAAAGCAACAGTTGAAGACTTAGGGACAGCTAAACGCGTAGTAATCACTAAAGACGACACAACAATCATTGATGGTGCTGGTGAAGAAGACGGCATTAACGGCCGTGTTGCACAAATCAAAGCACAAATTGAAGAAGCGACTTCAGACTACGATAAAGAAAAGCTACAGGAGCGCATGGCTAAATTAGCTGGCGGTGTTGCAGTAATCAAAGTAGGTGCCGCTACTGAAATTGAAATGAAAGAGAAAAAAGATCGTGTTGAAGATGCATTACATGCAACTCGCGCAGCGGTTGAAGAAGGCGTAGTACCAGGTGGTGGTGTTGCATTAGTGCGTGCTGCTAGCAAATTAGCAGACTTACTAGGCGATAACGAAGACCAAAACCACGGTATTAAAGTGGCACTTCGCGCGATGGAAGCACCACTTCGTCAAATCGTTACAAACGCAGGCGACGAAGCATCTGTTGTTATTAATGCAGTGAAAGGCGGTGAAGGTAACTACGGTTACAACGCAGCCACTGGCGAATACAACGACATGATTGAAATGGGTATCCTAGATCCAACGAAAGTAACCCGTTCTGCATTACAATTTGCAGGATCGATTGCCGGTCTAATGATCACCACAGAAGCAATGGTCGCTGAAATCCCTAAAGAAGAAGCAGGCGCTCCTGATATGGGTGGCATGGGCGGCATGGGTGGTATGGGCGGCATGATGTAATCATCCCCTCACACACCTAGCTCAAATAAAAACCCAGCTTCGGCTGGGTTTTTAGCAATATAGATAAAATAAATTCACTAAGACAACAATAAAATTATCTCAGTGTATTCCAATGCAACTGAGTTCCTGCAAGCTATACCCAGAGTAAATTTTATTTAACATGATTAAGGATATTAAGTTGAATACTAAACCTGAAATAATCATCTCATCACTGGATGCAGATCGATTGTATGCGCTAATGGAATCATTACCTGCGAACAGTTTTGCGGGTGAAAAAGAACTTGGTAGGGCTAACATAGTGGAGCCACACGAAGTTCCCTCAACCGTGGTAACCATGAATTCAACAGTGAACTTTGTTGTTGAATCTACAGGTGAGGAGTTTACTTTAACGCTTGTTTACCCGAAGAATATTGACTCAAGTGGCAACAAAATATCAATCTTAGCCCCTGTTGGTAGTGCATTACTTGGCCTTTCACAGGGAGATCAAATTGAATGGCCAAAGCCAGGCGGTGGGTTAATAACAGTAACTATTAAAGAGGTAACTTATCAACCAGAAAGAGCTGGCGAGCTTCATAGATAGACTTTTAAATCCTCATAATTTTAAATTAATAAACAAATTTATATAAAAAATCCAAGCAAGGCTTGGATTTTTTATATTGAGTTACTGCTGACTAATGTCGTATAGCCTTTGTGCTTGACTATTAGAGGCTTTACTTACTTCTCTAAAGTCTTCGGCATCGGCGGCATTTTGTCCTGATATTTCTCGGATCCGTTCCGCTAGTTTTTTAACATTGACGGTTACTTGAGCCTGTTCTTCTGTGGCTACGGCAATACTTGCTGAGCGCCCTTTAATGTCGTTAAATGCATCAACTATATTTTCATATTGCGTGCGTGTTGTATTTGAACGATCATTGACCACTTCTGAGAACTCTCGGCATTCTTGAATAACACTGACTCCTTTTGCAGCCGCTTGTTGTAACTGACTTATCATGGTTTCAATCTCACCAGCTGATTGTTGCGTTCTTTGTGCCAGTGTTCTAACTTCATCAGCAACGACCGCAAACCCCCTTCCAGAATCACCAGCACGAGCAGCCTCAATAGCAGCATTAAGCGCAAGCAAATTAGTTTGCTCAGAGATATTCATAATCACATCTAATACCGAACCAACCTGCTGTGAATCTTCAGAGATTTGTGATATTGCATTGGACGACTCAGTTAGTTTATTGAACAACAGCTGGATAGATTCTGCGTTTTGTTCAATAACATTAAATCCAGAGTTTACAAGATCTGATGACTTAGCGGTAATATCTGCAACGCCACCAATATCTTCTGATGCCGATGAAGCCGCTATCGACATTTCATTGATAGCCGTGGCTAACAGTTCATTTTCTTGCATTAGTTCATGTGCGCGTTGCTGACTATTACTACTCAAGTTATCAATAGATTCAGCATTGTTTTTTACTGAGGCCGCCTCTTCTTTAATCAGCCCAAGAATTTTAATAAGATGATCACCGTAATCATTAATAGCTTCGCAAAGATGACTCATTTCATCATCCCCTGATATTGGTAATTTAGAATCTGTTTGCCCTTGCATTAATGACCTAACTTGCGCCGAAGTCTGCTCTATTTGCTCAACTAATCGCTTACCAAAGACTAATAATGCCGATATAAATATAACAATGAGCACAATGAATGAACCATACAAATAATATGTCAGCGTATTAGCTGCTTTTTTTGCAATCGCTGTTGGAATTATCACGCCAGATCGCCACTTTTGCTCCGGCAGTGAAAATGTCACTAGAATTGAGCTATCCCCCTTTATGACACCTGAACTAAACTCTGCTACGAGTCTATCTTTATTTTTCAAGGCGTTAACTAGAGGCTGTAAAGAGCTATCTTTACTCACAACTTGTGAAAAATTTAGCATGGCTAAGTTCGTATCTCTAAATGCAGGAATAGAAACAAACTGCTGCGCACTATCAATAATAAAACTGTAGGTACCGGTTGCTTGGTTTTCAGCAAGGAGTGACTTTTCAATATGAGAAAGCTCTATATCTAAAGTAGCGACTCCCCAAAACTGATTATTACGCTCAATTTTAACGGAACAAGTTACCATAGGCACATTCGAAACTGCATCAACATAAGCCTCAGACCATACACATACGCCTGGTTGAGCGTTAGCAGCACTTGTATACCAGCTTTCTTGTTGATATGGACTGCTATCAGCTTGGTTGTAGTCATCTAATAAAGTGTATTGACCATTATCGCCCTTAGCCCAAAACAAAGATGCCCTTTGTGCTGATGCATCTAACATATTTGGCTCTGGCCATATTCCACCACCGGCAATGCCTGAACCACTAGCAATTAACGGTGCCAAATTTTTAATAAATTGATCTTTATCAAGGGGAAGTGTTTGAGCAACAACAGATAAGCTTTTAGTTAATGCTGCACTTTTTCCTAAATCCTTAGCAAATGATTCTCCGATTACTTTAGCCTGTAACTTAGCTGCAGAAATAGCTTCATTTTTTATAATTGGCGTTATCACCCATTGCATAATTACGGTTAAAACGAGCAAAGAGAAAACGATAAGTAATAAGCTTCCCGCATACATTTTTTTCTGTATTAACATTTTTAACCTCAGTTACAACCAAACAGCGTTAACTAAGTATAAGAAGGTTAATGGATTTATCAAAAAAAGAACAAAATTAATATGAATGCTTTTATCTTATGGTTTTATATTATTAATTAACCGCCTCACTATACAAAACAGATCGCTAGGTAGCATACCTCGCTCTCCATTTTTTTGCCCAGCAATATCACCTGCTTTAGCATGCAGTGTAACACCATAGCAAGTCGCCTCAGCACAATCTAACCCTTGAGCAAGTAATGCCCCTACAATACCAGTAAGAACATCACCGCTACCGCCAACAGCAAGCGCAGGGCTTCCTTCTTCACAAACCCAAGTATGCTTACCATCGGCTATTAAAGTTCCTGCGCCTTTTAAAACACAAACTGCTGAGTAACGTTTAGCACAT
This sequence comes from Pseudoalteromonas sp. ND6B, assembly GCF_000764215.1. NCBI lineage: Bacteria > Pseudomonadati > Pseudomonadota > Gammaproteobacteria > Alteromonadales > Pseudoalteromonadaceae > Pseudoalteromonas > Pseudoalteromonas sp. ND6B. The sequence goes on from NZ_JQFL01000053.1 coordinate 108,747, forward strand.
TGTTGAACATAGCTGAACCGATCAGACTCTATCTCCCCAGTCGACACCTTTAATAATCGAGAGGCTTCGCCCGGATGCGGGGTAAGTACACGCCGCGTGGGCATTTTCGGTGAAGCTTGTTTAGCGAGTAAATTAAGTGCATCAGCATCAATAACTAAAGGCATATTATTATGTGTACAATACTCAATGACTTGATTAAAGGTATTTTGCGCCCATTCGTCTTGTCCAAGGCCTGGGCCAATAACAGCACAGCTTGCCCACTCCAATGCGTGTTGCAAGTTATTACTACTTACCATAAGCTCTGGTCGGCCAAAACTGACTGGCATAATTGAGCTTTCATGGGTATACACTCTGACCATTCCAGCACCAGCTCTAAGCGCTGCCTCGCTTGTTAATCTGATAGCACCTGCCGTTCCTTGATTCCCACCAATACACAGTAATTTTCCATAACTACCTTTATGACTATTCAGAGCACGTGGGCCTAAGCCTTTAAAACTATTGATATTAATAAGCTTACCCGATGGGCTCGCTAATTCTACGAATGGCTCACCAATAGCCAAGTCATCAAAGATAAGCTCACCAACATACTCTTTACCTGCAGCCGTTGTTAACCCTTGTTTTACCCCTACAAAAGTAATTGTTTTAGTGGCTTTAATTGCAATGCCTAAAGGTTGGCCTGTATCAGCATTTATACCTGATGGCACATCAATACTGAGTATTGGTTTAGTGCTTTCATTAGCCGCTTTAATTATAGTGGCAACATTATCGCGTACCGTATTTTCAAGACCAGTGCCCAGTAATGCATCAATGATTACATCACACTCATCGAGTGCATCAGCGCTAAAGTTACAAATTTCACCACCGGCATCAATCCAGCGCTTTTGTGCTTTTGCAGCATCGTCGGTTAATTCTTTATTTTCATCAACGGCACATACCACTACATGTCTATCTGCTTGCTTAATAAGGCTAGCCGCAATATAGCCATCTCCTGCGTTATTGCCACTCCCTACGAGTACTAGAGTCTGCTGTGCATTGAATGATTTCCAATTTAAAAAGGCGGCATGCCCCGCTCGTTCCATTAGGGTAAACAGATCACAACCACTGGCTTTTGCAGCATTACCCTCATGCTCTCTTATTTGCTGTGCTAAATATACGAATTGCTTAACGTTGGAAGATGAAGGTAATAACGACATGATAGGCTCTATTAAAATAAGTGTTGATTAAGTAGACTTTGGGCTCATTGGTTTTTTTTCAAGTAAGATCAGAAATGTATCAATCAAGAATAAGGGCGCAACCCCCTTATTTGAGTATTTATTACCAATTTATACCAATTCGCTTAATTAAGCTGTCTATTTTGAGGCAGGAAAAACGGGGTGATAGCTAGGCAAAAAATTCGCTATTTAGTTGTTCTAAATGAGAATTTTTTAACACAGGTAGCGGCACGTTTAGCCCCGCAAAATGATTGAGTATTATTGCGGATTGGTATTATATGGATTTGCTACCTGATACCGATACGTTATTCTTAGCGACAACGCAGTAGCCGGGCTTTCTAAATTTGGAGCCATGGTAATATCGTAGTGCCTACAGCGCTCTAGAGCCACACAGCAAGGTACACTTATGTTTTTTAATGGGATGAATTGGACTCTGAGGTAGTCGGTGCGTTCTTTTACCCATGAGTTTCGTAATACTCAACCCACGCTACGAAGTACAGGTTGACACTGTGCAACTGATAGCTGACGGCTGATAGCTAATATTTTTACTTTCCTACAGACGTAAAAAAGCCCGACTATTTCTAGTCGGGCTTTCTTTAATTTGGAGCCTGGTAATGTCCTACTTTCACATAGCAAATGCTACACTATCATCGGCGCTGTTTCGTTTCACTACTGAGTTCGGCATGGGGTCAGGTGGGTCCAAAACGCTATTGTCACCAAGCAAATTTGGTGTAAGGTCGATTTTATCAAGCTTACTAAAATTTGGAATTTCTGATAATAAAGAGTAATCAAGTAATCTACTTTAGTTCTATTAACTTCTGCGCTTAAACTATCACATAAAACGCGTTTGGCGTTGTATGGTTAAGCCTCACGGGTAATTAGTACAAGTTAGCTTAATGGCTCACACCACTTCCACATCTTGCCTATCAACGTTGTAGTCTTCAACGGCCCTTCAGAGACTTTAAAAGTCTAGTGAGAACTCATCTCGAGGCCTGCTTCGCGCTTAGATGCTTTCAGCGCTTATCAGTTCCGAACGTAGCTACCGGGCAATGCCATTGGCATGACAACCCGAACACCAGCGGTTCGTTCACTCCGGTCCTCTCGTACTAGGAGCAACCCCTC